>JBGPTS010000047.1:0-21488 GCA_041490745.1 Binatia bacterium | reverse complement strand
TCGGCATCCTGGACGAGATTCTTCCATCCTGCGCCGCTCGCCAATAGCAGGGAACCGTTCTGCTCGAAGCCCGGCGGCGCGGGCCAGTCCGCCGGCGGAGAGCGAAGAAACGCCGCGCCTTCCGCCGTCAGCGCCGCGAGCACAGGGTCAGAGACGACCTGGCGCACCATCGCGGCGTTGCGCCCGGAAGAATGGACGCCGGCGGTTGGCTCCTGCTCTAAAACGAGAATGTCGCGCGCGCCGCCGCACGCCAAGTGGTAGGCGGTGGCCGCGCCGGCAAACCCGGCGCCGATGATGACGAATTCGGACTTGCTCACTTTGTTCCCTAACGAGCGCCTGTGTTTTTCGGCGCGGCCGACGGGCGCGAGGAAGAGGGCCGCGGACTTCCGGCAACAGAGGTTCGACTCATGGCACTGCGGTATCGGCCGTGGTTCGACGAAGCTCACCACTCTGAGCCTGTCGAAGAGCGGCCCGAAAACTTGCGCCCCGAGGCCGCGTCTCCATCCGCCCTACTCCGGCGGAAAGATTTTTTTTCCGCTGCCTTCCTCTTCGAGGCCGATCGCCTTGGTTGGGCAAATTTTCGCGGCCAGGACGATCTTCTCGTCGGTGTCGCCGCGCGCGTCGGCTACGGTGGCGATAAATTTCTCGTCGAGCTTGAAAACCTTCGGCGTCGCCTGGACGCACTTGCCGTAACCCTCGCACTTGGCTCGATCCACGGTGATGTTCATGAGCGCCTCCTTGACTCGTCGATCGCTCTTTTTCTAACGCATTCGCGCGCCTTGAGCCAGCTCTATCGCATAAGCCGGAGGCGCACCAGCGCCGGCCGTCCGACTTTGCTTCCAGCGGCAACTGCGCTATATTGAGCCGCGATGAGAGTCCACCGCTACACTCAGTGGGACGGCACGCAGCAGATCCACTTTCCCACCTCCGCGGATCTTCTCAAGCATCTCTCCGACAATTTTCTCGAAGAAGAAGGCGTGCGCCGCGCTCTCCGCGACTTGATGCGGCGCGGCGTCTCCTCCGAGGACGGGCAGCGCTCGGTCAAAGGCCTGCGCGATATTCTCCGCCAGGCGGAGGAAAAGAAAAAAGAGTTGCTGGAAAAATATTCGCCCGATTCGTTCAAGCTCACGCCGGAAGAAAGCAAGGCGCTCAGCGACAAACTCAACAGCCTGGCGGAAAAGCTCGAAGCCTACCACGAGAAGATGAAGAACTTCATGGAGCGGCTTTCCGGCCGCTACGCCCAAAACATGGACGAGCTGCAGAAAAAAATGCAGCAAGGCTTCGACCGCTATCAGGAGTTGCGCGAGCGTCTGAAGAATCAGCTTCAGCAACAGAAAAGCAAGCGCCCGCAAGATTCCGCCGGGCAGGATTTTCAAGGTCTCATGGAGATGATCGAGCGGATGAACCGCCTGCTGGAAGACGAGAATTTCCTCAAGAACCTGCCCAACATGCTCGACGCCACCGTCGAAGACCTGGACAATTTACTGGAGAATTTGAATTCCATGACCGAGGAACAGCTCGCCCAGTTGAGCCAGGCGCTCGGCCAGATGGAGCAGTTGCAGGAGCTGCTGAGCCAGTATCCGTTCCAGGGCTTGCAGCGCATGGGCATGGGCGAGGCCGGCCAGGTGCTCGGCCAGTTGCGCAAGCTCGAGCAGTTTCTTCGCTGGGGACAGCGTGGGATGGCGGACGTCGCCGATCTGGATCTCGAAGAGATCCGCGAGCTGTTGGGCGACGAAGCGTACGAGCAGCTCAAATATCTCAAAGGGATCGAGCACATGCTGGAAGAGGACGGCTATCTCGTCCGCACCGGCCAGGGGATGAAGCTGAGTCCGAAAGGCATGAGAAAAATCGGCGACAAGGCGCTGAAGGAAATTTTCTCGATGCTCAACCGCAACCGCTGGGGCGAGCACACGACGAACCTCCGCGGCATGCAGGGAGAGACGCTGGAAGAAACCAAAAAGTACGAGTACGGCGATCCGCTCAACGTGAAAATCAGCGAGACGTTGATGAACGCGCTGGAGAGAGGCGAGCGCGGCGTGCCGCTAAAAATCGGCCCGGAAGATTTTTCCGTCCATCGCCAGGAATTTTCCACCGACTGCGAGACCGTGCTGCTGATCGACGTGAGCTATTCGATGCTGATGAACGACGCGCTCCACGCCGGGAAAAAAGTTGCGCTCGCTTTGCACCGCTTGATCGAGACGAAATATCCTCAGGACATTCTTCACCTGGTCGCATTTCGCTCCAACGCCAAGCTGATTCACGCGCAGGATCTGCCTTCGATCGTCGCCATCACCTATTTCATGGAGCACGGCACGGACATCAAAGAGGCGCTGCGCTTTTCGCGTCGGCTCTTGGGCTCGCAGAAGGCCGCCAACCGGCAGATTATTCTCATCACCGACGGCGAGCCGACGGCGGTCACGCTCGAGCGCGGCGGCCGGCTACACAGCGGCTGGGGCTCCGCGCTCCTGCACGAGCGGATCGTTCAGGAGACGCTCAAGGAGGTCCGCCGCTGCACCCAGAACGGCATCAAGATCAACACGTTCATGCTCGGCGCCGATTTTTACCGCCGCGGCTTCATCGACCAGCTTTCGCGCTTGAACACCGGCCGCGTCTTCTACACCTCTCCGGATCAAATCGGCAACTACATCGTCGTCGATTACATCGCCAACAAGCGCAAGCGCATCGGCAGGACCTAGCCTCCTCGCTTCTTCGATTTCGATTCTAGAAACCTTAATCCTCCGGCTTTGCCTTGGAAACAAGCAAGCCGAGCCCCGAGGGGGTTCCCTCGAGGCCCGGCTTGCTGCTAAGATCGACGGATCCGAAGCTTTCTCAGGACAGATCAATCGCCGCCGCCGTCGGACTCGCTCGAGAAATCGAACGTCTCGTCGAACATCTGCTTCGTGACCTCGTCGTTGCCCAGCGGATTATGACTGCAGGGCCCATAGAAGTCGATCATGTCCCCCTCGCTCTTGTCCTTGAGCCGCGGGTGAGCCGTGCCCAAAGTCTTTTCGTCGATAGCGGGGAACTTCATGTGACAATAATCCTCGGGTTGGCCGGGGATCTCCGCAACGATCCCCGTAGCATTCTCGGGGACGTTCTGCGCCTCTATGGGAGCGACTTCCAACGCCAACGCTGCGGCCAAAATCACCGCGGAAAAAAGCACTCTACCTTTATTTTCGTTTAACATTTCGAATCTCCTTTTTTTTAGTTCTTCAATGGGCGCACACCGAGCGGGCGGCGCGAACCGCACAGCGCAATCGCGCGATCTACCCCTCGACCGGAGGACGGCCGGCCCATTTTCAGGCGAACCCCCGGATTCTCAGCGCTAACTATGAGGATGCCAAAAAAATGCGATGATCAGAGATTCAGGACCGATAGAAACAGGTTGGTGGATACTTTGTGAGCATGAACGAGCCGGGAGAGAGAAACCACGCGAAAGTCGCCGTCGGGAACCTCCGCTCGTTCTTCTGGCAGCGACAGGCTTCGCGACTCAGCTCGAGCCAGATCCGACAGCGCGCTCTCGTCTTCGACGTACAATCCCCTTTTGAGCGTCTTTCGTTCCTCGAGAGGCGCGTTGCTCTTTTCAGGAGTGCGGGACGCAACCGAAGGAAAAACCCCCGAGGCAAAGCGGCCGCGCGCGGCATGACGCAACTCTACGCACACGGTGCCGAAACTGAAGAAGAGAAGGACGGCCAGAGCGGCAAACTTTTTCGGCGCGGCAAGCATACCTTACGAATAGCAACCGTGCGCCGAATGTCAATACAATCGCTCGCATCTTTCGGCAGTCGGCTCATTCCCTCGCGACAAACGCGTGGCGGAGAGAAATGCGAGCCTTCAGCCCCGGATCAAGAATGCAACGCCGGCGGCGACCAGCACGATCTCGATGAGCGCGACAAAGCCTCGTTCCGGCAGACGATCCAGAATCTTTTTCCCGACGAATGAGCCGACGATCATAATGGACCCAAGAGCAAGACCAACGGCGATGCCGGTCGTCGTCAGAACGGCGGCGCTGCCGTAAGCAACCAACTTGGTGACGTGCATCACGACGGTGGCGAGCGCCTCGGTGCCGATGAGGGCGCCTTTGACGAGACCGTAAGCCAGAAAGAAAGGAATCAAAATCGGGCCGACGCTGCCGAGCAGCGCCGAGAGAAAACTGAAAACGGCGCCGATCGGCGCGAAGGCGCGCAGCGGAAGGCGCCGCGTGGTACGTCGACCGATATGGCGATAAAGCACGACGACGATCAGGAAGACGCCGAGAAGCCGGGTGAGGAAAGCAAGCGGCACCGAAGCGAAGAGGAACCCGCCCACGAGCGCCGCGGGCACGCCGCCGAGGGCGAACCACCCGACAACGGCGAGGTCGAGCTCGCGCCGGTTGAAGCCGACGCGGCTCAAGTTGCCGATGAGCTGCGCGACGGTGAGAATAGGGATGGCGTCGCGCACGCCGAAAGTGATAACGAGCAGCGGCAAGAGCACCGCCGCGCCGCCGAAGCCGGCGACCGCGGCGAGCGTCGAGGCGAAAAAAGCGCCGCCGCCGAGCGCGAGTATTTCTCCGGCGCTCAAGCTCACGGCTTCCTTCCTTCCGCCCCTCTCCACATCCCCGCTTCCCCCATTTTCCGTTTCCCCGTTTCCCCGAATCAGCTTTCTTCCGTGACGAGCGCCAACACGCCGGTGTAGGCGAAGAGATGATTTTTCCCTCCGAGCGGGCCGAGCTCGAACCCGCCGAACAGGCCGATCAAGGGAAAATCGCCGAGCGCCTGGCGGATGTACGCGGTGTCGATACCGTCGATGCCGTAGAGCGAACGGCCGCGCGCGCAGCAGTTGAAGTAAAATCCCAGCCGCGGCTTTTTGCCGCCGAGGCTTTCGGCCTGGCGCCGGACCATCTGGCTCAAGTCCGCGCGCGCCCGCTCGCCGTCGCGCAGCGTGAACAGCATGCGCTCGCCTTCGAAGATTTCTTCGGCGACGGCGAGGATGCCTTTTTCGGGATCGACGCTGACGATGTTGCGCACCAGATAATCGCCCGGGCCGACGCTGTTTCGTCGCGGCTCGACGGGAAGACCGGCGAAGACGTACGCCAGCGCGCGGCCGAGGTTGTCCTTGAGCGGTCCTTTGAGAATGCCGGCGAAAACGTCGAACGCCGGACGGCCGTCGATTTCGAAAATCAGATTGCCTTCGGCCCTGGTGATCGTCATCGGAGAGCCGACCGGCTGGCAGCCTTGCGTGATGCCGATCGAACTTCGGAACGCGCCCGCGAGCGAAAAGCCCGCGACGGAGTTGGTAACGAGATTGTCGCGGTAAAGTTGAAACGTCTTGCCCTGAGTGCCGTTCTCGGACGAACCGGCGCCGACGAGCGGGACAAATCCCGCGGCCTCTTCGAGGCCTCGAAGAAGCGCGCGCGGCTCGACGTTGTAAGAATCGGGAAAGGCAACGAGCAGCGACTCCTCGCCGGCGTCGAGCGACCGCGCGATCTCCGCGCCCGCTTCGATTTCGCGCCCGCGTAGCGGATGGCACACGAACGAGCGGGCACGCGCCTCGTCCGACGCCAGGACCAGAACGGCCACGCCGGCGCCGCCCTCGATCTCGCCGTCGATCGCGAGGACGCCGGCGCCGCTCGAACCGACGATCTCGTCGGTGCGGGCGATGCGCCGGAGCGCGGCGACGAGCTTTTGCCACGAGGGCAAATGCTCCACGGTGAAAAAAACCAGGACGAGGTCCGCCGCGGCGACGCCCGCGCGGTCCATCGCGGCGCGCGCGGCCTCTTCCGCGGCCCGTTCGGTTGTGGGGTTCGATGACTGTCCGACGCCGGCCCGCAACATGAAATCAATCTAGTAAAAACCCCTTCCGCCGGTCAAGCCGGGCTTGTCCATTGTTTTATAATTTGTGCTATAAGGCGGCGATGAGAATCGTGCAAATCCCTCTCCTGCGCGACAACTACGGCTATCTTGTCGTTTCGGAAAATACCGGCGAGGCGGCGGTAATCGACCCGTCGGAGGCCGAGCCGGTCATAGAGCGAATGGAAAAAGAGAAAGTCACGCCCCGCGCGATTCTCAACACGCACCATCACCGCGACCATACCGGCGGGAATTCGGGCATCATCGAACGCTTGGCGCGCCGGCGGCTGGAAGTTTACGGCCACAGAAACGACAAAGATCGAATTCCGGGCCTGACACGTCCGCTGGACGACGGCGACGAGATTACGGTCGGCGATTTAAAGGCGCGGATATTTTTCATCCCCGGCCACACTCAGGGCCACGTCGCCTATCTATTCGGCGACAATCTTTTTTGCGGCGACACGCTTTTTACCGCCGGCTGCGGTCGCCTCTTCGAGGGCACGGCCGAACAGATGCGCGACTCTCTCTCCAAGCTGATGCGTCTCGCGCCGGACACGCGGGTTTACTGCGGCCACGAATACACGGAGAAAAATCTCGAATTCGCCCTGACGTTGGAGCCCGGCAATCCGCGTTTGACGGAAAGGATGCGGCGCGTGCGCGCCGCGCGGGCCGAGGGGCGCTCGACCGTGCCTTCGACGATGGCGGAGGAAATCGCCACCAACCCGTTCCTCCGCTGGGAAAGCCCGGAGATTCGAGAAACTCTGACCCGGCGATTTCCGAATTTGCCGTTGACACCGGATGCGGTTTTTGCTCAAGTGCGCCAGTTGAAGGACCAATTCTAACCGAAGCGTCGCCTCCAGGAGGAAAAAATGAATTTTTCCGAACGGACCTACCTCTGGCACGTCGTTCCGCTCAGACTGTGGATCGGGTACTACATGCTCCAGCAGGGATGGAATAAATATAACCGCGATTTTCCCCACGCCGATTGGATCGGCCGGCAGATCGGCGATCTCGCCAAAATCGATCTTTATCCCTGGTACAAACAATTTCTCATCGATACGGTCGCGCCGAACAGCGTGCTGTTCGGCAATCTGGTCATGACGGGCGAAATTCTGGTCGGCGCGTGCCTTATTCTCGGCTTGCTCACGCGCTGGAGCGCGATCGTCGGCCTCTTCATGATGGCGAATTATTTTTTCGGACCGGGCATGGCGCGCGGCGGCGCGCCGCTGGCGCAGCAGGAAACTTTCGCGGTCGCATTTCTGTTGTTCATCCTGTCGAACCCGGGCCGGACTCTCGGTCTCGACGGCCTCCTGTTTCGCCGGTCGCTCGTGCGTCCCGAGCGCCGCGGTTAGCGCGCGGACGGATAGAATCATGGCGCAATCGGGTTGGGCGACCGCGGAAGGAACGGCGGCTTACCGCGAGCGCTTCGCGGCGAGGATTCCGGGCGGGCACTTCCGCAACTCTCAGGGGCTGTGGTTCTCGTCGATCGGCATCGGCACCTATCTCGGCAATCATGACGCGGCCGCGGACGATCTCTACCGCCGCGCCGTCGCGCTCAGCGTGGAGCTCGGCGCCAACGTCATCGACAGCGCGATCAATTACCGTTTCCAGCGCAGCGAGCGCGCCATCGGCGCCGCGCTGAAGGATCTCGCCGGCAAAGGATTCGTTCGCGACGCGATCGTCGTCGCCACCAAAGGCGGATTTCTTCCCTTCGACGGAGCGCCGCCGGCGGACATCCGCAGTTATTTCGCCGAGACCTTTGTGAAGCCCGGCGTCGCCGAGCCCGCCGACCTCGCGGCCGGCTGTCATTGCATGACGGCCGCCTATCTCCTGAACCAGCTCGAATGCAGCCGGCGTAACCTCGATCTCGACTGCATCGATATCTATTACGTCCACAACCCCGAGACCCAGCTCGCCGCCGCGCCGCGCGAAGAATTCAACGAGCGTTTACTCAAAGCGTTCGAAGCGCTGGAGGCCGCGGCGGCGGCGGGCAAGATTCGCATGTACGGCGTCGCGACGTGGAACGCTTTTCGCAACGATCCCGGGACGAAGGAATATCTCTCGCTCCACGAAGTCGTCGAGATCGCGCGCCGGGCCGGCGGCGAGAACCACCGCTTCAAGGCGATCCAGCTTCCGTTCAATCTCGGCATGGCCGAGGCGCTGACAATGCGGAACCAGAAAGTGCAGGGCGAAATGTTGTCGCCGCTCGACGCGGCGGAGGCGCTCGGCATCACGGTGATGACGAGCGCGTCGATTTATCAGGGACAGCTCGCGCGCAACCTGCCGCCCTTCATCGGCGAAGTTTTCGGCGGATTGGAAACCGACGCCGGGCGCGCGCTGCAATTCGTCCGCTCGACGCCCGGCGTGACGACCGCGCTGGTCGGAATGAAGCAGTCGCAGCACGTGGAAGAAAATATGCGGACGGCCGCGCTCGCGCCCGCGCCGTGGGAGCAGTACGCGAAACTGTTCCAAGAGAAATAAACTCTCAGTTTCCCGTCACGCAATCCACTCGGGCGAAAATTTTTTTGAGCCGGGCCTGGACCGCCGCCGGCAGAGCCCTCTTGGTCAGCGATTCGATATTCTCCTTCAAGTGCTCGGCGCTGCCGGTGCCGGTGAGCACGACGTGAACGCCCGGCTCGTGGCGGCAAAACCGGTACGCGGCGTCGACGACGCTCGATGCCTTGCCTTCGGTTAACAAAAAGCCGAGCGGATCGGCCGGATCGCAGGCGTCGCGCGCGACCGATTGTTTTTTCACCAGATCGGCCCACACCTCGCGCAAGCGCTCGGGTTGGCTCAAAGCGCGCCGTACGGCGAACATCACGAGCGTGCCGACGCCGGCTGGCCGCGTTTTCGCAAATACTTGCCGGCGCGCTCCCTGGTTCAACAGATTGAAGCCGGCCATGACGACGTCCCAGCAGCCGTCGGCGATTGCGCGATCGAGCATCTCGTGTTTCGTGTCCTCGACGAAGGCTTCGGTGACGCCGATGAAGCGGATTTTTCCTTCTTCGCGGAGCTTTACGAGCACCGGCAGAAGCTCTTGCGAGGCGTAGTCGTATTCGCGCGGCTCGACGCCGTGCGCGTGGTAGATATCGATGTAGTCGGTTTTGAGGCGCCTGAGACTCTGTTCGAGGCTTTTCCTGACCTCGCGCTCGACGTCAGCGGGATCGTCGAGGGGAAATTTTTTCTTCGTCGAAATGACGACGCGCTCGCGCGGGACCGCCGCGACGGCCTTGCCGACGATTTCCTCCGTGCCATAGACCTCCGCCGTATCGAGGAAGTTGACGCCGAGATCGAGCGCCCGGCGGACCAGCGCGACGCATTCTTTTTCCGATTTGTTGTCGCGCATGCCGAGACGGCTCGGCCCGCCGCAGCCAAGCCCGGCGACGCTGACTCGCAGTCCCGTTCTTCCCAGCGTGGTATATTCCACCTAATTACTCCGAGTTTTTCTCCACCCGTATTCCCAGCACTTCACCTTTGGCGCAAATCTCGCCCGCCACAGTGAGCGTGCAGCTCACCCAAATTTTTCGTCCTTCGATTTTTTCGATCCGCGCGCGGAGTTCGAGTGTCGCGCCGATCGGCGTTGGGCGCAGATAGGAAACGTTCAGGTTGCCGGTGACGTAGCCGATTTTCGGCCGGTTCCCGATCGGGCGGCCCGCGTCGCGATAAGCGCGCGCGACGGCGAGATTCAAGCTGTGGCAGTCGATCAGCGTGGCGATGATGCCGCCGTTGACGATTTCCTTCGAACCGCCGGAGTGATGGCTCTCGGGCCGCCACGAGCACACCGCCTCGTCGCCGTCCCAGACGCTTTTGATTTGCAGCCCTTTTTTGTTGTCGGCGCCGCAGCCGAAGCAATGCTCGACCGAACCCAAATCCTGGAAGGCTTTTTTTTCAGCGGCCACGGCGTTGGAAAACTTTTGTACGGGCGCGGCGATTTCAGCCTATGGCTGATCAGCCTGCGGCTGACATCGCGCCCTACCCTTACGGATTCTTCTCCAGCTTGAGTGCCGCCGAATTGATGCAGTAGCGCAGGCCGGTGGGCCGCGGGCCGTCGTCGAAGACGTGCCCCAAATGCGCGCCGCACCGGCTGCACATCGCTTCGGTCCGGCGCATGCCGTAACTCATATCGTCTTCGGTCTCGACGTTTTCCGGCTGCACCGGCTGCCAGAAGCTCGGCCAGCCGGTGCCGGAATCGAACTTCGTCTCCGAGCTGAACAACTCGTTGCCGCAGGCGGCGCACAGATAGACGCCTTTCTCCTTGGAGTTCCAGTACGCGCCGGTGAAGGCCGGCTCGGTGCCCTTCTGCCGGCAGACATTGTATTGCTCCGGCGTCAGCTCTTTCTTCCACTCCGCGTCGGTCTTGTGAATTTTTTCGCTCATGATCTCCCGCCTTGTTCAAAAGTTCAATGTTCAACGTTTAACTTGGAACCCGGAACTTTGAACCACTAATCTACCGCGTCATGTTGATGAACTGAAGCGGAATGCCGATATTCGCGGCGCGCACCGCTTTGATTACGCTCTGCAAGTCGTCGATCTGCTTCGCCGTGACGCGCACCTGCTGGTCCTGGATCGCGGCCTGAACTTTCAAGCCCAGGCCTTTGACGATCTTCACGATCGCCCGCGCCGTGTCGGAATCCACGCCCTCTTTGATGGCGATCTCGCGCTGAATCATGCCCTGCGACGTGGGCTGGACTTCCTTCGCCTCCAGCGCCTTGGGATCGATCTTGCGCCGAACGGCGTTCTCAATCAGGGTTTCCTGCACGGCGCGCATCTTCATTTCGTCCTCGGTGACGACGCGGATCTTCTTTTCCTTTTTATCCAGGCTAATTTCTGTTTTGGATTCGCGAAAATCATAACGGGTCAAGATCGTTTTCTTGGCAATGTTCACCGCGTTATCGACCTCCTGCAAGTCCACGCGGTTGACGATATCGAACGACGGCATGAAAAATCTCGCTTTCGAGGACTATTCTTTTCAGCAGCAACGCCGCTTGTCAACCGCCGGCCTACATATTGTTCTCGCCCGAAGAGACCCGGCTTCGAGACCGGGAATCATTCGGACTAGAGCGCCGCGTCTGCCTTGGCGGCAAAGATAAAATCGCTTTCCGTCAGGCCGTCGATCTTGTGCGTCCAGATCGTGAGCTTCACCTTGCCCCAGGCGAGATAAATGTCGGGATGATGGCCCTGCGCCTCGGCCAGCTCGCCGACCCGGTTCGTATAGTCGAGCGCCGCGCGGAAATTTTTGAACCCGTACTCTTTTTCCAAGTGATGCTCGCCGACGACTTTCCAACCGCCGCCCAATTTTTCCGTCAGCGCGGCAATCTCCGCGCCCCTCAGCGGCGGCACGCCGCCGCGGCACGGAACGCATTCTTTGGCAGCTAATTCGCTCATGGCTCCGTCCTCCGATCCTTTCGTTAGTCGTTATACATTAGGAAGGACGAGAAACAAGATCGCGGCAAGCAAAACCACCGCGATTAAAGCGCGCGCATGAATTCCCGTCGCCTGGCGGCGGAGCTGCGCCGCCAGGGTTGCGTCTTCGATCTTCTCTTCGCCCCCGTCCATATTCCGCGCGCCGCGCCGGGCCAGTATCAGTCAGGTTTTTTCTTTTGCCTGGAGCGCGTTCAACGCCCCGAGCCAGAACGGAATCATCACCGCGAAGCGCCACAAGCGATTCTCGGCGATGATCGATCGCAATCCCCCGGCGAGAATGATTCCCAAGGCCAACATCACGAGACCGAACCACAGACGCTTGCGGCTCTCGCGCGGACCCAGATTGGCGACGCTCATTATCTCACCGCTCTCAGCCACGGCTCGTCGCCGGGATCGAACAGGTAGGCGACGCCGAGCCAGAGACTCCTCGAATGGCGAAAGAACACGATCGGAAAAAAAATCGCGAACGCGCCCCAGAGCGCCAGTTGCCGCGGCAGCGAGAGCTTCGCGTAGTGATCGAGGAGAAAGAAGCCCGCGATCGCGATGACGACGGTGAAAACGTAATTCACGTAGATCGCGCCGACGAAAAAGCCCTGCTCGCGCTCGAACACGAGCCGGCAGCGCGCGCACTCGCGGCACATGCGGAAAAAACCGTCGAACAGCGCGCCCGCGCCGCAGCGCGGGCACTTGAGCAAGAGAGCCGAGCGCAGCACCGGAAAAATTCGCGGCCGGTTGGCTTTTTTCATTTTGCGGGTCGCGCCGCGCGCCGCCGTCATTGCTCGACGGAATAGCCTTTGGCTCTCAGCATTTCGATCAGGCCATCCCGTCCCGCAAGGTGGCCGGCGCCGACGATGATCAAATAGGTTTCGTTGTCTTCGAGGTAGGACTCGATTTGCGGCAGCCACGCGTGGTTCCGTTCGACAATCACCCTGCGGTAAACTTCCGGATATTCCCGCATCGATCCCAGGAGGGCGCTGTCGAGCGTTTTCAAATCGCCGGAGGTCCACGCCTTGACGATGTTCTCCACCGTCCGCTGCATCGTGGCGGCGCCGTTCAGCGTCTGGAGCAGCAATAACTCCTGCACGTGCTCGGGCATGCGGTTGAAAATCTCGAATTGATATTCCAGCGTCTCGAGTCCGCTGATCTCTTTCTTTTCCTCCTTGGCCTTGCGAAAGAAATACTGGTCGATGCCGTGCTTGGGATCGAAGCCCATTGCCTGCATTTGCAGCGCCATGATCGTGTGTGCGGTGAGCCAGGGCCTGAACGGATTGAATGTCTTGATGTCGAGGCCGAGGCCTCTGAGCTTTTCCTCGGCCAACTGGTAGGTCGCTTCCGAGACATGGCTTCTAAGAGTCGTGCCGTCGGCGTAAGCCGCTTTCAAGATCATCATCTCTTGCGCCCGCCCGCCCTCCGCTTTCTCGAGGTCGATCTCGAAAATCACCTTCTTCGCGTCGTTGAAGGCCGCTTCGATGGCGCGGTCGAGCGGATAGCTCTGCGGCTTCAGGAAGTGGATCGAGCCTAAGAGATAGACGACGTTGTTCTTCGAGCGGACTTTCCACAAGGCCCTCTTCTCGGCCGCGGCGGGATCGCTCTTCGGCGCGGGCGGAGCGGCGCCGGCCGAGATGAAACAAACCACGACGGCCAGCGCGACACTCCTGATTTTCCACAACGACACGTTTCTCTCCCTGCTGCGCTTTAGAATCCTGCGGCGATCCGTTCGGTCCGCGGCGCTCGCCCCGATTGCGATTTTACTCTATATCATACCTGGCTCCGTTAACCAGAAGCGGGCGCGGGATATTGGCAGCGGCGAGAAATCGTTGTAAGAGTCACGAGAACCATGCAACTCAAAGACAAAGTGGCGCTCGTCACCGGCGGCGGGCGCGGCATCGGCAAGGCGGTCGCACTGCATTACGCGCGCGAGGGCGCCCGGCTGGCGATTTGCGCGAGAACGGCCGCCGAGATCGACGCGGCGGCGAAAGAAATCCGCAGCGGCGGCGCGGACTGCCTGGCGCTCGCATGCGACGTTTCGCTGGAAGATCCGGTAATGAAATTGATCGAAGAAGTCGAGAAGCGCTTCGGCAGGATCGACGTATTGGTCAATAACGCGGGCGTCATGACGCGCCCTGCGCCGGTCGCCGACTTCGAGATCAAAAAATGGGACTACACGATCGCCGTGAATCTGCGCGGGCCGTTTCTCGTGACTAAAGCGGTCCTGCCGATCATGATACGCCAGAGGAGCGGCTCGATCGTCAACGTTTCGTCGTCGATCGGCCGCGGCGCCTACGCCAACTTCGCCGCATATGCCGTTTCGAAGTGGGGAATTGAAGGATTTACCCAGACGCTGGCGGCGGAGGTCAGGAGCCAAAATATCCGCGTCAACTCCGTGGAGCCGGGCTACGTGGCGACCAAGCTCACCGGCTACAGCGGCAGCCGGCCGGAATCGGTCACCGACGTTTTCGTTTTCCTCGGCAGCGACGAATCGAAAAACGTGACCGGACGGATGCTGAGCTCGTCGGGCTGGAAGTCTGAGTTGAAAAATTAATTACTTCTTCTTCAAGATATCCAGCGCAGCGGTGGCGTTCTTAACCCCGTTGCCGTGATCGCCGGCGTCGAGATTTTTCTGCGCTTCGTCAAGCAACCCTTTGGCTTTATCCTGATCCGCCTTCGACGCTTTAGTCGTTCCTAAAAGCTCGCGGCCCTCTTTGATCAGCGGCGCGCACCTCGCCCAGACGGACGGCGCCGACAGGGTCAAGAGACTCAACGCTGCAATTAAAAGAACCATCTTCTTCATTTTTCCTCCTAGCTCTGCAGATTCTTTTTGAAAAACTCTAAAGTCCGATTCCACGCATCCTTGGCGGCCTCGGCGCTATAGCGCTGTGGATTGGTATCGTTGTTAAAAGCGTGCTGCGCGCCGGGATAGATCTTGTACTCGAAAGATTTGCCGTGCTTCTTCATCGCTTCCTCCAGCGCCGGCACCCCGGAGGTGATTCTCTCGTCTTTCTCGCCGTAGCTGGCCAGGACCGGACAGGAAATATTCTTTACGTCGTCGAGGTTCTTGGGGTTGCGGCCGTAATAAACCACCCCCGCCGCCAGGTCTTTGTTCCGGGTCAAAATCAACAGCGTGTTTCCTCCGCTCCAGCAAAATCCGACCACGCCGATTTTGTTGGCTCGAACATCATTCCGGCTTTTTAAGTAATTAATGCCTCCGGTAACATCCTTGGTGATGACCTCCTCATCGACTTTGCCAATGGCCTCGGTGGCCGCATCCGGTGAAGCGAACGACCCGGTTCCACCCTGGCGCGATAAGAGATCCGGAGCCAAAGCGACATAACCGGCCTTGGCTAACCTTCTGGCAACGTCCCGGATATGATCGTTGAGCCCCCGGTTCTCGTGGAGCACCACAACCGCCGGAAGTGCGTCTTCTCCCTTAGGCCGGCTGAGATAAGCGCCGATCGCGGCGCCGTCCGTCGAGGCATACTTGATTTCGGAGGAAGTCAGCGCCGGATCGTCTGGCTCTACCTGCGCGGCATGGGCCGAGGGGGAGAGCAGCGAATCGATGAGGCTTGTGGCGAGGGCAAGACTTCCGGTCAAGACCACCGCCTTTTGAATGAACTCGCGGCGGCTGATTCTACCGTCACGGTACTCTTCGAAAAGCTTTTTAATTTCCTCTGCCACGACCGTGTCCTTAACTCTGAAGATACTTCTTGAAAAACTCCAGCGTTCCACCCCAAGCTTCCTTGGCCGCCTCTTCCCGGTAACTGCGCGGGCTCGTATCGTTGTTGAACGAATGCGGCGCGCCTGGATAAATCTTGTACTCGAAAGACTTGCCGTATTTCTTCATGGCCTCTTCCAGTTTCGGCGCGCCCGATGTGATCCTCTCATCGGCTGCGCCGTATTGCGCCAACACAGGAGCCGTAATGTTTTTGACGTCTTCAAAGTTTCGTGGATTGTCGCCGTAGTAAATCACGGACGCCGCGAGATCTTTGCTCCGGGTCGTGAACATGAGAGCTTTGCCTCCGCCCCAGCAGAAGCCGATCACGCCGATCTTGGGCCGGACAAAATTTTGAGCTTTTAGAAAGTTCACGGCGCCGGTGAGGTCTTTGATGATCGGCTCATCAGGCAGTTTGACCGCCGCTTCGTTTGCCGCGCTCACGCTCGGAAAGGAGCTTGTTCCTCCCTGCCGGGACAACAAGTCGGGCGCCAGCGCGACGTAACCGGCCTTTGCGAGCCTGCGCGCCACGTCTCGAATATGGTCATTGATGCCGTTCCATTCGTGAATCACAACCACGGCGGGTCGTCTCTCGTCGCCTTTGGGCCGGGCGAGATAACCGCCGATCGCCGCGCCGTCCTCCGCGGTGAACTTGACGTCGGTGGACGTGAGCGTCGGATCGTTTGGATCGACCTGCGCGGCATCCGCGAACGGCGGGAACAGCGAATCGACGAGGCTTGTGGCCGCAGCGAGACTCCCTGTCAGGAAAACAGCCTGCTGGATGAATTCTCTGCGGCTGATTCTTCCGTCGCGAAATCCCTGGAGCAGCTTTTCTAGATTATAAGCCATGCGCCTGCCTTCAGTATTTGATCATGTCGATTTTCGTCAACGTGACCTGCTGGCCGACTCCTGGCGCATTCGCCAATTGATAGGCCGTATACTGCTCGTAATAGGTGTTTTCCGACGACATCCCGTCCACGGGGACGATGACTTTAAATCCCCTGAACGCGGCCTGACTGCCCGTGTAGAGAACGGCGCCGTGAGCGGCCGTGCCCGTTACAACCACGGTCTTAATGCCTTTATCCTTCAAAATCTTTTCCAAATCGGTCCCGACAAACTTATCCGCCGAAGCTCGGACCATCGGCTCTCCGTCGAGCGGAGCCAGCTCCTTGGCTATGTCGGCGGGAGTCGAGTTGGAGGTGTAGCTGAAGATGACCGTCGCTTTGTTGTCCCTGGCCTGCTTCAACAGCGCTTCGACCTTGGGAACGGAAGCGACGCAGCGCGGCCGCCTTTCGTTATTGCAGCTCTGCTTTACGAAATCGAGGATCAGGACAGCAGTGGTTTTCGCATCGAGCGTCACCGGCTTCAACTCCGGCGGTTTCGGCGCCTGCACCGCCGCCCATTCGTCGATAATGGTTTGCGCGCCGAGCGGCGCCGCCGCGATAAGAACTAAGAACGCGAGCGTAATCTTTCCTCCGCGAGTTTTCATGTTCTCCTCCTTTTTCTATAACCCCAGAAGCTGTTCGAGCTTTTCCGGATCGAAGCCGACGATCGCTTGGCCGTCGATCAACGTCACCGGCGTGCTTTGATAGCCAAGCGCCAGTAATTCTTTCAGCGCCGCCGGGTCCTCGCGCACGTTTTTGTCAACGAACGAAATGCCTTTTTGAGAAAGAAACTCCTTCTCCCGGTGGCAGGGACCTCAGCCCGGCTGGGAAAAAACGACTACGGATTTGGCCATGACTTTCCTCCTTGATTGTCGCGCGGCGCTCCATGCAAAAAACGCCGAATTTCCTGGATTTGAAAAATCTCCCGATTTCTTTTTTTGACCGTCCTGCGAACGGAGCCTATCCGGCGGCACGACCCAAGTCAATTCCCAAAACGGGTGGCGGGCGCCGATCTCGCGCGAGACGATGCGCGCGACGGGGCCGACGCAAAGGGATGCCGGCACGCCGGCGCCCACATTCCCGAGACCGCCGCCAGGAATGTATGGCGGGCCGGCCCGACCTATGGTATGGGTGTAAGTTATTGTTTCGACCAAGGAGGCTCCAGCGCTATGATCAAGCTTTATCACTCGCCGCAATCGACCAACTCGCGCAAAGTCCGCATCGCGCTCATCGAAAAAGGGCTGGAATTCGAGCGCGTGCCGATCGATCTGGGCAAGAAGGAACAAAAAAATTCGGACTATCTCAAGATACATCCTTTCGGCCAGGTGCCGGCGCTCGACGACGAAGGCTTCATCGTTTACGACTCCACGATCATCAACGAGTATCTGGAAGACGAGTATCCTTATCCGCCGCTGCTGCCGAAAGACTCCGACGGCCGGGCGCGGGCGCGCCTGATGGAAGATTTTCGCGACAACTATTTCAATCCCGCCTGCATACAGATCATGCGCGAAAGCCGCAAGGCGGAGGGCGAGCGCGACGCCAAAGTGACCGACGCCGCTAAGGTCGAGATCGCCAAATGCTTCGAGCGGATCGAAAAAGAACTCGAAGGACGAGAATACCTGGCGCGAGAGTTCAGCCTCGCCGACATCGCATTCATGGCGAATCTGGATACGGTCGAACGTCTCAATATCGCGGTCGATCCCAAGTGTAAGAACACGCTGGCCTGGATCGCGCGCCTCAAGGCGCGGCCGAGCTTCGCGGCCTCGGCCACTTAAAAACACCGTGCTCGTGCCACTTCGAAGCGGACCTCCGAGCTTTCGTGCTCGTGTTTGCCCGCGTCCCCACCGCGCACGAGACACGAGCACGATCACGGGACTTCCCCGATGATTCTCGCCTGGCTGGTTCATCTATACACCGCTTGCGGCACCGTTCTCGCCTTCTTCTCGGTTCTTCTAATCGAGCGCGCGGATTATAAAGACGCCTTCTGGCTGATGGCGCTCGCAGTCGTGATCGACGCCAGCGACGGCACGCTGGCGCGCGCCGTTCGCATTAAAGAGCGGATCCCGTGGTTCGACGGCGACCGGCTGGAGGACATCACCGACTATCTCAACTACGTCCTCGTCCCCTGCCTGATTTTTTTTCGCGCCGGCTTGCTGCCCGAGAGCGACGCGCTGTGGATCGCCGCCGCGCCGATGCTGGCGAGCGCCTACGGCTTTTGCCGGAAAGAAGCCAAGACCGCGGACCATTTTTTTCTCGGCTTTCCGTCGTACTGGAACATCGTCGCCCTGTATCTCTTCGTCCTCCAGACGCCGCGATGGTTCAACGCCTTTCTGATCCTCGCGCTTGCGCTTCTCGTCTTTGTCCCGATCAAGTACGTCTATCCGAGCCGCACCGCCGTGTTTCAAAGGCTCACGCTGGCTCTCACCGGCGTCTGGGGCGTCCTGGTCCTGATGACGATTTATTATCTTCCCGCGCCGCCGCCGCCCGTCGTCTATGCGTCGCTCTTTTTTCCGGTCTATTACGCCGGTCTGTCGTTTTGGCTCGCAGCCGGCGCCCGCTCGACCAACGCGGATTGAATTGCCGATGGCGCCGGGATCGGGTATCATGGCCTCTACCAACCTTGATGCACCGGCATCTCCACGGATGAAACGATGAAAAAAGACAGTCCTCAGACTTCCCGCGCACCGTCGAAAATCGGCGATCTGCTGGTCAAAGACGGACTGATCACCGCCGAACAGTTGCAGGAAGCGCTGGCGGTGCAAAAAAAACAACAGCTCTACATGCCGCTCGGCGAGGTCTGCGTCGATCTCAACTTCATCTCGCGCGCCCAACTGAAAAAAACCCTGAGCGTGCATCAAAAACGCATTTCGATCGGAGAGCTGCTGTCCAACCTCGGCCTGGTAACGCCGGAGCAGGTTCAGCAGTGCCTCGCCGAACAAAAATCCTCGGGCAAAAAGCTTGGCCAGGTTTTGGTCGAGAAAGGATTTCTCAACGAAAAGGCGCTCATCAGCGCGCTCAACATGCAGCTCGGCGTGCCCAAGATCACGCCGCATCCGAGCCTCATCGACAAAAGCCTGCTGAAGGGTGTCAACGAGGCGTTTCTCCGGAAGAACGAGGCGCTGCCCGCGTTCAAACAGGGGAACGAGTTGACCGTCTTGATGTCCGACCCGTTGAACGAGAACGCAATTCGCGACTTGGAAAAGTTCTTCGCTTGCAAAATTCAGCCGGCGATCGCCTCGGCGGAGGAAATTCAAAACGCCATCACGCAGTGCTACCGCGCGGATCCGGGAACCGCCAGCGGCAGCATGCGTGAGCCGCAGAAAGACCTGATAATAGGCCAGACCGATCTCTCCGCCGAAACCGGAGACACGACGATCGGCATCGTCAACTACATCATTTCCGACGCCTTCAAGGAGCGCGCCAGCGACATCCACATCGAGTCCCAGGAAAAAGGGTTGCGCGTGCGCTTTCGCATCGACGGCGTGCTCTATCACAAGACCGACCTGCCGCTGTTCATGGCGCCGAGCGTGATCTCGCGCATCAAGGTCCTTTGCGGCCTCGACATCGCCGAAAGGCGGCGTCACCAGGACGGCCGCATCGAAGCCAAAGTCATGGACAAGGAAGTCGATCTCCGCGTTTCGACTTACGCGGCGGTTTACGGCGAAAGCGTCGTCATCCGCATTTTGCAGCGCCAGACCACGCTGATCGAGCTCGACACGCTTGGATTCAACCCCGCCAACCGCGCGACGTACAAAGAGCTGCTCGAGCATCCGTCGGGCATCCTGTTGGTGACGGGGCCGACCGGCAGCGGCAAAACCACCACGCTTTACGCCTCGCTCAATTATCTCAACAACAGTTTCCGAAAGATCATCACGGTCGAAGATCCGGTCGAATACACGCTCGACGGCATCGTGCAGGGGCATCTCGACCCGAAGCTCGGCCTTTCCTACGTCGATTTTTTGAAGTCGATGATGCGCCAGGACCCCGACGTTCTCATGGTGGGCGAGATCCGCGAGCAGGCGGGCGCCGAGGCGGTCATCCAGGCGGCGCTCACCGGCCACAAAGTGCTCAGCACGTTTCACACCGACGACACGGCCGGCGCTTTGATCCGGCTGATGGACATCGGCATCGACCCCTATCTGATTTCGTCCACCGTAGCGGCCGTGCTCACGCAACGGCTCGTGCGCGTACTCTGCCAGAACTGCCGCCAGCCGTTCATGCCGCGCCAGGAGTTGCTCGCCTCGTTTCTTGTCGAGCCGCGCGGCGTGGAAGCTTACACTTTCTACCAGCCCAAGGGCTGCATGCACTGTAACGGCACGGGTTTCAAAGGCCGCATCGGACTGCACGAGCTTTTGGTCGTCAACGACGCCATCCGCGAGGCGATCTTCAGCCACAGCACGTCGACGCAAATCCGCCTGATTGCGCGCGAGCACGCCCATCTCGTCTCGATGCGCGAGGACGGCTTTTACAAGGCGACGCAGGGCGTGACGACGCTGGAAGAGATTATGCGCGTCGTGTTTCATCAGGAAAGCGACACCATGACGCCGCGGCCGGCCTCCGAGGTGATCGCGCTCTGCGAAGGCACGGATCTCAAAAAGGCCACGGCCGGAGCGAGAGGTAAGCCTTCCAAGCCGGCGCGCGAAAAGGCGCCGCCGGAAAGAGCTCCGGAGCCGATCTTTACGGCCGCCGCCGCTGCCGGCTCGGCGGCGGAGGGCGAAGCCTATCGCATCCGCTTCGACGCCAATACGATCGAATCGGAGCCTGAGCGTATCGCGGACTTTTTTCATACGTACTGCGCTATAAAGGAGCGCCTCGGCGAGACGATCGACGCCGGTCTCTTGGGCGACTTCGTGGACTTTATCGTTGACACCGTCAAGCGGCTTAGAACCACCGAGGGGGCGGACTATGCCGAGTTCTCGCTCCACGTGCGGGATCACAAAGACCGCATCTTCGTCGAAACGCTGGTCTCGCCGAAAACGCCGCCGCCCACCGGAGCGAGCCGCGAGACCGGCCTGCGTCAGGTCGGCTTTCTCAAATGAGCGGGATCGGAAAGGCGATGACGGACGAGAAAACCAACCCTGCAAAAATATCCCCGGCGAATGCGGCCGGCGCCGGCCGCAAAGTCGAGGAAGTGGATTTCACCGCTTACGTGCGACGGAAGCAAAGTCGAAAATACATGGAAGAGATCGATATCGGAGACTATCTAAAAAAGAAAAAAGCCGACGACGCGCTCTAGTGTCGTCCACCGCCCGTCTCGAACCCGCGCGCGGCAGCCCTCATTGCGATTTTCGCCAAGTTTCGCTAGTATGCGCGGAATTACCCGCGAGGAACTTCATGACAAAACGCAAAAGATTGTTCTTCCTTCTCGCTGCGATCGGAGCGCTGGGATGTTTTCTCGCCCGCGCGCCCGAAGGCCGTCTCGACGCCGCCGTTCAAGCGCAAGCGCCGAAATATATTTTCATTTTTCTCTCCGACGGCGGCAGCATCGCCGACATGGAGATCACGCGCATGTACAACCGCGTCATGCATCACGAGGGGCTGAATATCCCTGACAAGATCATGAAAGAAGGCGCGCTTGGGCTCATCACGACACATGCGGCGGATTCGCTCACGACGGATTCGGCGGCGGCCGCCACGGCGATG
>JBGPTS010000046.1:0-21532 GCA_041490745.1 Binatia bacterium | reverse complement strand
CGCGTCGAGGAAGACGACGAGGCGCGATATCTTTACTTCGACCAGACGCTGCAGAGCGCGATGAACCTCAATAACCCGACGGCGCTGAGATTGCTTTACTCGCGCTACGTGTCGCTCGCCTTCGTCTTTCGTCCGGACGCCAAAACCGCCGCGATCATCGGCCTCGGCGGGGGCTCGGTGCCGAAAAAGTGGCAAAAGGAATTTCCGGCGCTGGCGCTGGACGTGGCCGAGATCGACCCTGAAGTGATCCAGGTGGCAAAAAAATATTTTTCCTTTCAAGAGGGAAACAATCTCCGCGTCCACGCCCAGGACGGCCGCCAGTTTCTGACCCGGTCGTCGCAACGTTACGACGTGATCCTGCTCGACGCCTACTTCCGCGACGCCATTCCGTTCCATTTGACGACGCGCGAGTTTTTCTCGATGGCCAACCAGAAGCTCGCGCCGGGCGGCGTTGTCGTCGCGAACATCATCGGCGCGGTCACCGGCCCGGGCGGCAGAATCACCCGCGCCGTGGCAAAAACCTTGCGCGGAATTTTTCCCCAGGTCTATGCCTTCGCCGTGCGCCGGGCCGACGGCTACCCGCTCGACATGGTCCAGAACGTCATCCTCGTCGCGACCAAAGAATCGCAGCGGCTCGACGCTAGAGAGATCGGCAAGCGCGCCGCCGCTCTCGGCCGGGAGCTTTTTCCCAAATCGACCAACGATATCGCCGTCGCACTGGTGGACGACAAGCTCGCCGACGACGTGCCGATGCTCACCGATGATTACGCCCCGACGGACAAACTGCTTCATCCTTAGTCTTTTTCTGCTCTCCGCCTGCGCGCTCGTCGGCGGTGATCGGCCCGAGCGGACGGTGCGCGTGAAGCTTCTCGTCGACTTAAAGCTCAGAGAAAAAGATCCGCGCTGGCGCGAGACCGCCGCGGGTCTGCTCGAGGCGGCCTCGGATTTTTACGGCCGCGAGTTCGGCATCCGCTTCGCCGCCGCGGGGATCGAGCCCTGGGAGACGAAGGAGGGCAGCCCGTTCGTATCCGCCCTGCTCAAAGACCTCATGCAGTCCTACCCCGCGAGCCGGCGCTCGGGAAGTTACGACGTCGCCGTGGGGCTCACGGGCGAGCAGGTAGCCTTTTATTCCGGCGGGCGCGGCCTCGCGATTCTCGGCGCCTGCGACAAAGGGCTCGGCGATTACCTGGTGAGCGCCGTCACCGCTCCCTATCGCTATACCGGTTACGGCGCGGAGGCCTCTCTCGACCTCGTCGCCTTGATCCACGAGTTCGGCCACGTCTTCGGCGCCGAGCATACCGAAGACGTCGCCTCCATCATGCACTATCCCTTCGACTACCGCTCGGACTTCGACGCCAAGAGCCGCGCTGTCGTCATGAAGAACAAGCTCTGCGCCTTTAAAAAATAAAATGTTGACCAATATTCGCATCGTTCTCGTAGCGCCCCGCGGCTCGGGCAACATCGGCTCGGTCGCGCGCGCGATGAAAAATTTCGGCCTCGGCGATCTCGCGATCGTCGGCCGCGGCCGGACGGAGAGTTTTTGGGCGCGCGCGATGGCAACGCATGCGAAAGACATTCTTAAAGGCGCGCGCCGCTTCGCCACGCTGCGCGAAGCGGTCGCGGACTGCGGGCTGGTCGTCGGCACCACCTGTCGCGGCGGTCTTTACCGCGAGCACAGCCGCTCGCCGCGTGTGACCGCGCCGGAGATCGTCGCCGCCGCACGCTCGGGAAAATGCGCGCTCGTCTTCGGCCCGGAAGATCACGGCCTCGACAACGACGACTTGAGACACTGCCAGGTTCTGATAACGATTCCGACCGACGACGCCCACTCCTCGCTCAACCTCGCGCAGGCCGCGACCGTCTGCCTGTACGATATTTTTCTCGCCGCCCTGGAGAAAATTCCGGCCGAAGCCATCGATCGCGCGCCGGCCGAGGATATCGCCCGCCTCTTCGACCGGATGAAAACTTCGCTCCTGGAAATCGGCTACCTCGACGCGCAGAATCCCGAGCACATTCTCTTCGCCTTCCGGCGCATCTTCGGCCGCGCCGGCCTCGAGGAAAAGGACGTGCGCATTTTGACGGGCATGTTCCGCCAGATCGAGTGGTACGCGAACGAAGGATGGAAAACGGTGGCGGAGAAGAAGCGCAAGGGGTTGAAGATCAGGTGAGCCTTCGCTGCAACTTCGATTGTTGACCTGCCGAAGTCCATCTTATAAGTAAACGGCTGGGGCTATTACCGACGCGATTGGTTTCGGAAACTTCCGGGAGACACCATGGACCTCACTCAAGACGAAGTTCTGAAAATACTCGACCTGATCGAAAAATCGAATTTCGATTACATGCAGCTTCAGGTCGGCGAGCTAAAGCTGACGGTCAGCAAAGGCGGTTACGTCGGCGCGCCCGCGGCCGAGCAACCGGCGCCCGGCGCCACACCCAAGGCCCAAGCCAAAGAAGCGAAGCCGAAAGAGAAAGCGCCCGCGCCGAAAGCAAAAGAGGCCGTAAAAATCGATGCCGGCGGCGTCGAGATCGCAGCGCCGATGGTCGGAACCTTTTACGCGGCGCCGGAGCCGGGAGCAAAACCGTTTGTCGAGCTGGGCGCCGAAATCGATGAAGAGACGACCGTCGGGCTCATCGAAGTGATGAAAGTCTTCAACGCGGTGCAGTCCCGCGTCAACGGCATAATAGTCGATGTCTGTGTGCAAAATGCTGAGTTCGTCGAGTACGGGCAAACACTCTTTGTCGTCAAGGCGGACTCAACCGCGCCCAAGAACAAATCCACTCGGCAAAAAACTCAGGTTGAGAGTTCGGCCGCCACGCGCTCGAAACCTAAGCCACGGCGACGCAAATGAACATTTCCCGCGTCTTTGTCGCCAATCGCGGCGAGATTGCGCTGCGCGTGATCAACGCCTGCCGCGCTCTCGGTATCCGATCCGTGGCGGCTTTCTCGGAAGCCGATAAGGACAGTCTGCCCGTCCGCGCCGCCGATCGAGCGGTCTTGATCGGAGGGCCGCGGGCCGTAGACAGCTACCTCAATATAGATAAGATCATTGCCGCGGCCGTCGCGACCAAAGCCGACGCGCTCCATCCCGGTTACGGCTTTCTCGCCGAGCGGCCGGAGCTCGCCGAGGCGTGCGAGAAACACGGCATCAAATTTATCGGGCCGTCGGCCGACAGCATTCACCGCATGGGCAACAAGCTTCAGGCGCGCGCCATGGCGAAAGACTTCGGCGTTCCCGTCGGCGCCGGATCGGAGAAAGTTCGCAGCGCGCAGGAGGCCGCGGCTCAGGCGGAAGCGATCGGCTATCCCGTGTTGATCAAGGCCGCCGCCGGAGGCGGCGGCCGCGGCATGAAAGTCGTAGCTGCCGCGAGTATGCTCAAGACGGCATTCGAGACCGCCGGTGCGGAAGCGCGCGCCGCTTTCGGCGATCCGACGCTCTATCTGGAACGCTACATCGCCAACGCGCGCCACATCGAGGTCCAGATTCTCGGCGACAGGTTCGGCAACGTGATTCACGTCGGCGAGCGCGACTGTTCGCTGCAGCGGCGGCACCAAAAAGTCATCGAAGAAGCGCCGGCGGCCTCCCTCACGCCCGCGCTTCGCGAGGAGATTCAAGCCGCCGCGGTGACGATCGTAAAGAAAAGCGGTTACGAGAACGCGGGCACGATCGAATTTATTCTCGATCAGGACGCGGAGCGCTACTATTTCCTGGAGATGAACACGCGCATCCAGGTCGAGCATCCGGTCAGCGAGATGATTTCGGGAATGGATTTGGTGCAGGAACAGATTCGCATCGCCGCAGGCGAAAAGCTCAGCCGCGCGCAAGCCGACATAAAATTCAGCGGCCACGCGATCGAGTGCCGCATCACCGCCGAATCCGCGGCCGACGGCTTCCGCCCTTCTCCGGGCCTCATCGCCGCATGGCACGCGCCGGAAAGAGAGCACGTTCGTCTCGACACCCATTGCTACGCCGGCTACCGCGTGCCACCTTACTACGATTCGCTGCTGGCGAAACTGATCGTGCATGGACGTCATCGCATCGAGGCCGTCGCCAGAATGCAGGACGCTCTGGAGAATTTTTTCGTCACGGGCATCGACACGACGATTCCCTTTCTGCGCTTCGTCACGCAGCGTTTGCAATACGTCAAGGGAGAGGTCAACACGCGGTGGTTGGAGGCGTTGGTCGCTGCGTCGCCATTTCGAGCGGCTGAAAGAGAATCGGCAACCTTATGATTGTTTTAACGACAGCCGGCGCCCGCTCTCCGAGCCCGCGCAACGGGTCAGTGCTTATTCCAACCCCCAGTGTCGAATGTGCGGGCTCTTCGACCGGGCACCGGCTGTCACTACACAGGCGAAACGGTATTCAGGCCGATCAAAACGTCCCAGAGGCGAGGCGTGCGAAGGTCCGCGAGCGGAGGCGTACATTTTTCAGTACGTTGACGCGATGCGGGCCGAGCGCTCTTTCACGACGCCCGCCAACAGGCGGGCTTTGGCATACGGCCGTTTTCATCGGCCTACTTGGAAGATAGATGGAAGAGATCCACTTCGTCGATACCACCATCCGTGACGGCCATCAGAGTTTGTGGGCCGAGAACATGACCACCGGCATGATGCTGCCGGTGGCCGAGCGGATGGACAACGCCGGTTTCGAGGCCATCGAGCTGCTCTCCAGCTCGCACATGAAAAAATGCGTCCGCGAGCTGAAGGAAGATCCGTGGGAGCGCATCCGTCAGGTTGCGAAGCGCGTCAAGAAGACGCCGCTGAGATTAATCGCCGGCAGGGTGAACACGTTCGAGATTACGCCGCAATCGGTTTACCGCCTCTTCGTCGAGCGCATGGCGGTGAACGGCATGCGCCAGGCGCGCATCTCGTGCGAGTGGAACAGTATTGCCGGCTGGCGGCGCAAAGTAGAGGCCGCCCGGGACTACGGCCTTGACCCGATCGTCAATCTGATTTATTCCGTCTCGCCCAAGCACACCGACGAGTACTACGCGCAGAAGACGCGCGAAGCGGCGGCCTTCAAACCCTATCGTCTCTGCCTCAAAGATCCCGGCGGCCTGCTCACGCCGGAGCGCACGCGCGCATTGGTCCCGCTGATTTTCAAAAATGCGCCCGGCATCCCGCTCGAGTTGCACACGCACTGCACCACCGGCCTCGGCGGTCTCTGCGCGCTCGAGGCCATCAAGCTCGGCGTCAGATCGATCAACACCGCGATCCCGCCGCTCGCTAACGCGTCTTCCAATCCGTCTATTTTCAACGTCGCGCAGAATGCGCGCGCTCTCGGCTACGCGACGGCGATCGACGAAGAGATTCTTAGGCCCGTCTCGGAGCATTTCACGATCGTCGCCAAGCGCGAGGGATTTCGCATCGGCGCGCCGGTGGAATACGATTACGCGCAGTACCAGCATCAAGTTCCCGGCGGCATGGTCAGCAACCTGCGCCACCAGTTGAAGAAAGTCGGGCTGGAATACCGCATCGACGCCGCGCTGGAAGAAGCGACGCGCGTGCGCGCCGAGTTCGGCTATCCGATCATGGTCACGCCGCTCTCACAATTCGTCGGCTCGCAGGCGGCGATCAACGTCATCGTCGGCGAGCGCTACAAGCAGGTGACCGATCAGGTCATCCAATACGCGCTCGGCCTCTGGGGCGAAGAGGGCGGCAGAGATATGGACCCGGACGTGAAAGATAAAATTTTAAGCCGCCCGCGTGCGAAAGAATTGGCCAAGTGGGTGCCGCCCGAGCCGTCGATTCACGAGGTCCGGCAAAAAATCGGCGGGCCGGGAGTTTCCGACGAAGAGCTGCTGCTCCGCTGGCTGTTGCACCAGGAAGACATCGACGCGATGCGCGCCGCCGGACCGATCAAGGAATATTCGACGGCGATCCATCCGCTGGTGGCGCTCATCGAAGAACTTTCCCGGCGCGCGGACTGCGATCGGATTCACATGGAAAAGCCGGGATTCACTCTCACTCTGGGAAAAAGGGGGACGTAATATGGAAATCACCGCGATCGACGTGCACGTTCATCTCTGCGACGAGTTGACCCTCAAGTCCAAAGGCGCGCGCACGCAGCAAATGGCCAAGTACTTCGGGCGCGAACGCAAGCCCGTGCCGATGGAAGAAATGGCCGAGCAATACCGCCAGCGCAAGATGATGGCCGTAATCATGAACACGCGCGACGAGACCGTGACAGGTCTCACGCCGGTGCCGAACGATCACGTCGCCGAGTATGTGCGCAAATATCCCGATCTGTTTCTCGGCTTCGGCGCGATCGATCCGTGGACCGGCAAATTGGCCCTGCAAGAAATCAAGCGCTGCAAGGAAGAACTGGGGCTTACCGGCATCGGCGAGCTGAATCCCGCGCGGCAGCATTTTTTTCCCAACGACACGCGCTTCTATCCGCTGTGGGAAGAATGCCAGCGTTTGGGAATGCCGATTCTCTTTCACGGCGGCATGGCGGCCGCCGGCGCCGGCACACCCGGCGGCATGGGCACGAAGCTCAAATACAGCCAGCCGATCTTGCTCGACGACGTGGCCGCGGATTTTCCCGAGCTGAAGATTATCTCAGCGCATCCGACCTGGCCGTGGACGGCGGAGAGCCTCGCCATCGCGCGGCACAAGAGCAACTATTACATCGACCTCTCCGGCTGGGCGCCGAAATATTTTCCCGCCGAGCTGGTGCACAACGTGAACACGCTATTGCAAGACAAGGCGATGTTCGGCTCGGACTGGCCCGCGATCGGCGTCGAGCGCTGGCTGGAGGAATTTCAGCAAGTCAACATCAAGCCCGAGGTCAGGCAGAAAATCATGCTCGACAACGCGAAAAAGTTCTTCGACTTGAAGTTTTAGATTCGTTTTTCGTGCTTCGACAAGCTCAGCACGAACGGAGATTGTCGAGTCTCGATAACATCCACCGTTCGCCCTGAGCTTGTCGAAGGGCGAACGGAGAATTCTTCGTACGAGGGCACCATGAACGTCAACGATCTCGACCCTAAAAAAACCGGCATCTTGTTCTTCGACATCCTGAACGGTTACTACCATGACGCCGAGCCGGCGAAAAAGGCGCGCATGAAGCCGTGGATCGACAACGCCGTGCGCTTGATGAAAGCGGGCCGCGCCGCGCGTCTGCCGATTTTTTTCGGCAAGGGTAACCACCGCTCCGACGGCGCCTCGTCGGCGACGATCGTCACCGACACCGACATGAGCTTGAAGCCGTGGCCCAACGGTGAGGTGAGAAGATTCAGCCCGCACATCGTCGGCGGGACGCAAAATTCCGATGTCATTCCGGAGCTGGAGCCGCGGCCCGACGACTACTTCATTCCGAAATATCGCTGGAGCACGTTCTATCAGACTTATTTCGATCTCGCGCTCCGCGCCCGCGGCATCGACACGATCATCATCTCCGGCGGGTCGACCGATGTCGGCATCGTCTCGACCGTGTTTGCGGGAAGAGACCTGGATTACAACATGATCATCGTGCGCGATGCCTGCGGCAGCTCGCACGACGACCGCGCGCACGATGCTTTAATGGATTTGATGTTCCCGCGCATGGCGCGGGTGCGCACGACGGAGCAGACGATTAAGATGATTCAAGGGGCAAAGGGAAGATGATCGGCTCTATGTCTTTTTCCGTCATTCCCGTGAAAACGGGAATCCAGACTTTTTCGCCTGGACTCCCGCTTCCGCGGGAGTGACGACCGGGAGGTGGGCATGGCCACTAATGGAACCGCATTCGGCACAAGCAAAAATATTAAACAGGTCGGCCGCATGGATCTTCCCGGCGGCGGTCTGGTGGCGGTCGAGAACGGCTACGCCTACGTCGGCCACATGGACCCGCCGTATGGGACGTCGATCATCGACGTGCGCGACCCCAAGCGTCCCAAGGTCGTCTCGCAGCTCGAAGTGCCGGAAGGAATTCATTCCCACAAGGTGCGAGTCGGCGGTGACGTGATGCTCGTAAATTACGAGAGATTCAAGACGAAGAAAGAGCCGCAGGGCGGGCTGAAAATTTTCGACGTGTCGGATAAATCGAAGCCGCGCGAGATCGGGTTCTTCAAAGCCGCAGGTAAAGGCGTGCACCGCTTCACCTTCGACGGCCGCTACGCCTACATCTCACCGGTGATGGAGGGCTACGTCGGCAACATCGTGATGATCGTCGATCTCAAAGATCCGGCGAAGCCGGTGGAAGCCGGCCGCTGGTGGATGCCGGGCCAGTGGACCGCGGGCGGCGAGACGCCGACGTGGCACGGAACCGATCATCGCTGCCATCATCCGATTCGACGCGGCAATCGCCTCTACGTGAGCTACTGGCACGGCGGCTTTGTCATTCTCGATATCTCCGATATGAGCAAGCCCAAGCTCGTGAGCGCCCTCGACTGGAGCCCGCCCTACCCTTGCCCGACGCACACGACGCTGCCGATGAAGAGCAAGATCATGGACCGCGACGTGATGATCGTCACGGACGAAGAAGTCGGAGAAAAACTTACGGAGAAACCATTCGCGTTTCTCTGGGTCGTCGATATTACGGAAGAGAGCCGCCCGACGCCGATCTCGACTTTCATGGTTCCGTACGGCGGCGAATCGACGGCGACGAGCCGCTTCGGCGCGCACCAGCCGGCGGAGCAGGTTTACGGCAACATTCTCTACGTCACCTGGTTCGCCGGCGGGCTTCGCGCCGTAGATGTCTCGAATCCGTACCAGCCCAAAGAAGTCGGCTACTACGTTCCCCTTCCGGGAAAAGATCAGACGACCGTCCAGAGCAACGATGTGTTCCGCGCTGAAGACGGTCTTTTGTATTTGATCGACCGGTACGACGGGCTGGAAATCCTCGAGCCTCAAATATAGTATCCCGGCCTTCTTGATGTCATTCTGAGGAGCCGGAAGCGACGAAGAATCTCTCTTCGATTTTTCTTCGGAGAGCTGCTTCGCGGAGTTTTGCCCCGAGCGCAGCCGAAGGGCTCTGCATGACAGAAACGTCGACGACCCAGAATGACATGCAATTCAAACGTTTCGATATCTTCGTTCCGCCGCTTGCCAACCTGATCCCCGCGATGATCGTCGCCACACTCGGCGTCTCGCTGCCTGAGCTACGTCACACGCTCGTACTGTCCGAACTACAGGCCGGCAGTCTCTTTTCGATCATCTTCGCCTTCGCTTCGATCGGCAGCCCCGTCGCCGGCAGACTCGCCGACAGGTTTGGGCGCAAGCTCGTCATGGTGCTCGGAGTGACGATGCTCGCCGCCGGTTTTTCGTTCGCGAGTTTCGCCCAGTCTTACGTCGCCATCGTGCTCCCGCTCGCGTTGACCGGCGCAGGCTACGGCTTCAACACGCCGTCGCTCTATGCGCTCATGTCCGATCTCCTGCCCGAGCGGAGAGGATTCGGCGCGAGCCTGGTATCGGTTTGGTACGGCATCGGAGTGTCGGCCGGCGCAGTGGTCACGAGCTTCATCCTCGCCAGATCGCGCTGGCCCGTCGCTTTCGTCGCCGTTGGCCTGTTCGGCTTTTTGATGGCCGCGTTGCAAGGGCTGGTGGTCAGGAGCGCGCCGCGAAGAGACGCTCACGTCAAGGTGCCTTATCGGGAGGTATTCGACCGCCAGCTTTTTATCCTGGCCGCGGCGCAATTCTTCGGCGGCTCGGTCTTCTGGAGCTCGGCCTCGTGGACGGCGACAGTCTTGAGGACGGCCAAAGGCTTGAATCTCGCCGAGACCGGATTTGTGATGGGACTCTGGGGGCTCACGCCGATGATCGGCGCCGTCATCTTAGGACCGCTCTCGGATCGGTTGGGACGCAGAACCGTCATCCTGCTGAGCGCTTTTCCCGCCGCTCTCGCCGCCTTCGTCAGCTTCCAATGGCTCACGACGCCGCTCGCCCTCGCTATAGGTCTCGTGGTCTTCGGCATCCTCAAAGCCACCATGCCCACGTTGATCGTTCCGCTGGCGCAGGAATCCGCCTCGCGTCACGCCGCGGGCACGGCCGCCGGCGTCATCATGTCCATGCACTATTTCTCGGCGGTCGTCGCGCCGCTCGTCACGGCGGCGCTCATCACCGGCACGGGGAACATGATCCTTGCGATGGTTCTCACGTCCGTCGTGCCGCTTATAATCTACGGCGGTTTGATCGCGGCGGTGCGAGAGAGAGCGCGAGGTTAGTCCGAGCAGCCTGCTGGCCGTTTTAACCTTCCCGTGCTAATTTCTCCCGCATGAAACTTTACAACGTCGCCTACTCCGGCAACTCCTATAAAGTTCGACTTTTGCTCTCACACCTCAAGATCCCCTGCCAGATCGTCGAAGTCGATATTCTCAAAGGCGAGAGCCGCACGCCGGAATTTTTGGAGATCAATGCCAACGGCCGCACGCCCGTGCTCGTCGACGACGACGGGTTCGTCCTCGCCGAGTCGAACGCTATTCTTGCCTATTTCGCGCGCGGCACGAAGTTTCTGCCCAACGACAAACGGCAATGGGCGCTCGCGTTTCAATGGATGTTCTTCGAGCAATACAGTCACGAGCCGTACATCGCCACCTCGCGCTTCCTGCTCCAGCATCGGCCGGACACGCCCGAGCGCGCCGCGCTGCTCGCTTCCAAACGCGACGGCGGCCGGGCCGCGTTGAAAGTGATGGAGCAACATCTCGCGAAGCAGGATTTTTTCACCGAGGATTATTCCATCGCGGATATCGCGCTGTTTGCCTACACGCACGTCGCGCACGAAGGCGGTTTTCCTCTGGAAGATTTTCCGAAGGTTCGCGCGTGGATCGAGCGGGTGAAGAGGCAGCCGGGGTTTGTACCGATGGAAGGGTGAGCGAAAACTACTCTCTAGATTACTTGCCACCAGATTCCAGCGTACCAGACCAGTACCATCAGGTAGCCGGTAATGACTCCCTTTAAAGACCGCTTTCTGGCTGACCACACAAGTAATGTCGTGACAGCCCATAAGAAGATCCCTTCTACGAAAGCCGTCCAAGCATAAACGCTGGAACTTTGATATTTCCAGCCACCGTGGAAGAGCATCGTCTCGGACCCGAAGTAATAGCCCGCGACAGTATTCGGATCTGCGATCATACCAATAATAATAAATTCCGACATGACCAGAACGCTAACGAGCGCAGAAACGACCGCGCCGAGCACCGCAACCACAATAACGATTTTATTGCGCGAACCTTGCATGTTCTTCTCCCGGTTTTTATTCATCCTGCGCCCGTCCCCCTCGACCCCTCCTCCATCTCATCCAACGTCCTCGGCCAATCTTCTTTGAGCAATCGCAACAGCGCGCGGCAGGACAGGAAAGAAGGGGCACGGCGGCCAGAGTCAGGCGACAATCTCCAATCAGTTTAGTAAGGAGGCGTGAAAAATTGGATTTCTTTCATCGGATAGTGCTTTCGGTTGAGAGTCCAAAGCGGGAAGCTGCGAATATATGCGGTTGCAGCTATGAGAGCGTCGCCCAGCTCGACTCCATGAGACTTGGAATAAGCCTTGAGATAGCCACCTGCCTTTCGGCCTATTTCTGGAGACAGCGGCAGAGTCGCAAGCACAAGAAATAAGTTTTCTACCTGCGCTTCTTCCCCTTTCCTCACGCCCGCAAAGATTTCAGCGACCGATACCGGAGTCCAGACAAGAACGTGCCCTTGAGCAAGCAGCGCGGGAATCGTGCTGGCGAACGGATCATAACCGCGGAGCCAAGCAATGATAATGTCGGAGTCGAGTAGAATCTCAGCCAAGCCCTAACCTTTTGAGGCGTGTTCCCCTACGTAGTCTGCGGACGTAGTGATCGATCCCTTTCAGATCTTTCCGATTTCGCCAGATTCCACTGAGTTGCCTGGCTAACTGAGCTTTGTCGATGTCGTTCTTGCTCATATATTTTTCCTGCGCGCTCTCGCGCACAAGCTCGCCTCTCAATCCTTTTTCTCGGCCCGCATTCGCAAGCGATTTTGCCGGCCCTTCGTAAAGATGGAGCGGTTTATTTTTCCTATTCGACACAGGCCCATAATATACCGCACGCCGCTCGCGCGAGCAATGCGGGTATTCGGCGAATGCCTTCTAACTCGCAGCCGCCAGCCACGACAGAAGCAGCGCCGCAACCGTCCCGGTGAACATGCCCACGACCGCGTTGCGCGTCAGCGCGGCGACGCCTACGGCGATCGCCAACGCGATCGTCCGGCGCGGCGCGGCGGCGGCATCGAAACGCCCGCCGGAGAGATACAGCGTCGTCGAGACAATGCTTGCGACCAGCGCGTAGGCGAGATAGCGCAGATAACGGTCCCATGCCGGAGGAAAACTCCATCCGGTGAGCAAAAGCTGCGGCACGACACGGAGCGCGTAGCTCACGAGCCCCATGCCGACGACGATCATCAAGCGCGGCGACGCCATTCGACGATCCTCCATCCGAGCGTAGCCACGGCGATCGCCGTGATCATCCAGCCCCAGTCGATGTTCCAGAGCGCCGCGGGAACCGCGGCGAGAAAACTCAGTACCGAAACCGCCGCGGCCATTCGGTCGCTCATGTCGATGACCAGGATGCAGGCGAAGTAGGCGGGTAGGATGAATTTAAAAATTTCCTCGAATCCCGGCGGCATCTTGAGCGCCGCTTCATAACCTACGGCCGTGCCGGCCACCCATACACAGATGGCGGTCATGCCGATGCCGAGAAAAAAACTCAGGTTCTCATCGCTCGTCTTCGCCTCGGTTCCGGCCGACACGGACTCCTTCCCTTCGCGCTGGAAGCGCACGTAGGGAAGGACGAAGCTGCTCGCGCTAAGAAATTGCGCCGCCCAGAGGAGCCGCGTTCGTTTGACGCGGCGAAAATACGGCGCCATCGCCGCGCTCATGGGAAGAAAGCGGAGATTCATCAACACCGTGGCGATCAGGATCTGCAGCGCGGGCTTGCCCGCGGCGAGCGGCTCGACGACGGCGTACTGCGCCGGGCCGGCATAAACCAGCGCCGACATCAAGACGATCTCGTCCAGACCGAGACCGTATCCCTTCGCCGCCATTCCCAGCGCGAACGAAGAAGGAATGAAGGCGATCCAGACCGGCACCGCGGCGCGCACGCCCTGGCGGAATGAACTTGAGAAGAGCATCTCGTTCGATTAGCCGACTTACGTCAGAATATCAACTTAGGACGGTTGTATTTTCGGAGAGATTCTTCGGCTTCGCCTCAGAATGACATGGGGAGTTTTGTCATCCTGGGACATTCGCCTTATGTCATCCTGAACGAAGTGAAGGATCTCTCTTCAAACTTGCTTTTTTTCTCCAAGTTCTTTACAAGTGCACAATCATGAAAGTCACACGAATCCACACCGGAAAAGACGGCCAGTCGCATTTCGAGGAGATCGAGGTCGAGATCGGCAAGCTCGTGCCCGGCGAAGGCATCGTCTTCCGCCACGCGCCTCCCGGCGACCTGCAAGACTGGCATCCCGCGCCGCGCCGGCAGTACGTGATTACGCTCTCGGGCGAAGGCGAGATCGAAACCGGCGACGGCACCAGGCGCCGTTTCGGTCCGGGCGCGATCATGCTCGCCGACGACACCACCGGCCGCGGCCACATCACGCGCGTCGTCAGCAGCACGCCGCGGTTTTACGTCATGATTCCTCTCAAGTAAAGCTCGCCGACAGCGATTGAATTTACCGCGCCTTTGTAGCAAGCTTCCCGCTGTATGGAGACGGTGAAAAATCTTCTGCGCGAAATCCCCTCGGTCGATCGCCTGCTCAATCACCCGAAAAGCGGCGCGCTGCTCGCGCGCTTCAGCCGCGATTACGTGACCGAGCAATGCCGCGCGATTCTCGACGAGATGCGCGACGCCGTGCGGCGGGGCCAGCTCAGCTCGGCGCAGGAATTGAGCGAAGAGTCCATCCTGAATCTGCTGGAGAAAAGAACCGGCGCCGATCACGAGTCCAGGCTCGTCCGGGTCGTCAACGCGACCGGGACGATCCTCCACACCAATCTCGGCCGCGCCCTGCTGCCGCAGACGGCGCTCGACGCGGTCGCGCGCGTCGGCGCACATCCGGTCAATCTCGAATACGATCTCGCGCGCGGCGAGCGCGGAAAACGGGAGGAGATGATCGAGAACCTGCTCGTCGATCTCACCGGCGCCGAGGCAGCGACCGTCGTCAACAACAACGCAGCCGCCGTTCTTTTGGGATTGAATACGCTGGCCGACGGCAAAGAGGTGATCGTCTCGCGCGGCGAGCTGATCGAGATCGGCGGCTCGTTTCGCATCCCGGAAGTCATGGCCAAGAGCGGCGCGATCTTGAAGGAAGTCGGCAGCACCAACCGCACGCATCCGCAGGACTACGAAAAGGCGATCGGCAAAAAAACCGCGCTGCTCCTCAAGGTGCACACGAGCAATTACAAAATCGTCGGCTTCTCCGCCGAAGTCGACCTCGCCGATCTCGTCGCGATCGGCAAGAAGCGCAAGATTCCCGTGATGGAAGACCTCGGCAGCGGCGCGCTCGTCGATCTCGCCCGCTACGGCTTGCCGAAAGAGCCGCTGGTCGGCGAGCGGATCGCGCTTGGAGCGGACGTCGTCACGTTCAGCGGCGATAAGATTCTCGGCGGGCCGCAAGCCGGACTCGTTGTCGGCAAGAAAAGTTTGATCCAACAGATGAGCAAGAACCCGCTCCATCGCGCGCTGCGCTGCGGCAAGTTGACGCTCGCCGCCCTCGAAGCGACGCTCCGGCTTTACCGTCAGTCCGCCGATATCGCCGCGGAGATTCCGACGCTCAGAGCTTTCACGCGCACGCTCGAAGACATTGCGGCAATGGGCGCCGGGCTGCTCCCCGCCCTCGCGCGGGCGCTCGGCGGCGAATTCAAGCTCGCGCTCGAAGATTCGACCTCGCAGATCGGCAGCGGCGCCCTGCCGACCGAGGAAATTCCCACCAAGGTGATCGCCATCGCCCATGAAAAGCTCGGCGCCGAGCGCATCGCGGAGAAATTTCGCCGCGCCGACCCGCCGATCATCGGCCGGATCAACGACGGGCGGTTCCTGCTCGACTTGAGAGCCATTTTTGATGCGGAGGATTTAATTCCGAATTTTCCGGAGTAGAATGTTGAGTTTTGAATTCTGAATTGAAGAAAACCTTTCTTCAGACCGATCAAAAAGGTCCCAGATGCAAGGCGCGCGAGAATTGGCGAGCGCAGGCGTACTCTTTGCGTACGTCGAGCGAGACAATTTGAAGCGCAACGCCGTAGATGGGCCTTTTTCATCGGTCTGCTAGAATTTTATGCCATATATCATAGGCACCGCCGGCCACATCGACCACGGCAAGACCAGCCTCATCAAGGCGCTGACCGGCGAGGATACCGACCGGCTGAAAGAAGAAAAAGAGCGCGGCATCTCGATCGATCTAGGCTTCGCCCATCTCGATCTCCCCGACGGAACCACAGCGGGCATCGTGGACGTCCCCGGCCACGAGCGCTTCATACGAAATATGTTGGCCGGTGCGCACGGCATCGATCTGGTGCTTTTTACCGTCGCGGCCGACGACGGCGTCATGCCGCAGACCGAGGAGCACCTCGACATCCTCCACCTGCTCGCGGTCAAACAGGCGATCTTCGTCGTCACCAAGATCGATCTTGTGCCGCCGGCGCGATTTCAGGAAGTCGAAGAGGAAATCAAAATCCTCACCTTCGGCACCGCCCTGGAAAATTCTCCCGTTCTCCCCTTCTCCGCCGTCACCGGTGAGGGTCTCGCCGAATTGCGCGACGCGATCGTCGAGCGGCTGAAGTCCGTCATCAAGCCGCCGCCCACGGGTTATTTCCGTCTGCCGGTCGACCGCGCGTTTATTTTACAAGGCCACGGCGTCGTCGTCACGGGCACGGCGCTCTCCGGCGAAGTGAAGGCCGGCGATCGCGTGCGCGCGCTGCCCGGTGAGCAGACGTTTCGCGTGCGCAGCCTCCAGGTGCACAACCGTTCCGTCGATGCCGCCGGGTGGGGCCAACGCGTGGCGCTTAATCTCGCCGGCCTCGAAAAAGCCGCGGTCGAGCGCGGCCACGTCGTTTGCCATGAGAAACTCACGATGACGACCGACCGCTTCGACGCGCGGCTGGAAGTCCGCCCGGCGGCGGCCAAGGGAATAAAAAACCACCAGCGCGTACGCGTCCACCTGGGCACGGCCGAGCGGCTGGCGAAGCTGATCGTGCTCGGCGCGAAAGATAAGCTCGAGCCGAAGGAGGCCGCGTTCTGCCAGTTGACGCTCGCCGAGCCGCTGCTGGCGCTCCGCGGCGATCATTTTATCGTGCGCGACGAGACCGCACGGCGCACGCTCGGCGGCGGCGTCGTGATCCATCCATGGCCCAGGAAGCACAAGCGCGGGGAGCCGGACCTGGAGCAGAGATTGGAATCGCTCTCAGGGGACGACACGCCACGGCTGATCGAGCGGTTTATCGACGAGAGCGGCGATTTCGCGGTCTCGATCGAGCCGCTCTATCAATTCCTCAACTTGACGGAAGAAGAAGTCCGAAGCTGGATCGGCCGCACGCCGAACATCTTCGCGGTCAGCGCCGAGGGCGAAAAGCTCTACACGATTGAGAAAAAGTGGCAGGCACTGAAGCAAACCGTCGCGCGCGCGCTCACCGAGTATCACGCGGCGCATGGCCTCGCGCCGGGAATGGACATGGAAGAATTGCGCGCCAAGCTACCCCACGGCATCTCGGCGCGGCTGTTCCGCGCGCTCGTCGATCTCTTGGAATCCGAGAAGAGCGTCAAGCGCGACGGCAACGTCCTCAGCCTCCCCGGACACAAGGTCCAGCTTCGCGCGGACGAACAAACGCTTACGGAAAAAATCCGGCGGCTGCTCGGCGCCGAGCCGATGGCGCCGCCGGACCTGCGAACCATCGAAAAGGAGCTCGGCGCCGAGCGCGCCAAGGTCGCCGAGATCGTGCGCGTGATGGAGCGGGAAAAATCGATCGTAAGAGTCGCCTCGGACCTCTACTTCGCCGCGGATTGCGTTGACAAGGTCCGGGGCCTTCTATATAAGTATCTCGCTGAAAACGGCGAGATCACGGCGGCCGATTTTCGCGACCGATTAGGTTCCAGCCGCAAATACACGATCGCCCTCCTTGAATATTTCGATCGGGAAGGGATTACCGTCAGGATTGGAGATGCCAGGCGACTCAAGTCCCCGGCGCCGGCGGGAAAACAGGGCGCGCCGCGTTAGTTTGTCGGGCGGGAAATCCATTTCGTAAACGAGAGCAGCATGGGACTCATAGGGAAAAAAAAGGCAGTGCGTCTGACGCGCCACGTCGCGGCTGCGGGTTGAGCGGCAAAGCTCGGCCCCGCCGACCTGGTGCAAGTGTTGCACAGCCTGCCGAAATACGAGTGCGCGGACGTGATTGTCGGAACCGAGACTTCCGACGACGCCGGGGTGTACCGGATTCGTCCCGATCTCGCGATCGTCAATACCGTGGACTTTTTCACGCCGATCGTGGACGACCCCTACACGTTCGGAGTGATCGCCGCCGCCAACGCGCTCAGCGACATTTACGCCATGGGCGCGGAGCCCAAGACCGCGCTCAATATCGTCTGCTTTCCCAAGGGAAAGATGGACATCAAAATTCTGGGCGAGATCCTCAAGGGCGGCGCTGAAAAGGCGCACGAGGCGGGAGTGGCGATCGTCGGCGGCCACAGCATCATCGATCCCGAGATAAAATACGGCATGGCCGTCACGGGCGTGATTCACCCCGACAAGATCATCCGCAACGTCGGCGTTCAGGAAGGCGACGCCCTCGTGCTCACCAAACCGCTCGGCACGGGGGTCATCACGACGGCCCTGAAGAAAGGCAAAGCGTCGAAGGACACCGTTCAGGCGGCGGTCGCCGTTATGGCGACGCTCAACGCCGCGGCGTCGAAGATCATGCGCGGCTATCCGGTCCATGCCTGTTCCGACGTGACCGGCTTCGGATTGTTGGGTCACGCGTTGGAGATGGCGAGCGGCAGCGGCATCACGTTGATTCTCGAATCGGCCCGGCTCCCGCTGCTGCGCCGCGCGCGCCACTTGGCTGAAAAAGGCTACCTCACCGGCGGCTGCAAAAGGAACCGAGAGTATCTCAAGGACAAGGTCACGCTCGACGGTTCCATCCGGGAAGGCCTGGTGGAGATCGCCTTCGACCCGCAAACTTCCGGCGGGCTGCTCATCGCTCTACCGCAACGCTATGCGCCCAAGCTCGTCGGCGAATTACAGGACAACGGGCTCAAGTCGGCCGCCGCGATCGGCTACGCCACCTCTTTGCAAAAGGCGTGGGTGAGGCTGGTGTGAAGGTATCAACTTGCGGATTTCGAGTTTCGAGCGACCATTCCCGAACCGCAGAGCCGTCGCGGCCAAAAGCTAATAACTGAAACTCGAATTTGGAACGACCGTGCAGATCGCCCTTTTGCTTGTTCCGATCTTGCTGGTGATGCAAATGGGCGGCGCGGCCGCTCAGGAACTTGAGCCTACAACCCGTCCTCGTCTCGCCCCACGCATACCGAATCAAACCCCGCCGGCGCCGCCCGCGCCTGAGCCGCCCAGTCCGCCGGAAAATTTCATCACCCAAACCGTGCCTGTGAACCACTGGCCGACGGCCGAGATGAAAAAACTTCTCGCCGCGCTGGTGAGGCCCGGCGGCACGGTGCTCGATCAGCCCGGCGACAAGTTCCTCATAGTCGTCGATGCGCCCCAAAATATCCAGCGTCTGATCGAGATTAAAGGCATCCTCGACGACCCGGCGTTGGCCGGCAAACGCATGGATTTTTTCCAAATGAAGACGGCAAGCGCGGAAGAATTGGCGGCGCAGATGACCGAGCTTGGACGGGCGCAATTTTTCCCCGCGGCCCTGTCCGCCGAATTTATTCCGCTTCCGGCAAGCAATCAGCTCTTGACCCTGAGCCGGAACGAAGCGGCCTGGACCGACGCGCGCAAGTGGCTCGAACGGCTCGACCGTTCGGCGGGAAGCCAGCGAAGAATTTTCGTCTATCCGGTGGTGCCGGGCCGGATCATCGAACTGGCGGATAAATGGGCGCCGCTGCAAGACGAACGCAAGGACGGCGACAAGACGAACCCGTCCGCGCAAAAACGGCCGCGCATCAACTTCGACCCGACGACCCAAACGCTCATCATCTACGCCACCGCGGAAGAGTTCCAGGAAATCAAAAACGACTTGAACCCCGGCGCCCAAATGGAAGCCTTCAAACAACGGCTCTCGGCGCTTAGACGGAAGAGCGAATCCGACGGCAATAAGACGGAACCCGCGAGCGTCAAATCCCCTTACTAAGCGCGGTCCTTAGCCCCAGCGTCGCGTCTAAAAAAGCGAACGCCCGTGAGAGATCGAACCGGGAAGAGAAGTGCGCTGACGAAGAACCCATACCCGCCGCGCGTCTCTAGCAAGCGCCGCGTTTATTTTCAACGGGGCAAAATTTTCTAAAAAGGTTTGACGACGACCGGAGTAGCCGATTGCTCATCCGTCAAACTTGGATCGAGCCGGCGAAATGAATCGCCCGCCGTCTTGGCCTCGGATGATAAAGATGCTACGGTCCTGCAAAAATATCGTCGATGGAGAAGGATGCTGTCCGGTGGCGGCGCTGGTCTTCAAAACCAGTCTGGGGATCGTAAGGTTCCCGGAGGGTTCGACTCCCTCCCTTCTCCGCCAAAAGCTGCAAAAGGATTAGTAAGCCACGCTGAATGAAAGCTGGCAAGGCGGAAGTCGGCGATTCACCTTTGCCGTAGAGATCGATCGACATGAATGTTGCCGGCCGGCCCGCGAGATACCGCAAGGTTTTCGACTCCCAGGTCTAAACTTCCCGTGCTCAAACGAAAAGGGGCGACAGAAGGGATAAGAGGAATTTCCTCTCCTTCCCGCCTGTCGCCCCAAAAATCAGACTCGATTTCTTTTAGCGGACTTTAATCTCGACCCGGCGGTTCTTCGCCCGTCCGTCCGCCGTTTTGTTATCGGCAATCGGCTTGGATGAACCAAACCCTCTCGTCGAAATCCGGCTCTTATCGACGCCGCCTTTGACGACGTAATCTCTAACTGAGGCGGCGCGCCGCTCGGACAGCCCTTGATTGTACTGGTCGCTGCCGACGGAGTCCGTATGCCCTTCGAGCTCGACTTTTCGATCCGAGTTTTCTTTCAGGAATGCAACCAACCGATCCAGGACCTTGGCGCCGTCCGGCTTGATTGCCGTTTTGTCGAAGTCGAACAACACGTTATCCAGAATGATTGTCCGCTCAGTTTTCGCCGCGGGCGGAGCAGGCTTTGCCGGAGCCGGAGCTGCGCCCGGCTTGGCCTCTTCAGTAAGAAAATAGGCGAGCGCACCGCAGACAAAGGCGCTGGAAAGCGATCCAATGACCGCGCCCCGACCTCCGCCGGCCCCCGCGCCGATTCCGCCTCCGACGAGGCCGCATCCTAAAACCGAGGCGACGACCTTTTCCGTCCGGCTCATCCGCGATATCTGAGCGCAGCCACCCACGAGGAACAACGTTGCTATCGAGAGCGCTATCCAAGCTTTTTTCATCTAGATCCTCCTCCCAAATCAATTGCTCGTTTTATTCCAGAAATGGAACTGTTTGTCAACTCTTTTTTTTGCTCTCGAAGAGGCGCCTTAAACTTCGGCATTAATAGCCGATTTTGCTCAACTGTTATATACTCAGCGCCCGACCCGGCCTTTGCCGGCAGAGTTCGCTCGGTCCAAGTTTCCATCCGCCTTGCCTTGCGCCGGCTGCGCAGCGGCGTCAAATAGTTTAAACCCACCCCAGCCGAACTCCCCGATCGCGGCGCCCGTGCGCGCGTCGTAGAGATCGATCAACATGAACTTTTCCGGATGGCCCGCAAGGTAATGCGAGAAAATTTCGACGAATTGTTCCTGGTCCTTTGCGTCCGCTCGATTAAAGCCCTCCCCGACGTAAAGTTTGTGCGGTCGGCGGCTGCCGTCGAGGCGCGTCCAGAATTTGTAGTTGTCGCCGCGCAGACTGTCGAGCCATTCTTTATACTGCGAGGTTTTCAACTCCCAGGTCTTAAATTCCTGCGCGTGGACGAAAAAGGGTGAAAGAAAGAATAGAAAAAACAACCCGGCGATTTTTCCTCTCACTCCCATCTGTCGTCCTTTCGATTCCTCTCCTAACGAACCTTAATCTCGACCCGCCGGTTCTTCGCCCGGCCTTCAGCGGTTTTGTTATCGGCAATCGGCTTGGTTTCACCGAAGCCCTTGGACGAAACCCGGCCTGCATCGATGCCGCGAGTGGTTAGATAATCCTTGACCGCAGCCGTGCGCCGTTCAGACAGGCCCTGGTTATACTGCTCGGTACCGACCGAGTCCGTATGGCCTTCGAGATCGACTTTCTTTTCGGCATTCTCCTTCAAAAACGCAATTAAACGATCGAGAATCTTGACGCCGTCCGGCTTGATCGCCGACTTGTCGAAGTCGAACAGAACGTTGTCCAAAATAATCGTCCGCTCTACCTTCGGCGCCGGAGGTGGTGGCGGAGGTGGCGGCGGAGGTGGCGGCGGAGGTGGCGGCGGAGGTGGTGGCGGGATAGGAAGAGCGTCTGGAGGGGAAGGTGGGGGTGCGGGGGT
>JBGPTS010000045.1:0-21586 GCA_041490745.1 Binatia bacterium | reverse complement strand
GGGAGTCCTGATTGTAATGAGAGCTTCCACGCGCGCCTTGCCTGCGGCTCTGAATGCGTTCTCGAAATCATTTGGGCCTCGGACCTCCAGGGATTGGAGCCGCAGATCCAACGATCGGGCCGCAATCTCCATCTCTTTGAAATTAGATGCGTTGTCTGAACGATCCGGATTCCGTAGGACGCCCACGCGGGAGAGCCGTGGGATAACCTCTTTGAGCAACTCCAGCCGCTTCCCGTACAACTCCGTGGAGATGGAGGTCATCCCCGTGATGTTCCCGCCCGGCCGGGCAAGGCTGGCGACGAATCCTGCCTGAACAGGGTCCGACGTGCTCCTCATGACGATGGGGATCGTCTTGGTTGCGTTCTTTGCAGCCCGCGCCGCCGGAGGGTCCAGCGCAACAATGACATCAACTTTTAGGCGGACTAGATCAGCGGCGAATTCGGGCAGCCGATCCTCTCTTCTCTGGGGATCTCCTCTGTACTCTATGACGATGTTTTTTCCCTCGATGTAACCGAGATCGCGCAGTCCTTCGAGGAATGCTTCGGTTCCTGATCCGAGTCGGGAGCCGATCTGTAAATAACCAATCCGCGGCACTTTCTTCTGCTGCGCTTCGGTAGGGTAGCTAAGAGCCAAGAGCATCGCGCAAACAGCAAAGAAAAAGAGTTTGCGTTTCTTCCTATTGCCTCTTGCCTCGTGCCTCATGCCTCTTTTCATCTGATCACCTTGTCCGCTCTTGCCAGCACATTCGGCGGAATCGTGAGCCCGATCTGCTTGGCAGTTTTCAAATTGATCACCAGCTCGAATTTCGTCGGCTGTTCGACGGGTAAGTCAGCCGGCTTGGCTCCCTTCAGGATCTTGTCGATATAAATAGCGGCTCGACGGAAAATATCGGGACGGTTCGCTGCGTAGGCCATCAGGCCGCCAGCCTCCGCATGTTCCGGTATACCGTAAATCGCCGGCAGACGGCTCCTTGCCGCGAGTTCCGCCAGCCGTCCTCGCTGGCCAAGGAACATCGCGTCCTGAACCACAACCATCCCTCCGGCGCGCTCTTTAGACGCCGCCGCGAAGGCGGCATCGAGATCGTCGGGAGTGCGCGCGTCCAAAATTTGCAGCGACACCTTGAACGCCGGGGCCAATGTCTCCATCTCTTTCAAAGCGAGCGGGCTGAATGGGTTGGTGGGATTCGAGAGGACGGCCACGCGGAAAAGTTTGGGAACGGTTTCCTGGAGTAGCTCCAAATACTTACCGTATATGTCCGAGCCGGCGGTAGTAGAGAGCCCTGTGACGTTTCCACCCGGCCGCGCGAGACTTGCAACGAGTCCGGCCGCGAGAGGGTCGGGGGTCACGCTTATTATAGGCACGGTGGGCATCTCTTTCTTGGCCGCCTGGACCGCCGCCGTAGTGAACGCAAAGATCACGTCGGGCTTGAGGCGGGCCAGCTCCATTGCAAGCTCGGCGAGTTTTTCGATTTTTCCTTCCGCCGCTCGGTACTCAACAAGGATGTTTTGCCCTTCTACATATCCAAGATCGCGCAGGCCTTGCTTGAATGCATCACGGCGAGGGGCGTCCGCGGAAATGGAGTCGTTCGTCAAATAGCCAACGCGGGGAATTCTCCCCGGCTGCTGCGCAGCGGCTAAATGGACGGAAGTCGGAATCACGGCGAACAGCATCAAGGTTAAGATTCGTTTCGTCATAGTCTCCCCGAATCTAGAATCCGAAATCGCAGCATTACCCGATAAACCCCTTGATCTTTTTTATCAGCTCGGTTTCGTCGATCGGCTTGGGAAGATAGTCGTCACAGCCGGCCTCGCGCGCGGTGAATTCATCGCCGACCATGGCGTGCGAAGTGACGGCGATCACTGGAATATGCTTCAACTCGCCGTTCGCTTTAATTTTCCGCGTCGCCTCCCAGCCATCCATGACCGGCATGCCGAGGTCCATGAGAATGAGATCGGGTTTCTCCCGCTCCGCCGCTTTCACTCCCTGTTCTCCGTCCACGGCCTGCGCGAGATCGTAATCGTCTTCGAGAAGCTGCACGAGCAGATCGCGGTTCCACTCGGTGTCGTCCACTATGAGAATTTTTTTACGTGCCACGGGGCGCGCCTCCTTCCGATGGCTTATAGGTGATGGGCAGGGTGATGATGAATTTCGATCCCTTGCCCGCTTCGCTTTCCGCCACGATTTCCCCGCCCATGAGATTGATAAATTTTTTGACGATCGCGAGACCGAGCCCGGTGCCGCCGTATTTTCTCGTCGTGGACATGTCCGCCTGGCGAAACTCGTCGAAGATGTAATTCAGAGCTTCCGGGTTCATACCGATGCCGGTATCGGAAACGACCACCTTCAGCGAGCCGTTTTCCGACCAGGCGGCAACCTTGATCTCGCCCTTTTCAGTGAACTTGGCCGAGTTGCTGAGCAGGTTGAGCAGCGACTGCTTGAGTTTGTTCTTGTCGGTATGGAGAACGGGAATCTCCGACGCGACTTCGGTGACAAGCCGCACGCGGCCGTCTTTTAGCATCGGCTCGACCGTGGAGACCGCCACGCGGACCACCTCGTCCAACTTGAAGGTCTCAGCAAAAACTTCCATTTTGCCCGACTCCACCTTGGACAGATCGAGCAGGCCGTTGATGAGATTGAGCAGATGCTCGGAGCTGACGAGAACTTTTTGCAGATTCTCCTTCTGCAAGGCGGCGATCTGTCCCTCGGTTTTGCGCAGCACGAGGCGGGTGAAGCCGATGATGGCGTTCAGCGGCGTGCGCAGCTCGTGGCTCACGTTGGCGAGGAACTGCGACTTGTGGCGACTGGCGGCTTCGAGCTGCTGGTTCTTATCCTGGATTTCCTGGAACAGCCGCACGTTCTCGATCGCGATCACGGCCTGGTCGGCGAAGGTTTTAACCAACTCAATCTGACGGTCGGTAAACACTTCCACAAAGAAACGCCGAATTGTGATGACTCCGATCGCCGTTCCTTCTCGAAGCAGCGGCACCGCGAGGAGCGTTCGTGCTCCGGTCAGAACCGGTAGAGACCGGTCACCGGCGCCGACTTGGGCGTCAAGGACTTGGACGGGTCTTCTCTCAAGAAATGCGCGACCAGAACTGTTCTCCGGACCTGGCTTAAAGGGTGCACTCTGGAGGATAGCAATCTGTTCAGGAGTCTCGCCATAATGGGCGACCGGTCGGAGGAGGTCACCATCGAACTGACGAATATGCCCTTGGCTGGCGCCCGCAAGCTTCACGGCACTCTTTATGACGGTATCCAGCACTGGCTGAACGTCCGTCGGGGAACCGGCAATGACGCGCAGCACCTCGCTCGTAGCCGTCTGTTGCTCCAGGGCTTCGGTTAGGTCACGATTCTTCTCCTGGATTTCCTGGAACAGCCGCACGTTCTCGATCGCGATCACGGCCTGGTCGGCGAAGGTTTTGAGGAGCGCGATCTGTTTGTCCGAGAACGGACGAACCTCCGTGCGGCGGATAAGAACGGCCCCAATCGGAACTCCCTCGCGTAGCAGTGGAGTGGAAAGTATGGTGCGAACGCCCCTCGGTCCTCCTCGATCCCTGGTCTCCGGAAAATCGTCTCCGGCTGCGGCAATATCGTGGACGTGAACTGTATGCCGATCGATCACGGCTCGACCGCTTACCACCTGCCGGCTGAGGGGCCGTGTCTCGCTGGTCGGCAGTGGACCGTATGAAGCCACTAGCCGAAGGATGTCAGCTTCCACACGAAGAATCTGAGCATCGGTAGCATCGCACAGCCGCGCGGCGCTCTCTGCCACCGCGTCCAGCACCGGCTGGACGTCAGTCGGCGAGCCGGCGATTACTCCCAAGATTTTGCTGGTGGCTGTCTGCTGCTCCAATGATTCCGTGAGCTCGCGCGTTCGTGCCTCAACCTTCTGCTCCAAGCCCGCATAAGATTCCTGAAGCCGTGCGGTCATCTTATTGAACTCGTCGGCCAGGGCTTCGATCTCGTCGCCGGTTTTGACTTCAAGCCTATAACCGAGTTCGCCGCTGCCGATGCGCTCCACTCCTTCGCGCAGAATACCGAGCGGGCGGATGACACGGCGCGCAACAAAGAAGCTCGCGAGCAGCGCCATGCCGAGACCGATCAAGAGCAGAGTCGAAGTACGAATCATCGAGGCATAGAGCGTCTCGTAAGCCTCTTCCACGGGCCGCTCGAGCATGACCGCCCAATCGAGCATCGGAATCAGCGCAAACGAAGCGAGAACTTTCTTGCCTTGCAGGTTTTGCGCGACTATCGCGTTTTGCCTGGGCGCCCCGAGACCGGATTGAAAAGCCGCTTTGATTTGGGCGAGCTGCGCGACATTGCGCCGTTGCAGGACGAGGCTGATGTCGGGATGGGCGATGAGTTCGCCGGTGCGAGTGACCGCGTAGGCGTAGCCGGCTTTTCCAACCGTGATCGCTGAAACGACATCGCCGATGTATTTGAGATTGACCTCGGCCTGGAGGACGCCAATGACGTCGCCGGCAAAGCGCTCGATCGGCACGGCGATTGTCATGTACGGTTCCGAGCCGCGCACGAAGTGAACGGGACCGAAGTAGGACTTACCTTGCCTCGCCTGCTGAAAAGACGGCGCGACGGAAATCTCTTTGGCCGCTTCGGGAAGCACGGTGCGAAGCCGCGAGGCCTGCACGCGGATCGCGCCGCTTGCATCGAGCGCTATCGCCTCGGTCACCGCCGGCGCGATCAGGAGCAGCTTTTCCAGCTCGAAGCGAAATTCCTGCGTCAGTCCCTTCGGCGCGATCTCGCGGCTGCGCGTGGCGCCTTTGAGCGTGTTGTGAATCTCCTGAACGAAGCGCTCGATCTTGACGGCGGCGCCGGCGGCGACTTCGCGCTGGTAGAGACCCAACTGCTCCCGGCTCTCCTGGTAACGATAGTAAATCTCGACGGCACCGCTCGCGATCAAACCGCCGCCGATGAGCAGGACGGAGATGAGAAAATAATCGCGCACCAGCCGCCCGCGCGGCCGCCGGCGGAAGAATCCGCCAAAATTTTGGATTTTGGATTTTGGAATTTGGATTGATTTGGAGCCCATTACCTTCGCATCCTCAGGGTCTTTATGGAGGCCACTATCATAGCAGTGATCTCATTAGCCTCTTGCATGATTTGATTCAGGCGCGCTTCAGGAACGAGCTTGGAATCTTTCAGCAGCGCAAGCCAATAGATCGATTCATCCGCTTCTTCTTCCACGATGGCCAATTTTACGAGAACATCGGCTGTGGATTTCCCGCGGCATGCTGCTCGGTAGTTGGCTCCAATCGAAGTAGCGGAGCGGAGGAGTTGCGTGGATATCACATGTGCAGTTTGCCCCGGTGGCAACTCGTTCACAAGCTCGATCACTTGTAGAGCCAGCTTCTTTGTCCGGTCCTTGAAGATTTCTTCAGTCATTGGTTCTTTAATCCAAAATCCAAAACCTGTGGTGAGCGACGTCGAACCATCGCAAATCCAAGAATCATCCTTGATGGCTTTCTTAATCCAAAATCCAAAATCTAAAATCCAAAATTATTTGATCACCTTATTCGCCCTTGCCAGCATCTGCGGTGATATCGTAAGTCCAAGTTGTTTCGCGGTCTTTAGATTGATCGCAAGCTCCACGTCTCCCACCGTTTCGATTCGTAGATTGCGCGGCGGCGCGCCGCCGAGAATTTTTTGCACGAACTTCGCCGAGAGACGGCCTAGCTCGTAATAGCTCTGGCCGTAGCTGGCGAGAGCGCCCTTGGCGACAAGTCCTCCCTACTGAAACATTGTCGCCAGCTTCTTCGTTTGGGCGATATCGATAATGAATTGGGACTGGCTTCCGACCATCGCGTCCGAGATGTAGAAAAATGCGTCGGCCTCGCCGGCCTTGAGCGCCTTGACGGCGCTGCGTAATTCCTCGACGGACGAAACTTGCCGCGCCACGAACTTAAACCCCAAACGCTTCGCTTCCCCTTGAGCCAACTGGGCCGCTTCCTTGGCGACTTTGTTGGAAGGATCGTAAACCGTCCATACCGTTCGGAGCTTTGGCAGAAGCTCTTTCAATATCTCCAGCCGTTTGCCGGTAAGGTCCGTCATCAGAAAGTGCACGCCCGTCAGCCTGCCGCCGGGTGTGGCGAAGCTCTCGACGAGACCGCCCGCGACCGGATCACTGCCGACGTTGAAGACGATCGGAACTTCCGTCGTCGCTTTCTTTGCCGCGGTAACGACCGACGAAGCGACCGCATAAATGAGTCTGACTTTCTCACGTTCGAGATTTCGCGCCGCTTCTTCGACGGCTTTGAGGTCGCCTTTGGAATCCCGGATATCGAGCGTGAATTGTTTCCCCTCTTCGTATCCAAGTTCCTTCATTCCTTGCCGGAAGCCGTCGATCGCTTCGTACCACGCCCCGCCCTGAAGCAGCACGCCGATGCGAGCGGGCTTCGCCTGCTGTGCCTCGACGGGGTGGACTAAACTCAGAGACAAAACAGCCAGCACAACGTAAAGTATTTTTTCTTTCATCGTGTTTCTCCGTTCTCCTTCCTCTCCTCGTGGGAGAGGATAGAGGTGAGGGTGTTGCATTCAGACCTAGAGGCCCTCACCGTTGCCCTCTCCCAGAGGGAGAGGGTATTTATAGACGCAGTCAATCATTTTATGACTTTGTCAGCTCTGGCTAACACGTTCGGCGGAATCGTGAGGCCGATCTGCTTGGCGGTTTTAAGATTTATCACCAGCTCGAACTTCGTCGGCTGCTCCACCGGCAGATCGGCCGGCTTAGCGCCTTTGAGAATTTTGTCCACATAGGTTGCGGAGCGGCGGAACAACTCATTCGTGTTGGGTCCGTAGCTCATTAGTCCGCCGTCATCTGTAAACTCACTTCCCCAATACATCGCCGGCAGCCGGCTCTTGGCAGCGTATTCCACGATCCGGCCTCGCATGCTGTAGAAGATCGCATCGGTTAAAACTAGCAGAGCGCCAACACGATCACGGCTTAGCGCCGTGAAACCATCCTGCAACGTATTTAAATCCGAGACTTCGATCGGTTGAATCTGCAATCCCAACGATCTCGCTGCATCGTGCGTCTCTTGCAGTTCGGGGCGATACACAGGATTCGTTGGATTCAACATAGCGGCCACGCGGGAGAGTTTAGGAACGACCTCCTTGAGCAACTCTAGCCGCTTCCCGCTCAATTCTGGAGCAAGAATGCTGAGTCCGGTGAGGTTTTCTCCCGGGCGGGCCAGGCTCGCTACCAGGCCCGTTCCGACCGGATCACCGACCACAGCCATAAGAATGGGAATCGATTTGGTCGCGTTTTTGGCAGCCTTGATCGCTGGTGTTCCATTTGCGACGATGACATCGACATTGAGTCTGACGAGCTCAGCCGCGAGTTCGGGGAATCGCTCGACTCTGTCTTCCGCCCATCGCCACTCAATCGCAATAGTTTTTCCCTCAACGTAGCCCAGTTCATGAAGCCCTCGCAGGAAGGCCTCGGTACGAGGAGCGAAAGTGGCAGGAGAACCTGGAAAGAGAACGCCGATACGCGACACTTTCGTTGGCTGCTGCGCCTGGCTAGGCGGAGCAGTTGTCAGCAATACGATTGTCAGTAACCAGAAAAGATGTTTTGAACTCATAGCTTTCGCTCCTGTTTTTTTACTGACGGCCGATCACTGGCAACTGTCACTTGATCACTCTGTCCGCCCGCGCCAGCACATTCGGCGGAATCGTCAGGCCAATCTGCTTTGCCGCTTTGAGATTGATCACCAGCTCGAACTTCGTAGGCTGCTCGACGGGTAGGTCGGCCGGCTTGGCGCCTTTTAGGATCTTGTCCACGTAGGTGGCGGCGCGGCGGGATAAGTCGGTAAAGCTCGCCCCGTAGCTCATAAGGCCGCCATCGTCCACCCAGATTGACGATATGTAGATCGCCGGAAGCCGGCTCTTTAGCGCTAGATTAAATATCTCTGTACGGTGATCAGTAAGGATGGCGGAAGCCAGCACAAGAAGTGCGTCAGCATGCGCCTTGGTTGCAGCTCGGAATGCAGTCTCAATATCCTTGGGAGCTAGTACGTCCAGGGGTTGAAGCTGCACTCCGAATGACCCTGCGGCCAGTTCTATCTCCTTTAAAGTTTTTGGGTTGGCCGGTTCGTTCGAGTTCCCGAGGACGGCCACCTGGGAAAGCTTAGGAACGATCTCCTTCAGCAGCTCCAGTTGTTTTCCGCTCAACTCCGGGGAAAGCACCGACAGCCCAGTAATGTTCCCTCCTGGTCGCGCCAGGCTGGCAACGAATCCGTTTCCAACAGGATCGGTATCTTGCGCCATGACGATGGGGATCGTAGCGGTTGCTTCCTTGGCGGCCCGGGTCATTGTCGGACCACTTGTTACGATGACGTCTACCTTGAGACGCAGTAGTTCGGCCGCGAGTTCACTCTGGCGTTCGAATTTCCCCTCTGCAGATCGCCACTCAATGACGATATTTTTCCCCTCCACGTAGCCCAGCTCGCGCAGCCCCTGCCGGAATGCCTCGACGCGAGCCACGTTAGAGGAAAGGGATGCAACAGTTAGGTACCCTATCCGAGGGATTTTTTTCGGCTGCTGCGCCTCGGCTGGAACGCTAAGCGGCAAGAGCAAAACGCCGAGAACAAAGCTGATGATTTTTTTCTTCATATTTTTTTAACTGCTGCCTGTTGCCTCGTGCCTAATGCCTGTTTCAGCCCTTGGCTGATCCGCCAATCATTGTGGCGGAGCCTAACGCCCTTGTCATTTGATCACCCTGTCCGCTCTCACCAGCACGTTCGGCGGAATCGTCAGGCCGATTTGTTTCGCGGTCTTCAGGTTAATCACCAGCTCGAATTTCGTCGGCTGCTCGACGGGCAGATCGGCAGGCTTGGCGCCCTTTAGGACCTTGTCCACGTAAGTGGCGGCACGACGTGAAACTTCGGCACGGTCTGGCCCGTAGGACATTAGCGCGCCCGCCTCGACAGCGGGTGCGGCGTCGAACATCGTGGGAATTTTGCTTTTGACGCCAAATTCCAAGATCTGTCCGCGCTGAGAATCGATTAACCTGTCTGCAATCGAAAAAAGCGCGTCCGGCGGGTTCTTCGACATCTTGGCAAAAATGCCGCCAAAATCGTTCGGGTCTCGCACCCCAAAGGGCTGGAGCGTTACACCAAGCGGTGTTGCAGCGGTTTGAATTTGTTTGCTTATGAGAGTCATGCTCTGATCTCCTATATTCCAGACAAGCCCTACGTGCTTAAGCTTAGGAAAGATTTCTTTGAGCAATTCGAGTCTTTTCCCGCTCAATTCCAACGACTGCAGAGTCAACCCCGTTACATTCCCTCCGGGTCGCGCGAAGCTATCGACGATCCCAAGCTCGACTGGATCTACGTTCGACACCATAACAATGGGAATCGTCTTGGTCGCCTGCCTTGCTGCATCGATCGCGGGTAAGTTGGGGCAGAAAAGGACATCGACCTTGAGTTGGACGAGTTCGGCAACGAGGCCTGGGATGCGGCCCGGCTCTCCCGCCGCGCCGCGATACTCAAATAGTATGTCTTTCCCCTCGATATGACCGAGATCTCGTAGCCCTTGCCGCAACGCCTCGAAACTGGGATCGGCGGTGGCGGCGCCGCTAAATGACACATATCCGATCCGCGGGATCTTCTTCGCCTGCTGCGCCTCGGCTGGAACGCTGAGAGTCCAGAGCACAGCGAAGAGAGCAACACCAATAATATTTTTCTTCATTGTTCTTTTCTCACGCCTTTCACCTCACGGCTCACGCCTAACGAATTACCCGATCCGCCCGCGCCAGCACGTTCGGCGGAATCGCCTCACGATTTTAGATTTTGGATTTTCGATTTTAGATTGCGCGATCATCGGATAATTCGATCTGCTCTAGCCAAAACATTGGGTGGAATGGTTAACCCAATCTGCTTGGCGGCTTTGAGATTGATCACCAGCACGAACTTCGTCGGCTGCTCGACGGGGAGATCGGCTGGCTTTGCGCCCTTTAGAATCTTGTCCACGTAAGTCGCGGCGCGGCGGTATGAATCAAGACGGTCGGCAGCATAGGACATGAGGCCGCCAGCCTCGACAAAACCAGCCCGCCCACACATGGTTGGCAGTCGGTTCCTCGCCGCAAGCTCGAAGATCCGTTTTCGGTGGAAAAAGGTGAAGCTATTGTTAGTAATGATAAGTGCCCCAGCGCGTTCCTTGGCCATCGTAGCAAAGGCGCTTTGAAACTGGCTAGGGTCTCTTACCTCCAAGGATTGAATCCGCACCCCCAAAGGTTGGGCCGCAGCCTGCGTCTCTTTCAATTCGTCCCGATCTCCTGGACTCCCTTCCCAGGAGAAAACAGCCACGCGGGAGAGCTTGGGAAAGGCCTCTTTAAGAAGCTGTAACCGTTTCATGCTGAAATCCGCATCAACGTTAGTTGATCCCGTAACGTTTCCGCCTGGCCGGGCTAGGCTAGCGACAAGCCCTGCTCCAACAAGATCACCCGCGCTCGCCACGACGATTGGAATCGTGCTGGTGGCGCGCTTGACCGCAGAAGTTGGCCCGTCGCCGGTCACAACAATAACGTCCACTTTGAGACGGACTAACTCAGCCGCAAGCTCGGGCAGGCGATCGCGTTTTCCCTCCGCGTATCGGTACTCAATGAGAATGTTTTGGCCCACCACGTAGCCCAAGTCACGCAGACCCTGGCGGAACGCCTCATAAGAGGGTTCAAAAGCGGATGGTGTGTCGGCGTGAAGCGTCCCAATGACCGGGATCTTCTTTGTCGGTTGCGCCTCGGCCACACCAGTGATCAGCAAGACGGTGATCAGTAAACAGTCAAGGACAAAAATTCTGCTGGTCATCTTCTTCTCCTGTTTGTTCACCGTTAACCAATCACTGGCCACTGATCACCGTCACTTGATCACCTTATCCGCCCGCGCCAGCACATTCGGCGGAATCGTCACACCGATCAGCTTCGCCGCTTTCAGGTTGATGACGAACTCGAACTTCGTCGGCTGCTCCACCGGCAAATCGGCGGGCTTAGCGCCTTTGAGGATTTTGTCGACGTACATCGCAGCGCGATGGTACAAATCGGTGAGGTTCGCGCCATAAGACATGAGGCCGCCGATCTCGACAAAATCTCGATCGTCGTAAATCGCCGGCAGCCGGTGTTTCGTCGCCAGGTCGGCAATTCTTTTCCGATCAGCGACAATCAGCGGGTTTCTTAATGTAATAAGACCCTGCGCGTGTTTTCCGATCGCGGCACGAAGGGCGCCGGCAAAATCATCCTGGCGTCGCGCTTCTACCGATTGGAGTTGCAATCCGAGCGGCTTGGCCGCAGCCTCCATCTCCTTAAAGTTAACGGCACCGGCTGGAAAGCCCGGATTCCAGAGCACGGCCACGCGCGAAATCGCCGGCATCGTCTCTTTGAGCAATTCCAGCCGCTTGCCGTATAGCTCCGAGGAGATCGAAGTCACTCCAGTAATGTTTCCTCCCGGGCGCGCCAGGCTGGCGACAAAGCCGGCTTCGACGGGATCGTCGGTGCTCCTCATGACGATGGGAATGGTTTTGGTTGCGTCCCTCGCCGCAAGCATCGCGGGCGGTTCCAGCGCGACGATGACATCCACCTTGAGCTGGACGAGCTCGGCGGCGAGTTGGGCGAGCCGGTCCACCTTGCCGTCGACGTTGCGAATTTCAAGTTTGAGATTCCTTCCTTCTTCGTACCCAAATTCCTTCAACCCCTGCCGGAACGAGTCGGAACGAGCCGAGTAGTTCACCATCAGCCAGCCGAGCCGCGCCGTTTTGTTCGCCGGCTGGGACGCGGCGAGATGAGTCATGGTCAGGATGGCGACCACGACAAGCGAAGCTAGAATTCTTCTCCTCATGGTTTTCTCCACGAACATCTTAGCGCAACAGCCGTGCCAGACTCGCGCAGTCGGGTTGACGGTGTCAAGACGGCGAAAAAGCGGCGGGTTTTATAAAATGGGACCTGCTTGAGAAAATGCGACAAGCCGGAAAGAGTAGCGCTTCTGCTATACGCGAGTAGCAAAAACGCTTCAGTCGATGCCGAGCGATTTCATCAGCCGAAACAGGTGGGTTTTGTGCAGCCCGAGCAGCTTGGCCGCTTCGGTGCGATTGCCCTGAGCGTCGGCGAGCGCCTTGCGGACGAGCTCGCGCCGCGCGCCGTCAACCGCTTTGTGATAGGAAAGGTTGGCGGGAGACGGCGATTCCGCGCCGCCTGTGACGCCAAGCGGCAGATCGCCGAGAGAAAGTTTCGGTCCCGCGCCAAGCACAACGGCGCGCTCGATGACGTTGCCGAGCTCGCGCACGTTGCCCGGCCAACTGTGAGCCGAAAGCTGCGCCAAAGCATCCGGAGCGATCTCGCTGAAAGTTTTTTTGGTTTCTTTGGCGAAGCGGTGGAGAAAAAAATTCGCCAGCTCGGGAATGTCTTCCTTTCTCTCTCGAAGCGGCGGCAGCGTGATCGGCACGACGTTGAGTCGATAGAATAGATCTTCCCGAAAGCGGCCGTCTTTGATGTCGGCGTCCAGATTTCGGTTGGTCGCCGCGATGATTCTCACATCGACGCGAATCGGCCTGGTTCCGCCCACGCGCTCGAACTCGCGCTCCTGAAGAAACCGTAGCAGCTTGGATTGAAGCTCTTGAGAAATATCGCCGACCTCATCGAGAAAGTCTGTGCCGCCGTCGGCCAGCTCCATCTTTCCCTTCTTGAGCTCATGCGCACCGGTAAACGCGCCCTTCTCGTGGCCGAACAGCTCGCTCTCCAGAAGGTCTTTCGACAACCCGACGCAGTTGATTGCGACGAACGGCTTGTCCCTCCTTTCGCTCCAGTTGTGAATCGCTCGCGCGAGCAACTCCTTCCCCGTGCCGCTCTCGCCCAAGAGTAACACCGTCGCCTTGCTCGCGGCCGCTTTTTTGGCCGCATCCACGGCGTGATTCATCTTCGTGCTCTTGCCGACGACGAGATGGTGCCGCTCGCCCAGTTCTTCGGAGAGGATCTCGACTTCTCTCCTGAGATTCTGCCGCTCCAGGGCCTTGTGCACGACCAGGATCAAATGGTCCGGCTCAAAGGGTTTCGGAACGAAATCATAGGCTCCCTCTTTCATCGCCTGGACCGCGCGCTCGATCGTGCCGTAAGCCGTAATCATGACGACGGGCGTTTCGTGTCCGCGCTTGCGTATTTCCTTGAGCACGTCGATTCCGTTCATGCCGGGCATTTGAAAATCGAGGAGGATGAGATCGGGCTGGAACGATTCAAATTTGCCGAGCGCCTCGGCTCCGTCGCCGGCTCTTTCGATCGAATACCCGTGGTCGCTCAACTCCTGCTCGAGTAAATCGAGATTGAACGGCTCGTCGTCCACGATCAAAATTTTGTTTGGCATGACCTTACGACTGCCTTTGCGGCAGCGAGAAGCAGAACTGCGCGCCGTGCGGCGAGTTGGGTTCGATCCAGAACCGCCCGCCGTGAAGCCGGACAAATTCGCGCACGACCTTGAGTCCGAGGCCGAAACCTTCCTCCGCCCCATCCGATTCTGTTCGCGGCGCCGCGGCGCCCTCGTCAAAAAGCGGCGCGAGCAGCTCGTGCGGCACGCCGGAACCCTCATCCACGACTCGGATCGTGACTCGGCCGTCCTGCGCCCTTGCCCGCACCGTGATGGTCCCGCCGCGGGGCGAAAACTTGACCGCATTGGCAAGCAGATTCTGAAGCACCCGGACGATTTTGAGGCGGTCCGCCACGAGGTCGGCCCCGACGTCGGCAAAATCCTTGACCAGAGTGAGCTGCTTTTTTTTCGCCTGGTAGTGAAAATCTTTCAGCGATTCGTCCAAGAGCGCCGTGAGAGAAATCGCGCTCGCGCTCAGGCGCAACGTCTCCGATTTCATGCGATAGGTTTCGAGCACGTTGTCGATGAGAAGGTGCATGTCGTTGGCCGCCCGCATGGCGATCTCGAAATATTCGCGCCGCCGCGCCGCGTCGTCTAAAAATCTGGGGTCCGCTTCGATGATGCCGGTCACGCCGGCCAGATTGCCGAGCGGCACTCTGAAATCGTGGAAAAGTTTGGGAATCAACGAAGCCTCGAAATCGCGCTCCCTTTGAAGCTGGGCCAAGAGCCGGTCCTTTTCTCTCACCCAGGCCCGAATCCCCAGCGCCATCAGCCCCGCGCCGACGGCGAGCGAAAGATCTTCGACCAGCAAATCGCCCCAGCGCGGTTGGATGAAGAAATTGTCGCTGACGTCGGCCAAGTTCCCGATCAGGAAGAGAACCGATCCGACGCACAAAATCCTGGCGGACTTCCACTGGGGCAGAATCGCCAGATTCCAAATAAAGACAAAGACGAAGAGCAATCCCTCGAGCGCGACCGGCTGCCAGTCCGGGTTTTCTCTCCAACCCGGGGACACGAGATAGAAGAGATAACCCAGCGCCGCGAGGGCCAAGACCAATAGGAGAGCGACGCCGAGTTCCCTTCGCACCCAGTCCGCGTTCAATCCGTCACCTCGCCTGTGTGATGAGCCGCAATGAAGGAAGCTTCAGCAAGGAGGGTAAAGCGAAGCGGCAATGGTGTCAACTCGCGGTTCGCCGCCCGGTCCGCAGGAAAAAAGGAATTGCCGCGCGCGTGTGGAAAAAATCGCCGCAGGTGAATATAGTGCGTCTTGCGGCGCGCCGCCGGCGAACGCATCGCCGCCGCCGAAACGGAGGAGGAACATGGCGGAGGACATTCAGGCAAAACGCGAGATCGTGTTGGAGGCGGATGCCGAGACTCTTAAGAAAATGCGCAAGGAAGGCCGCGCGCGCGGCTTCACGGTTGCTTGCGACGAAGCGGAGCGCACCGGCGGAGAAAACAGCGCGCCGCCGCCGCTCGCTTACTTCGCTCTCTCGCTCGGCTTCTGACTGCTCACGCAGATCTCCCGGTACGCGGAGATGATGAAAACCAAGATCGACAAGGCGCGCGTGTTCGTCACGGCAAAGTTCAAGAGCGAAGGTTCGGTGCTGGCTGAAACCGTGCGTGCGACGAGTCCGGGTTTCGAGACGCGACTCGAGATCGACTCCAGCGAGCCGGCGGAAAAAGTCGCCGCGGTCGTGCGCAACGCGGAGAACGGCTGCTATGTCTTGCAGACGATTCTCCATCCCGTGCCGGTTGAGCGGCGGTTTAAATTGAACGGAGAACCTTTCGATCCGATAAACTTAAAGAAGAAAAAGGAGACTGGCCATGGCTAAGCAGACGGAATTCTTCGGCATCGAATATAAGGAAGGCACGCTCGACGAAAAAATATCGCAGCTCATCCGCTTCGCGGTAAATCTCGCCATCGGCCACGAGTACGGCGCGCGTCTCCACCTCGATCGGGCGCGGAAGGCGGGCGCTACGGAAGACGAAATCTGGGAGACGGCGGTTTACGCGCTCCGCCCCGTCGCCGCGCAGGTGAAAAATCTCGCCAAGAAACTTATCGACAACGACCCGAAATACGGCGGAGGCAAGCAGCCGTCATGAATCAGTGGACGATCGAAGTCGGCGAAAAAGATTTTGAAACGGAAGTCTTGGAGCGCTCGCGCGAGACGCCGGTGGTCGTGGACTTCTGGGCGCCTTGGTGCGGCCCGTGCAAGGTCTTGAGCCCCCTTCTGGAGCGCCTCGCCGACGAGCACAAAGGAGATTTCATCCTCGCTAAGGTCAATGTGGATGAAAATCCCGAGCTTGCGGCGCTTTTTCGCATTCAGGGAATTCCGGCTGTGAAAGTTTTTCAAGACGGCGCGCTCGCCGACGAATTCACCGGCGCGCTGCCCGAGAGCGCCGTGCAAGAATTCCTTTCCTACATTCTCCCCTCCGCATCCGACCGCGAGGCGGCGGCAGCGCAGAAGTTGGCGGTGGAAGGACGCACCGACGAGGCAAAAACTGTTTACGACAAAGTTCTCGCGGCGGAGCCGAATCACTCCAAGGCTCTCCTCGGCCTCGGCCGCCTACTCCTGACGGCGGGAGACGGGGAACGCGCGCTCGAAGCGCTCGAAAAAGTTCCACTGACGAGTCCCGAGCGCAAAGAGGCCGACCAGTTGATCGCGCGCCAGACGCTCAAAGGCGCAGGCCGGCTGGACGAGGCCCAGCTCCGCGCCGCCGTAGCGGCCGAGCCCGACAGCCTGGAGAAACGATTCGAATTGGCTCAGGCGCTGGCCGCGCGCGAAAGATACGACGAAGCGCTGGCGGAGTTTTTGTCCGTCGTCAAAAAAGACCGGACCTTTCACGACGACGCGGCTCGGAAAGCGATGCTCGCGATCTTCGAGGTCTCGGGCAACGACAATCCGCTCACGGAAAAATATCGCGCCGAGCTAGCGAAAGTTCTTTTTCGTTGACGCGATACCTTTCTTGTCGGACTCGGCGTACCAGAAGCGCGCGCCGTCAAAGGCCATGCAGTGCGGCACGAAAGGGACGGGAATACGCTCCACGATGATTTCGCGCGCCGGGTCGTACCGGGAAAAAAAATATTTCCCCTGTCGTTTTTCTCCCCAATGAGCCAACGGCCCGGGCTCGGATTCGATCAGCCACAATTCATGCCGGTACGCCGCCGGGCTGAAGGTTTCATTCTCGGTTTTAATGATCCAGTTGGTCTTGCCGCTCTCGGGGTCGAGGCAGTAGAGCTTGCGGTTGTTGCGGTGCGTGAGCCAGAGCTTGCCGTCGAGCAGCGTCGCGCCGGCCGCCGCGCCCTCCGGGCAACCGAACGTGTGCACGGGCTTGTCGTCGGCGAAAGACCAGAAAACGATCTGCCGGTCGAGCTTTCCTCCTCCGGTCAGCATCCATATACCCGTCTCGCTAGGCGAGACATCCCACACTTCATGGACGTAGGTTAGCTTCGCCTCGGTTTTTCCAGTGGCGGGATCGTAGGTAGCTATCAGCCGCCGCTCCGGCACGGCCAGCCAAAGCAAACGGCCGTCGTGCTTCATGCCGGTAACGGAAATTTCGCTCAGCTCAAGCATCACGGTCAACTACGCTATGGGAATTCGATTTTCGGATCAACAGTCAGCGTAGGTGCAGGCCGGTGCGCCTGCCAAGCTCTTGGGCGACCGGCCGGTCGCCCCTACGCCTTCTCTTCATCATCGCATGCGAACGTAATATGATGACTTTCCATGGCGCTGCTGAACCCGAAACATGCTTCCACGGTGTTGCTGCTTCGTCCCGACGCGCGCGGCAAATTTGAGATTTTGCTCACGCGCCGCCCGGACGAGATGAAATTTTTGGGTGGCTTTTACGTTTTTCCCGGCGGCACTATCGAAGCGCAGGATCGCTCGGAGGAAATTTTCCAGCGCTGCCGCGGCCTTTCGCCGAATGAAGCGCAAGGAATTCTCGGCAACCATCTCGACCCCGAGCTTTCTTTGGCCCACTGGGTGGCGGGAATCCGGGAGCTGTTTGAAGAGGTCGGGATTCTGCTTTGTGTAAAGGAGAGCGGCGCTCCGCCCGACGCGGACAGTGCTGCTCGGTTCGAGCTGAAACGCCAAGCCATCGTCGCCGGCTCTCTCGACTTCGGCTCCTTCCTCGAAGCGGAAAAACTTCTTTGCGATTTAAGCCGCGCGATTTATTTCTCCCACCGCGTCACGCCGGATTTTTATCCATACCGTTTCGACGCGCGATTTTTTCTCGCCGCTCTTCCCGCCGGCCAGACGGCGCTTGAAAGCTCCGAAGAGGTTGCGGACAGTTTGTGGATTGCGCCCGACGAAGCGCTGAGACAAGCGAACCGCGCCGGCTTCCCGCTCCTCCCACCGACGACCACGATGCTGCAAAATCTTTGCGGGTTCGATTCGTGGCAGAGTTTGTGCGAGAAATTCCAGCTGCGTTAGTTGTGCGTTCAACAAACTCTTCACGGCCTGAACGCCTCGTTCACCGACGAGTAAGTCCCGCCGGGCTGCGGGCCGCCTGAGATCACGTAAATCGTCTCACCCACCACCGCCGCGCCCAAACCATGCCGCGCCGTCGGCATCGGCGCCATCGTCTTCCAGCTATTTTTCGCCGGATCGTAGGCTTCGTTCTGATTGAACGTGCCTGAAGTGGACTCGCCGCCGAAGACGAAAATTCTCCCGCTTAATGAAGCGCCGGCGATGCCGCTCCGCGCCGTCGGCAACGGCGTGCGCGCGCGCCACTTGTCCGCCGCGGGATCGTATTCTTCGTTGAAGGCCACATTCCGCGCGTGGCTGCCGTCGAGTCTGCCGCCGACGGCGTAGAGCTTGCCGGCGACGACGCCGACGGCGTGATGATCGCGCGGCGACGGAATCGATGCGCGCTGGGTCCAACGATTTTGCCGCGGATCGTATTCTTCGTTTGCGGCGGTATTCCGCCCGTTCGTTCCGACTCCGCCCACGGCGTAAATCTTCTCGCCAATGACTCCTACCGCGAGCGCTCCGCGCGGCGTCGGCATCGAAGCGACGGCGCGCCAGCGATCCGCGACCGGATCGTATTCGTAAACCGTGTTCATGGATCCGACGCCCGAGACGTATCCGCCGATGACGTAAATTTTTCCCGCGATCACCGCCCCACCGACGTGATGGAGCGCTTGTGGCAGAGACGCGCGCTCGCGCCAGCGATCGGTAGCCGTATCATACTCCTCGACGAGATCGCCGTTTTTGCCGAAGCCGCCGATCACGTAGATTTTGTCGCCGAGCGCGACCGCCGCCACCTCGGTCCGCGCCGAAGGCAGGGGCGCTTTCGCCGTCCATTTGCCTCCCCCTTGCGCGAAGGCTTGGATGGACAACGTCAGAATCGCGACGACGAACGCGGGCGCGAGGAAAATCTTTGCTTGCATAGCTCGGACTTTACAATAAACATGTTTTCTGTTTTTCTTACAACTCGAAACCCGCCCGCGAATACAAGGAGACCGCCATGGAAGCGCTCAAACCCGACGCCTTTTTGAAAGAATTGGATGCCCGGCGCGAAGCGGCTTGGCAGAAAATGACCGCCAATCGGAAAAGCTACGGCGCCGAGAAGCCGCTCACGCGCGAGGTGATTCTGAGACGGCTCCAGTTCGGCGTGGTGATGGAGCGGCGCGCCGGGGAAGTCACGGCGAGATGGGTCGGCCAAGTGCCGGACCTCGATCTTCAACGGCCGCTGTCGGAATACGTCGCGAACGAGCTCAAGCACGCCGCCATCCTGCGCGAGCGAATCATAGAGCTCGACGGCGATCCCGACGCGCTGTGGAACCGGCCGCTGTCGGAGTTAAAAGAATTATGGGATTTTCACGCGGCGCTCGGTTCTTTGCCCGAAGTGTTAGCGAGCGTGCAGTATGGCCACGAAGAATTTTTTCCACGCACGTCGAAATCCTTCATCGAGCGGGTTCAGCAGGTCGATCCGAAAACCGCTTCGATCTATCGCGACACACTGTTGGGCGATGAAGAAGGGCACGAATGGCTCGCGCCCGAGGCGCTCAGACGTTATGCGCTGGATGCGGCGGTGCAGCAGAGATGTATGGAAGCTCTGGACCGGGGATGCGAATTCTTCGCCCGGGCGATCGAGAGTTTCAACCGGGCGAATCCTGCCTGAAAAAAAATAAAAAAAGGGAGGCGACCTCCCTTTTTGCGCGCGAATCGACGCGCGCCGATCAATGCTTTGGTTCTATTTTCTTCCCGTAAGTGATTTCGCCTTTATCGACCCTCAGGGAAAATCCGCAGTCCGGGTTGGTGCAGGCCCAGGCTTTGAACGTCACGGAAGCCCCTTCCTGGCCGTAGTCTGACAATGGGATCAACAGGCCATTGTTGCACTTCTGGCATTTCGGCAGTTCCATCTCCGCACCTCCTTTCGGCACAGCAAACAATTGGAACCACATGCCTGGCTGAAAGCTTATAGAACGGTGTGGGTGAAATCAAGCAAGGTGCGGAGAGATTTTGCGCGACACGAGCGGCACCGGGAATCAAAGACGGAGAGAGGGACAGCCGGGTAACGGCTGCCCCTCTCCGAATGAAGCAAGAAGAGACTACAACTTCTTCTCTTCCTTCTTCTCGTCGGCCTTGGCCTTACCCGTGCCGGCTTTCTCGTCGCCCTTCTTCTGGACCTTTTCTTCGCCTTTCTTCTCGCCCTTCTTGCCCTTCTCCTCGTCCTTCTTGGACTTTTCGGGAGGAGCGGCTGGAGTAGCGGGAGTGGCCTGAGCGAAGCTCACGCTGCTGAAAGCGAGCGTGATCAAGCCGATAACGAACAACCTGAGTGCGTTTTTCACAGTATCACCCCCTTTTGGAAGCTTAGACGCAAGCTCGGGCGATTGCTTCAAGCGGCGCGCGCCGAGGCGAGTAACTCGTTGATTTCTCGAAGATACTACGCGCCGTAAAAGCGCCGCGCATTCTCTTCCAAGAGTTTTTTCTTAGCGCCTGCGGAAAGATCGGCGCGCGCTTCGAGAAAGCGGGCCGTCCCTTCCGTGCGATCGGCGTGCGGATAGTCGGAAGAAAAAAGCAATTTGTCTGCGCCGATCTCGTCCGCGATGCGAGCGAGGCCGGCTTCGTTGCCCTCGCAGCCGAAAAAAATTCGGCCGGAATTTAAATATTCGCTCGGCGCGCGCTGGATCAGTTGGCGCGCGTTGTAGCGCGGATTTTCGAAATGATCGTCCATGCGCTCGACGTAAGCGGCGACCCAATTGCAGCCGCCTTCGAGAAACGCAATGCGCAGGTTCGAGTAGCGTTCGAGCAATCCGGAGCACATCACGCTGGTGAAGCCCGCCATGATGGGAAAAATTCCCGCCAGCACCCGGTTGGGAAAAAAATGCTGGAACAACTCGCTCACCGCGGGAAATTCCAGGCTGAAATGAACCGCGATCGGCACGCGGAGCCGGTTCGCTTCGGCAAAGAACGGCTCGTGATCGGGATGATCGAGGCGATTGGAACCTATCGTTCCGTTGACCATCACCGCGGCAAGGCCGAGTTCTTTGATGCGCCGAACTTCCGCGGCGGCGCCCGCCGGATCACCGAGGCAAACCAATCCAACGCCTTTCAATCGATCCGGCGCCTGCGAGCATACTTCGGCGAGCCACGTGTTGTAGGCGCGGCATACCGCGTTGCCGAGAATCCCGTCTTTCCAGGAATTGATGTGCAGGAGAAAACTCGGATAGAGATACTGGACGTCGATGCCCTCTTTGTCCAAATCTTCAAGCCGCTCTTTGATATTGGCCAACGTCTGGCTGCCGGGCGAAGCGCGACGCGCCGCCTGCAATTTTTTTCCCGGCGGCGCCGCCGACCCGGGATTGCCGGCGCCGAGAACGCTCGGCCGCTTGTAGCGCGTCGCGCCGTCCACCACCCAAAAATTCGCCCCGTCGTCGCTCGCAATGAGCCGCGGGCGATAATTTTTGAGCGGCGGCTCCATATATTTCTCGAAGATCTCCTCGGTCTCGAAGAGATGTCCATCGGCGTCGATGATCATGGTTCTACTCTGTCGTTAATCCGTTAAACCGAGCTTGGCAAGGTCCACCTCTACGCCCAGCCCGGGTTTTTCCGGCGGCGCGGAAAATCCATTGACAATTTCAAAACCGCCGACGGGATCGTCGGCCATGCGCTCGAACTCACCGATCTCGCACGGCAAGCACAGATTTCTAAGACTCGCCGCGAGATGAACGTTGGCGGCGTCGAGCAAGCGGCTGCCAGGCGCCGTGCCGACGAGAT
>JBGPTS010000044.1:0-21723 GCA_041490745.1 Binatia bacterium | reverse complement strand
TTTTTCATCCCTCATCCTTCATCCCTCATCCTTTCTTCAGCGTCCCGTTTCCCCTCCCCGCATAATTTGTTATGATACCCGGGAATGGAAGGCTATCTCACATTCGAGGAGCGGCTGGTCGAGCGTGGCATGCTCTCGCCCGACGAGATGGAGCGGATCGTCAAGCTCAAGCAGGACCAGCGGACGAATTTCGCCCGGCTCGTCGTCGAGCTGGGCTTTGTCTCCGAAGACGATCTCTTGCCGGTGTTGAGCGATCACTTCGGCATTCCCATCGTCTCGATCAAGGACTTTCCCATCGCCCCGCTGCCGTTGGACCCGGTCATGGAAGGCGCGGACTTCTTTAAGTCCGGCCGGATGGTGCCGCTGAAACTGGACGGCCGCGATCTCCTCGTGGCGACGACCGATCCGACGGATTTCTCCCGCCTCCACGCGCTGGAAGTGGCGACCGGTTTCAAAGTCAGGCCGGTGCTCGCCAAGGAAAAAGACATCACGGCGCGCATCGAAGCGGTGTTCGGCAACGGCTATTCGAGCGAACCGCAGGGCGACGGCTCGGCCGCACGCGAGATCGAAGGCGCCGCGGACCAGGAAGAGGTCGAGCACCTGCGCGACATGGCGTCGGAGGCGCCGGTGATCCGGCTCGTCAATGCGTTGATGAGCCGCGCGCTCGAGAGCCGCGCGTCGGATATTCACATCGAGCCTTTCGAGAATCAATTAAAAATCCGCTACCGGATCGACGGCATTTTACACGAGATGGATCCGCCGCCGCGCCAGTTGAAGTCCGCCATCATCTCGCGCATCAAAATTCTGGCCCAGCTCAATATCGCCGAGCGCCGGCTGCCGCAGGACGGGCGCATCAAGGTCAAGATCGCGGGCAAGGACGTGGATCTCCGGATTTCGACGATCCCGACGCTCTATGGCGAGAGCGTCGTCATCCGACTTCTCGAGCGCTCGCAAATTTTCACCAGCCTGGACGAGTCGCTGGGATTTCCGCCGGATATTTACGCGCGCTTTAACGAGATGATCGCCAAGCCGCACGGCATGCTGCTCGTCACGGGACCTACCGGCAGCGGAAAAAGCACGACGCTCTACTGCGCGCTGCAAAAGATCAACGACCCGGCGAAAAAAATCATCACGATCGAAGACCCGGTCGAATACCAGTTGAACGGCGTCAACCAGATCCATGTCAAGCCGCAGATCGGTCTCACCTTCGCCAACGGTCTCCGTTCCATCGTGCGCCAGGATCCCGACGTCATCATGATCGGAGAAATCCGCGACGCCGAGACGGCGGGCATCGCGATTCAGGCCGCGCTCACGGGTCATTTAGTTTTCTCCACCTTGCACACCAACGACGCGGCGGGCGCGGTCTCGCGGCTGCTGGAAATGGGCGTCGAAGATTATCTGCTGGCCTCGGCGCTGCTCGGCGTTCTGGCGCAGAGACTGGTCAGGCGGCTTTGCGCGGACTGCCGCAAGCAGGTGCCGTTTCAAAGCTCGCGCGTCGAAGAATTCAGCGGCCACCCGCCGAAGACGGTCTGGGAGCCGGTCGGCTGCGATCTCTGCGCGGGCACGGGCTATCTCGGCCGCGTGGGAATTTTCGAGCTGTTGCTGGCGACGCCGGAAATCTGCAAGCTCATCGTCCAGCACTCCGACGCGAACACGATTCGCGCTTTGGCGACTTCTCAAGGCATGCGGGTGTTGCGCGAAGACGGCTGGCAAAAAGTCCGCGACGGCGTGACGACGCTGGCCGAAGTGTTACGTGTGACCCGAGAAGAGGCTTAACATCCTACCCACCAACTTCGCCTGACTTCGTTCATCGCCCCTCGCACTCCCTGCGGTGCTCGGTTGTCGTCAATCCCGCGATAAGCGGGAATCCGGAATTTTTTGTATTTTCTGGATTCCGGCTCGCGTCAGCCTCAGGCTGACTTGGCCGGAATGACGGTGAGCAATATGCGATGAGTTTCAGAAACAGTACGCTACTGCACGACGTCGGTGACGACGGGCGTACCGCTTTTGCCGCCGCAACCTTTGTCTTTGGTTCCCTTGGGAGGTGGGTTTGGATCGAATAGAGCGGCATGGGGGCAAGTATCGTCGTCGGGATGCGCATCGCTGCCGCCGAGAACTTCGTGATGCACTGTGGCCGTGTAGTTATAGTCGCCGGGGCTCGGATCCGTCTTGCTCTTGGGCTGAGCGGATTGACACTGAAGGGTAACCGAAAAATTCACGGTCATGCTCTGCTTTTGCAATAGGACCTTTGACCCCAGGGAGAACAGCGCCGCATTCGCGGCCCCGTTCAGGGCGACGACGGCGGTCTGGCACGACTCGCCGTCATTATCGATGGCGCTAACGTTTAAACGGACCAGCCCGGTGCTAACGCCGTTGCCGAGGTCTGAGGACATTATGGTTTCGTTGTGGTCGCTCCGGTTCTGGATCGTAACCGCGATCGGTACGACCATGGCGCCGCTTCCTGTCACCGACTTTGGCGCGGTCATTTTGGTGACGGCGAGATCGTGACCGCTCAGCAGCGAGAAGCAGGTGAGCCATGTGCCCCAGTTTTCAGAGCTGGCGGAAGTCGCGTATTCGTTGGCGGCGCAGAACCTGTCCGTGAAATTCGGGTCCACGGTAATGCCGCTATAGTCGCCGGCGCGGCAAACGTTCGACTCCCCAGGGGGAATGCCATCACAGTCAAACGCGTTGTAATTACGCGCGCCCGCCTTTGCCAATTTCGGCGTTTGCATCGTCCCGGGCGCGTCTCCCGCCTGTTGTCCCGTCACGTACATCGACATGAATTCTGCGCTCGATGACTCCATAAACGTCATGCCGAGGTCGCCGATCTCGGCGATTGCGATCGATGGGTAATAAGTGTGAATTCCAGACCCTCGACTGATCGTTCCCTGCTGCGTCAGCGAGGGCGTGCTCGACGTATCGAACTCGTACCAGCGGGCGTTCGCCGTACCCATACCGAAGATTCCTACCGTGTGCGCCGCCACGAGCCGGTCGTCTCGCCACTCGACATTCAAGATTCGACTATCGCCGCTGTCGATGAATCTTCCGCCGCCCTTTTGCGTTGCAGAAGGGGGAGAGTTGTAACTGGTCACAGCAAGGTCGGTCTCGGCGAACGTCGGCGGATTGCCGAGGACATTCGTCATCTTTACGACGCGGATCGTGTTCGCAGAAACCGACTCCTCGACGAACCACATGGGATCGCCGGTACCCGATCCGTGCATCGTCGCAGGGACCATGGAAGCATTGCTCGTTCCAGTACGGTCGGTGTGAGAGAAAGTAAACGTAGTATTGTTCGCATCCAGCACCTTGGACTTGTCGATGGTAATGACTGCCACGTGGTCGAAGCACCCGGTGGTGAATCCGAACATGTTGAGCGCGAAGACATGAGCGTCCGCGTTCCATCCGGTTCGGGTGAAATCGCCGCCGACTGTCTGGCTGGTGGGGCAAGCCGAGTTCTTTGGCTCGTCGACGTCGATCGCATGCATCTCAGTGAAGCCGGCTGTTGGGTCAGAGGTGTTCGACACGGCATAGAGAAGCATGGCAGTGTTTGTCGGAGTGTCGCCGCACACTTCAGGGACATCCAGGGCGCCGATATAGAATCGCCCGGCTATGTCGTCGTAGGCGACGACCGGATCGAAGATGCAACTGCTTGCGTTGGTGCCGAGAGGACTGAAGAAGGTGCCGAGCAATTCGGGCGTTGACCCGACAGCGGCGCCGCTGGTTCGGTCAAAAAACGCGATGGCCGAGTTGACTACTTCGACGATGTGATTCGGTCCCGTGGCGGCGATGGTGTCCGGCGGGACGGAGCTTGGGCTGTCGGTGAAATTCATTCCCGCAAAGCCGTTCGCAATGGTCGGAGCACGTTGTGTCGGCGCGAGAGCAGCCTCTTCTTGAGAAGGAGTCAAAAGGCCGCTTTCCATCGCATCCCTCTCGGCGTCGGCCTCTCTCTTCCGCTCTTCGTGGCCCGGAAGATGCCGAATCGGGGCAACTCTCTTCGCTTCCCGATCCGCCGGCTGAATGGGCGACGGATTGAAGGTTGCGGAAAATATCAGAGTCAGAGAGAGGACAAGAGTGACTGAAGGCTTCATTTTGTCTTGGCGGCGCCGCGAATGCTCAAACCGCCGCGGAAAGCAAATTATAACTTATCTGGTGGATGCGGGGAAGACGAGAGGCAAAATTATCGCGCCGGCTTTTTCGCCAGCTCACCGTCGATTATCTTCTGAAAGGCCGCGATCGGCTGGGCACCGACGAGCATGCGGCCGTTGATGAAGAAGGTGGGAGTTCCCGTGATGCCGAGTTTTGTCCCGTCTTGTATGTCACCGGCAACCACCGGCTGATGTTTGCCGCTGTCGACGCACTTGTCGAAACTGTCGCCGTCGAGCTTCAAATCGCGGGCGTATTGCTTCAGCTCCGGCGGATTGAGGTTCGGCGAGCGCTCGAACAAAAGATCGTGATACTCCCAAAATTTTCCCTGCTCCGCGGCGCAGCGCGCGGCCTCGTGCGCCTTCGGCGCCAGAGGATGCAGGCTCGCGATCGGAAAATCGCGGAAGACCAACCTCACTTTGCCCGCGTATTGGGATACTATCTGGTGCAGCGTTGGGACGACCGCCTTGCAAAACGGGCATTGGAAATCGGAGAACTCGACGATGTTGACGGCGGCGTCCTTCGCACCGCGCGCGAAGCCCTTCGCGGAGTCCACCTGCACGCGGGTCGCCGCCGGCTCTTCAAGATAAATCGCGACGTCGGTTTTGGCGCGAAGCGCGCGGATGTAGTCGCCGCGCGCCTGGTTCTTTTTCTGATCGCGGAGAAATTCCCAGACTTTCAGCTTGAGCTCCGGATCGTCTCCCGGCGGAATCCGGCCGCGGTTTTGCACGATGAAGCCTTCCACCTCTGCATCCGTGACCGTCGGCGCCTTGCCGGCGACCTCTTGCTTGAGCAACTCCTCCACGGAGATGCCGCGCCGCTTGGCTTCCGCCGCCAGCAGCTTCTCTTCGATAAGCTGGTCGAGCTTTTGCTCGATCAGGTTGTAACGGTCGCGCTGTATCTTTGCGAGTTCGGTTTGCAGGCTGCGCTCGATTTCTTCCAGCGTGATGGTTTCCGCGCCGACCTTGGCGGCCGGAGTCGCGCCGCTCTTGGCCGCCGGCGGCTGGGCCGCACCGGCAACGGCGGCCGGGAGCAGGCCAAGGATGAAAAGGGCGATGATGGAAAGCTTGAAATGCAAAAGGGCCTCGAAGGCTCAGTAAGTAACAGAACCGAGCCGCCGAGTCAATTTCGCGGCGTGCTCGTCGCTCGTGTTCGTGCTCGTGGGGGAGGGGACAAACGCGTTCGTCGGAGAAAAGCCGTGATCGTGCTCCTGACTCGTGCTCGGCGGACTAAAACGACACGAAACACGGTTCATTTGACGAGCACGAACAACGAGCACGAGCCACGAAGGCGCCGGTTGATTTGTCGCCTGCTTTCACCTACTCTTTAAGGCTATGGCGCTGTTTCAATATCGCGCCGCAGACTATTCGGGCAAGGTCGTCGAAGGAGTCATGGATGCCGACGCCGAGCAGGGGGTCGTCGCGCGCCTCCACGACATGGGCTTTGTCCCCTTGCGCATCGCCGCTTCGAGCCAGTCCGCCGGCAGATCGACCGCCGGCCCCGCATCGCTCTTCCGTCACAGCAAAGTCAGCGAGAAGGCGCTGCTCCACTTCACCCAGGAGCTGAGCACGCTGTTGAGCGCCGGCCTGCCGCTCGACCGCAGCCTGTCCGTGCTCACCAATCTCGTTGAGTCGTCGGAGTTCAAGAAGGTGGTCGCGCGGTTGTTGGAGGAAGTTCGCGCCGGTAAATCGCTCGCCGCCGCGATGGCCGAGCACAGCGACGTGTTTCCGAGGCTCTACATCAACATGATTCGCGCCGGCGAGGCGGGCGGCGTCATGGACGGCGTCCTGCGCCACCTATCGGAATATCTCGAACGCTCCATCGCGCTCAAGGAAGATCTCAAATCGGCGCTGACCTATCCGTTAGTTCTTGCCGTGGTGGCGTCAGGCTCGCTGCTCGTGTTGTTTATTTACGTCATCCCGCGATTTGCTCTCATCTTCAAAGATATTCACAAGGCCCTTCCCCTCATGGCCGGCCTGCTGATCGGTTTCAGCAATTGGCTGACCGAATACGGTTGGGTCGCGTTGATTTTGCTCGTCGTCGGCGCGGCCGGCGGATCGTTCTATGTCCGCAGCCCGGAGGGCAGGCTCCAATGGGACTATTGGCGTCTCAACATTTGGGTTGTAGGCGATCTGATGCGCCAGATTGAGGTATCGCGCTTCGCGCGCACCCTCGGCGCGCTGCTCAAAGGCGGCGTGCCGCTGCTCGACGCTCTCGGCACGGTGCAAGGCGTCGTCGGCAACCGCTTGATCGCTCGCGCCATCGCGCAGGTCCAGGGCCGCGTGCGCGAAGGCAAGGGAATGGTCGGGCCGCTCACCGAGAGCGGGCTTTTTCCGCCGCTCGCGTTGCACATGATTGCCGTCGGCCAGGAAACCGGGCGGCTCGAAGGCATGCTGGTGAACGTGGCGGATCACTACGATCAAGAGGTGAAACGCGCGACCAAGCGGCTTACGTCCATGTTGGAGCCGCTTTTAATTGTCACGATGGGACTGGTGATCGGGACGGTCGTTATCTCCATGCTCACGGCGATTTTCAGCATCAACGATCTGCCTTTTTGAAAAGGAGAGGTCGCAAATGACGGAGAGAAAGAAAAATTTTCATCGCGTGCTTCTGACGCGCCGCGACGGCTTTACGCTGATCGAGCTGCTCGTTGTCATGGTCATCATCGGGCTCCTCGCCGCGCTCGTCTTGCCAAACTATATGCAGCAGACCGACAAAGCGCGCGTCAAATCGACCGCGGCGCAGATCCAGTTGCTCGGCACCGCGCTGGATAGCTTCCGGCTCGATGTCGGACGCTATCCGACGACGGAGGAGGGACTGAGCGCTCTTAGGCAGAAACCGTCCAACGCCGACCGTTGGGACGGCCCCTACCTTCAGAAAGAAGTGCCCGGCGATGCTTGGGGCAAGCCGTATGTATATAAGAGCCCCGGCGACCATGGCACGTACGATCTATTGTCTTACGGCGGCGACGGCGCGCCAGGGGGAGACGGATATAATCGTGACATCACAAGCTGGGAAGGATGAGCGGGGATTTTCTCTCGTCGAACTCGTCATCGTTCTGTTAATCCTTGGTTTGGCGGGCGCGATAGCTCTTCCGACGTTCGAGCGCGGACTCAAAAAGCGCGAAGCGAGAATGTCCGTGCTGGGGCTGGCGGCGGTGGCGCGCGATTTGCGCCGGCGGGCGATCGACGAAGGCAAGCTCAAGCAACTGACCGTTGAACCCGCGCGAGGACGGTACCTCGCCTCCGGCGGCGAGATCGTGGATTTGCCAGAGGCCGTCCAGATGACCGGCGTCGCCGGCGGCGAGCCCATTGGAGACCGGCTGACGCAGTTCGTCTTTTTTCCGAACGGCAGCATCCTCGGCGGCGCGATCGAGCTTTCGGACAGCACGGGATCGTTTTACGTGGTCCGCCTGGATTCAATGGTCGGCCGTGTGGTGGTGACGCGGCAATGAAAAACAGCAAAGGGAAAATGGAAAACGGATACTCGAAATCGACAATCCAAAATCCAAAATCCAAAATCCAAAATGGCTTCACTCTTCTGGAGGTCGTCGTGGCGATGGCCATCGTCGGCCTGGGAATCGTGGTGCTGCTGGAAATTTTTTCCGTCGGCCTGAGACTCGAAACGGCGAGCGCGGCCCGGACCGACGCGGTCGCGTATAGCCGGCAGGCGGTGGATGAGTTTCTCACCCGCAAGTCGTTCGACGGTCGCGGCGAGTCGGGCACGATCGGCCGGAGTCTCCGCTGGCAGATCGACGTGGAGCCCGTGCGCGACAACACGCAGGTAGAATCCATCGGCTGGGACATCAGCGAGATCACGCTCCGGATGCGCTACCCCGAGGCGGAGCGCGACAAGTTTTTGGAGATGAAGACCCTTCGCGTGGTGAAGAGGAAGCGCGAGTGAAAATCCAAAATCCAAAATCCAAAATCCAAAATGGATTCACGCTGATAGAAGTCACGATCGCGATCACGTTGTTGGTTTTAATCGTCACGGTGCTCTACGGCTCGTTTTACCTGAGCGAGCGCGCTGTGGCCAAGGCGCAAGAACGCGCCGACCGGAGCCAGAGCCTCCGTACCTTCGAGCAATTTCTGGGCGGTTATCTCCGCTCCGCTTATCCATATCGCGCATCTCCGAGGGACCCGACCCTTTATTTCAACGGCGACGACCGGGGCGTCGAATTCATCTCGTCGCTCTCGACGAGCCTCGGCGGGCGCGGCATGTCGAAGGTGCGAATCTCTTCGGACCTCGGCGGCAACCGCGGCGCGACGCTGACGCTGGAGGAAGAGATGCCGGTGCGCGTGGGCGATAAGGGCGGAGGCGGCGGCTTTCGCAACAGTCTCGTGCTCGCGGAAGGACTGCGAGGAGTCAGGTTCGAGTATCTGGACTCCGATCCGCAGTCCAAAGGCGAAGATTGGTTCGACGAGTGGGACGGGCGGCAAAAGCGGGCGCTGCCGCGCGCCGTGCGACTGGTCTATCAGGGCGACGACGGGCGCGAAATCAACTGGACGTTCCCGATTATGATGAAGGTCTTGAGTCCATGAAGAAGCGGTTCACACTCGGCGCCCGGTGCTCGGCGCTTTCTAACGAACGCGGCGCAGCGCTAGTCATCGTGCTGTGGATTTTTATTTTTCTCTTCGTCGTCGCGTTCGATTTTTCGGCGTCGGTCCGTGAAGAAGGCCTGGCGACGCACCGTTACGCTCAAGAGACGGAAGGCTACTATCTCGCGCTCGCCGGTTTTCAGCAGGGACTTTATGAGCTGCTCAAGCTGTCCGGGCAAACGGGGCAGGTGCCGGTCCAGCAGGGCAACGACCTGTTCGAGGCGGATTGGAAAACAGGCAATCTCGGCGCCGGCGTCTTCGAGATGCGCTTTATCGACGAATCCGGGAAGTTCAACCTCAATCGCGTCAACGACGACGTGCTGCGGCAAATTTTTACCCACCTGGGAGTGGAAGAACAGATCGTCAACGTCCTGGCGGATTCGATCATGGACTGGCGCGACGAAGATGATCTGCACCGGCTGAACGGGGCGGAGAGCGATTACTATCTTTCGCTCTCGCCTCCCTACACGGCGAAGAACGGTCCGTTCGACAGCGTCGAGGACTTGCTGTGGGTGCGCGGCGTGACGCCCGAGCTTTTCTACGGCGGCGAAGGGCGCGTCGGATTCAAAGATATTTTTACGGTCGATAGCCCGGTGGGCGTGAACTTGCGCACGGCTTCGCCCGCGGTGTGCGTCGCGCTGCTCGGCGTCACGCTTCAGAAGTGCGAGGACTTCATCGCCCAGCGGGCGAAACTCTCCGAGAAGACTCTGGCCGATCTGTTGCGGCTGTTAGGCATCACCGACGACAGCCTGATTCGGCGGCAGGTGATCTTCGCCAATCCGTCGATCATTACGATCGAGGCCAAGGGGCGCCAGGCGGACTCTCTCGCCAAGCGCCAGGTGAAGGGAGTGATCCGGCTGATCGGCGGCGACAGGGGATACGAGTTGCTGCGCTGGCTCGATCGGGATATCGTCCGCGGCGACAAAGGAGAGGTGACGGCTCAGTAGGAGAGGTTTGCGTCAGCCGTCGTACTTGAGTCATTATAGACCTACCCATGATCTATCCACGCTGGTTTAATGACATCTCGCGCGCCGATTTCGTCCGCAGCACGGGACTCTACATCACCCCGGAGCGCTTCTACGTCGTGCGCCTGCGCAAGAATCTGACGCATGTGAACGTGATCGAGGCCGAGTCGCGCGAGATACCGCCCGGAGACGATACAATTTCGCGCAAGCAGGCGCTCGCCGACGCGGTGCGCTCGCTGGCTCACTTCAATCCGGCGAAAGACCCGCTCTACGTCTGCCTCTCTTCGGACCAGGTGGTGAGCCTGGAGATTTCTTTGCCGCAGCTTGCCGGGGACAATCTCTCCCAAGTGGTGGGCTACGAAGTCGAGCGCCACCTGCCGTTTCGCCGCGACGACATCTACTACGATTTTCTCCCGATCGGCGTCAAAGGCGATAAAGTCGGGGTGCTGCTCTTTGCAGCGCAGAAAAAAATCGTTGACGACGTGCTTGAGGTATTTTCCGGCTTCGGCGCCAAGTTGAGAGGCGTGGAAAGCTCGGCGACGGCGCTTTCGAACTATCTGCTGTTCTGCACCGGTGGAATCACCGGGCGCGCTTTGCTTCTAGGCGGTCAGAATCACGACTGGGAAATTACCGGACTCGACGCCAAGGGCGACGGCTGGAAGCGGGAGACCGTGTTTGCGTTCAGCCATCGGCTGCCGCATTCGGATTGGATTCAAGGCCCCGGTAGGGAGCTTTTTTACAGCTCGCTCAGGGAGTCGCCGCGGTTTTTCGGGTGGGGCAACGCGGCGGAGTTCCTGCGCTCCGTCACCGACGACGCGGTGCCCTACGAGGACCTTTTCGACCTCGGCCGCGAGAAGCTCGGCGGCGGCAAAGGGATGGCGGCCGATCCGGCGTTTCTCCCCGCCGTCGGCGCCGCGCTGCGGGGACTGCGCGAAGCGACGTTCGACTTGAACCTTCTACCCGGCGCGAAAAATAAAACGGGCGGCAAGGCGATGTCATGGCTGAACGGGTCGCTCGCCGTCTTGCTCGCGCTCGGTGTCATCGCCTGGGTAGTCAGTTATCCGATTAAAAACGAGATGCGGCTCAGGCAGTTGCAGAAAGAAAATCTTAAAATCGCCCCCGCAGTGGAAGCGCTCAGGCGCGAAGAGGCGGAGCTCGATCGATTGCGCAAAGAGATCGGATTTTTCTCAAATCTGATGGCGCGCCGCGGTGTCGTTCTGCGCGTGCTTGACGAGCTTGCGCGCATCGTGCCGAACAGCGGGTACGTGTCAAACCTGCGTCTGCGCGACAACGGCCTGGAGCTCCAGGGCACCGCGGAAAGCGCGTCCAATTTGATTCCATTGCTGGAACGCTCTCCGGTTTTTGAGAACGTGGCGACCAACGCGCCCTCGAGCCGCGCGCCCAACGGCCGGGAAACCTTTTCCCTCAAGGCGGAAGTCGAGCGTCCAAAAGCGAGCGTGGCGAAACCATGAATCGTATCCGCCGAGTATGGCAGCGGCTGTCCAAGCGCGAAAAATTGCTGGTCGCGGTCAGCTTTACGATCTTCAGCTTGCTCTTGGGCCGCTCCTGGGTGCTCGAACCGTTTCTCGATCGGCGCGCGTCGGTGGAGAAACTGCTCGACAGCCAGCCGCAATTTCTGGAAAGAAATCTCCGCTACCTCGAGCGCAAGACGGAGATCATGGGGAATCTCGAAAAGACCCGCGCCGAGCTCAATTCGCTCGAGCCGCTGCTGTTAACGGGAGACACCGCTTCCGTCAGCGCCTCGGAGCTCCAGCAAATGGCGCAGGGATTCGCCTCCGGAGGCGGCGCGCAAGTCGTATCGACGCGCGTGCTCAATCCGGAGGCGATGGGGACGTTTACCCGCATTCCTATCCAATTGGAAGTAAGCGGCGTGATCGACCAGGTGGCGAATATGATCCGGGGCATCGAAACAGCGCCAAAACTGCTGGTGATCAACGAAATCAACGTGCGCTCGCTTGCGGTCGGCGGGCCGCGGCGGCCGGACGGCGCCGCTCCCGCCCCGATACAAAATCTGCGCGTGAGCCTGACAGTCTCGGGTTATATTCGATCGCAGCCCGCCGCGCCGTCGAAGTCGACGAGCGCGGCGCCCGCCAAGAAAGGCCCGCCGAGCAAAGAAATCCAAGACCTGGAAGAGATGACCCGCAGGCGTAGGTCAGAGGAGTAGAAGGGACGTCGCCTGCAGCGTCCGGTTTCTTGAAGAGCCTTCACGCACAACGTACGATCCCTTGCCGTCGAGCCGAGATGAATCTCGGAAGCCGTCGCTTGGCCGACGCATCCGACTCCAACTACCGCTGGATGGGCAGCATCGCGATGGACTCAGCGTCGATCCGGTTGACGACTGCACCTTCTGTTACACAAACGAATACTTGCAGACCAGCGGAAGATTCAACTGGAGCACGCGCGTAGCTTCGTTCAAGTTTTCCTCATGCGGCCCATGAGGGTAAGATCGCGCCTCAGTTGGCGCGGCTTTTCGAGGTGCGCGGCTTTTCGGCGGGCTTCTCGCGAACGTACTGGGCGGTCGCTTCCTGGCGGCTGGTCACGCCCAGCTTTTGAAAGACGTGCGTCAAGTGATTCTTGACGGTTCGCCTGTCGATATGCAGGTGGGTGCTTACCTGCTTGTTGCTCATGCCCTGCGAAACGAGAGAGAGAACTTGCAGTTCGCGCCGGCTGAGCTTGCCGATTTTGTCGAACTTCCGTTCCTTATGGCCGACGAACGCGTTAAATACTCTGGGCGGTAGAGACGGATCGACCCAAACACCGCCCATCTGCACCGCCGCAATCGCGTCCAAGAGATTGTCGACCGACGCGCCTTTAACGATGTAACCCCTGGCGCCGCCTAAGGCCGCTTCCAACGCGATCTCCTCTTCCGAGTAACCGCTGAGAACGAGAATACGGGTCGCCGCGTTGCGGCGCGTCACTTCTTTGCAAAAATCCGGCAGACGTCCCAATCCGGGCATTTTATAGTCCAGAAGCAGAATATCGGGCGCATAGCGGCTGACGAGAGCGAGGGCATCGCCACCGTCGGCGGCTTCCGCCATGACGACGCACTTGTCGCCCCGATAAGTGAGAATGTGGAGAAGCATCTCACGGAACATCGAGTGGTCGTCGGCTACAACGATTTTTGTCGGCATGGGCTGGCGTCGTTGAGATACCGGGTTTTTACACCGGTCACGAAGTAATTCGATAAAAGTGACCCCACTTATACTTTTTTTCCCAACGTGAAGCAAATCGCCGGATCTTATGGGATCGAGCCGATAAATACCCCATCGCTCCCTCCCAAGTCGTTCGCGAGTTTCACCTGATCCCCGCTAGGGGCTGGGTTTTCCGGTTGGCGGTCTAGCCGGCAGAAGCGTCTGGAGATTTTTTTGCGCGTCCTCGAAGTCCGGTCTGAGGCGCAGCGCTTCTTTATATTCGGCGATTGCCAGTTCGTGGCGGGCCTTTCTCAGATAGGCGCTCCCCAAGTTGTTGTGGGCCTCGGCGTTGTTGGGATTGATTCTTACTGCGGAGTCCAGCTCTTTGATCGCGTCGTCGACGCGGTTCTTGCTGAGATAGACGCCGCCCAAATTGCTATGCGCGTCCGAGTCGTCCGGCTTGAGGCGTATAGCGCGCTGGAACAGCACGATCGCTTCGTCGAGCATGCCATCCTCGAAGAAGACCGCGCCAAGGTTGACGTAAACCGCCGCCTCGTTTCCGAGGTCGAGTTCTGCGATATCTTTTTTCGCCAGCGGCTCTCCTGCGAGTTCGAACTCCCGCCGCGCTTCTTTCAGCAGCCCGGATTTGAGATAGACGATCCCCAGATTTTTGTGCGCCGCGGCGTTTCCTCGAATGTCGTAAACAAAAATAGAATACCCGATCTGCGCGATGGGCCTATAGTGTTGCAGCCATTCATAGTAATTTTTGACCAGAAACCGGCCCGTCGCACTGACGGCGATAAACCCGGGCGCGCCGCCGCCGTCGTTTTCCTGTCCGCACGGCGCAGGACGCGGCGGGGGCGAGGCGAGATAGACGAAATCGATCCGATAGGAGCAGGGATCCGCCGTGCCGAAATAGCTCAGGTAGATTTTTTTGATTCCCCGGTCCTCCATGAAGGTTTTGAGTCCCTTCAGATCCTGACCCCAATCCAGGTTTGAATCGACCAAAATCTTGTAGCCGTTTCCCGGTCCGCCCGCGAGCTCGTTGAAATAAGCCAGATGATGCGGATAAATGAAAAACGCCGACCCGAGATACCAAAGCGCGATCAACGTCAGTCCGGCTTTTTTTAGCCGAGAGCTCTCCTTCCAAAGCTCCCAGGCGGTTCCGCCTATGAGGACGAACAGGAACGGATAGATCGGTAGGATATGGCGCAGGCCGATGTTCATCCGGGACGCGACCGCCAAAGAAAAATAAACCACCACGGGGATCAGGAGAAAAAGTCCAGTCATCCGGTCGATGCGCTTGCGCGCGAGCAGATAGACGGCGGCGGCAAGTAGCAAAAGCGTGGGAAGCGGAGTTTTTACCGCGAACGCGACCGGGAAGTAAGCCCAAAACCCGGTGTCCGATACTTCGCCCAGCAGGTACGCGGTCCGGGCCAAATGTTTCAGGTTGAAAAGCTGCCCGTTGATCCAGGCCTCCGGAAAAAGGTGAAACTCCAGAAGGAAAGACACCCAGATCCGGAGGATAGGCTGCTCGGGCATCAGGGCGGCCGATGAGAGAGGGAGACCGGGCGCCGGAACGGCATCGAAGCGGAAGCCGTAAGAAGCCCACAGCAACAGGTAGGAGCCGAGCAGCGCGCCGACAAAAACTCCGGCGAGGACGATCGCTTTCCCCGTGTGGCCCGTTATCGAACGGGTTTTTCCGATAGCGCAAGGCAGGAGTTGGGAGGAAAAAATTTTAACCAGCGCCAGCGCCGCTCCTATCGGCAGCATAAGAGCGAAAGAGTGTTTGGTGGCGGCCGCGAGACCGCAAAACAGATAGAAGAGAAGCAGATTCGACCAGGTAAGCTCGCGAAAAGCGCGCCACAAAAAATAAATGCAGATGAACGAAAAGGCCGTAAAGGCGATATCGGTGTGAACGAGTTGGCTGTGGGCTAGAATATTCGGGTCGAGCGCGTAGAAAAAAAGCGCCGCGACGGCCGCCTGGAAACCGAAGAGCTCCTTGCTCCAGGCAAAGACAAATATTCCGAGCGCGATGGCAACGAAAACCATCTGCAGTTTGGCGATAAAGAAGACCGTTTCGACGGGAGTGCCGGGAAAAAATTCCTGCAGGTTGGCGGCGGTGATGACGCCTGCGAAATAGCGCGCGGATTGCGTGTCCAGTCTGAGCGTCCGACCGCGTGCCAGAAGCGGAAGGGCCGCCCACATTTTCGCCAGCGGCGGATGCTCCGGGTTGAGCCTGAAGTCCCCCCACTTGAGATAAGAATAGCCGGCCAGGACGTGCACCGGCTCATCCACTGTATTCGATTTCTGTGAAATAGCGGTGACGGCCACGAAGCTGAAAAGCAGGGCGAAAACAGCGACGGCCACTGCGGACGCCCGCAAGAAATGGATACCGTTGACAGTCGCGGGCGCGGCCTTCGCTGGCCGCGCCGCCGCGTCGGTTTTGGATCGGATCTTTTCCCTTCTCTTGCGACCCATGAGGGCTCTTTAATTCTTATTGTTCGCCGCGGCCCGGTAAACTCACCGCTTCAATCGTTCGGCGGCCGTTTTCGCCTGCTCGGCGATTTTCAAATTTTCCCGTGCATCCGAATATTCCGGCTTGAGACGCACCGCTTCCTTGTAGTGCTCGACAGCCAGGTCTAAACGCGTTTTTCTCAAATAGGCGGAGCCGAGATTGTTGTGGGCCTCGGCGTTGTCGGGGTTGAGTTTGATAGCGATGTTCAATTCCTTGATGGCTTCGTCGAAGTTATTCTTGTTGAGGTAGAGGCCTCCCAAGTTGCTATGCGCGTCCGAGATATCGGGGTTGAGGCGGACGGCCTCTTTGAATTGCTCGACCGCTTGATCCAGCCGCCCGGCCGAAAAATACGCCGCGCCGAGATCGTTATGGAACGCGGCGTTATTGGGCTCGATCTGCAAAGCGATATTGAACTCCCTGACGGCCTCGTCGGACCGGTTGTAGGCGTCGTAGACTTCGCCCAAGTAGGCGTGGTAAACGGCGGCGTCGGGCCGCTCCCGGACGGATTGCTCAAGGAGCGGGATCGCCTTGTCTTTCTCGCCTTTCTTGTGATACTCCAAACCGGCCCGATTGCTCATGAGCGGCGATGTCGGATAAACCTTCAGCGTCGCGAGCGCCAGCGTGAGGTCGTCTTTCCAATCGAGATTCCGGTAATAAGTCCGAAGCGCGAAAAGGAAAGCCACGGGAACCAAGGCGGACGCCAAAAGCCATTTTCGATCGAACCTTTTTTCCAGCCATTGATAAAGCCAGCCGATGCATAAACAGAATCCGGCCGAGGGGAGGTACAAGATACGCTCCGCCTTGCCGACACCGATCGGGAAAAAGATGTTGCTCACCGGCAGGATCGTGATGAAAAGCCAGACCATGGCGAAAAATAGCGGGCGCGCTTTGCGCGCGCTCCAGACTGCGGCGCATCCGAGCGCCAACCACAAAAACAGGGAAAGTAGGACCAGGGGCTCAAAGGGCGAGTGCGCAATCGGAAGCGCCGGCTTCCAATATTCGGCGCTGAGCGTGTAAGGGAAGATGAACAGGCCCAGGTATTCCATTAAAACCCGGCTTGCGGTGAATACTCGCTGGCCCGCGGTCACGCCGAAAAACCCCACCCAGATATTGCTCGGGGCGGTAACCGCGCGGCTCCGAATCAAGAGGTAGACCGCCACGACCAGGGCAAACACTGCGTAACGCGCGACGACGAAGCCGAGCGGTGGCGCGTCCTTGGGTTTACGGCCCTGAGTCCCGAGGAATTCCTCGCGGTGTATCCAATCATAGACGAACAGGACAGCGGGCATGGTGACGGCGGTCTCTTTGGAGAACAGGCCCAACAGGTAAAACAAGGCCGCAGCTCCGAGCGCCGCTGCGGCGCTGAGCTTCGTCCGAGGGGGGGCCTGTGAGCCGGGCGGCAGGCGGCCGAACCAAAACGCAAGGAGAAAAAAGAGCGTGGCCAGGACTTCGGCGCGGCCGACGATTCCGGTGACCGCCTCCGTGTGCACCGGATGCACGGCAAAGATGACGGCCGTGACCAAGGCCGCCAGGGAAGACTTGAAAATATCCCATGCGATAACGAACAAGAGAAGTGTCGTGAGCACGTGCAGCGCCAGATTGACGATGTGGTAACCCGTTGGATCGAGTTTTCCGAGACTGAAATCAAGCGCATAGGTGAAGACGGTAAGCGGGCGGTAAAGTCCAGGGTCGATTGCGCCGGCATTTTTTTGACCCCGGTTCCAATAATTGGTGGAAAATATCTTGCCGATGTTGGAGACGTCCCAGACCAGGGGGTTTTCGACGATGATCCCGATGTCATCCAGGACAAATTGATTCGACAGGGTGTTGATGTAGGACATCGCTGCGAGCAGCGTCAATAGGGCAAGGAATAGGACCAGCCTCCCCCGAGAGAGAGGCGGCTTTGCGTCTCGGAGCTGAAGTGGCGCCGTCGGGGCTGGTTTGGCGGATTGTTCCTTTTGTCGTTTTTTTCGTTTCACTCGCTTGTCTGACCGGATTTATTTTTTTAGTTAGAGTGCCAAACTAATCCCCGTCGCAGAGAATGTCCAGCTCGCTTGCGGCTCATCTCGAGCCGAGTGCGACTGAGCGGCATCCGACGGAGGTTGCGAGCGTGGGTGAGAGCGTGGAGAAAAGCAACAAATCGAGAGTACAAAGATTCTGGCGATCGGACTAGTCGAACTTGTAGATGACCTTGAGGCCGGGAGTGTGAGTGATAATTGCCGAACCGGCGATCCTGGAAGGCGTCGCCGCCGAAGCGTCGGCAGGGGTATGATCGGTGTTCCAGATATTTGATGCGGAACGGATCCAGTTGAATTCATAACTGGCATCTAGAAACCAGTTCTTGGTGAGGGCGTACACGATGTTTACGCCCGCTCCGGCAAAGAGAGTGCCCGCTTGCGCGTGGTCATGTTGTGAAAAATGTTGACCGTTAAAGAATTTGTCGTGGGCATCTAAAGAGGCATTCTTGAAATAATAGCCGACGGTTCCTTTGAAATTGAAGTTGAGTTTTGAATCTGCTTGCGGCTTAAAGCTTAACTTCAGGCCGCCGTACGGGCCGAACAGGAATTCGGTGAGTTTTTCGCGATAGTTATCCACTACTGGACTCGGTATGACCGTCGGGTTAACGGCCTTGGCGTCGAACGACTGCGTTTCGGACCTAAGCTTGAAGCCCAGCAAACCCAAAATCCCTCCGAGCTGGCCGCTCGTCAGTCTCCGTTGGTATTCCAGGGCGGCGTTATAAACGTCGGAGTTCCAATCTATATCTACCGAGGTCGGGCCAGGGTCCGGCGATCCGGGAGGCACAAAGGTGCCGTTCGCGCCGTCGACGGCAATAGTGATAAAGCCGGTCGCGCCGGTAGCGACGAGCACCCGTTTTACGGAATACCGGGCCCAGTCTCCTGTGAGGCTGATGGAATTATTCTCGTTAAATTTGTACCCAAGCGTCATGACGGGCGAGGGCGCGACGTCGCTAAGCGCGGTGCCGCTAAAAGGCTTTGCTAAATTCCCGCAGAACGGAGTGGGGCCGCAAAAGGCGGGAAAGCCGTAGTTGATTTTTTGGTCCCGGCTCATGATGCTGGCTTGCGCGCCCAACCCAACATAGAAGCCGTTGTCGTAGAAATGTTCCTGGGCCGCCACAGGGGCCGCTGAGGAGATAAGAAAGATGATCAAAGCGGGCAAGCGAGCTGTCTTCATCCGCACCTCGTCATTATGTATGATAGTCCACGACCCCCACTTTATGGCAAGAGCCGGGGCCGGTAAAAAGTAACCCGTCTACGAATACCACAGGCCGCCTTTAACAGTCAAACTGCGCCGTACACGCTAAAACGTCATTATATGTCCGTTGCTGTCCACTGCCCATCGAATAGCTCTAATCCCGGCGGCAATCGTCTTCTCTAGACAGACATGAGTATCTGCCCCATTGGCGAAGAAAGTTGACCACGCAGTGCCAGGACAAGCATAGGGTCCTAATTCGCGTTTTCAAGAAATAAGGCACAAGTTTCTGAAGTCTTCCGGCCGACGCCATTCGAACACTCCTTACCGGAAGCGGCGCAAGCGGGTGCCAGAGAGGTCTTTGGTCGATGAGGATACTCAGGACAATTCCGGGCGAGCGCCGTCTCCCGTCACGTTGCGCAATCACCTACAATGCTAAACGACTGCGGGACGGATCCTTAAAAAAAGCGCCGCAGAACTTGCCGGCCATAGGGTCACAAATCGATCAAAAAACGGGACCTAGCGATGCTTTACATAGTGCCCCGGACAGGGCAAGAATGCCCTACATCGAAAAAAAACGCCGCAGAACTCGCCGGTCGTGGGGTCACAAAAGGATCACAAAAACGGGACCGGGCAATGCTTTACCCGGTGTCCAGGACAGGGTAAGAATGCCCTACATTAAAAGTACCTTTGTCAGAAAAATCCGGTTACGCCGTGGAGGCGGATCGAGATTTGAGCGGTAAAAGGAGTTTTTGTGAAGATCCACAATGTTTGCAGGTCGGCTCTCGTTGCTGTCGTCGCGCTCTTCGGCGCGGCGTTAGGCTCGAACGCTTACGCGCAGATTCTTGGAACCGCGTCTTTGAACGTCGAGCGACGCGGCCACACGGCGACGCAGCTGCAAGGCGGCAAAATTCTCGTCGTCGGCGGTGAGAACACCGCTGGCGTCGTGAATCAGGCGGAGATCTTCGACCTCTCCACTCAGGTATTCTTAGTCGTCGGCACGTCGGCCAAACGCACGGATCACACGGCGACTCTTCTTGCCGACGGCCGCGTGCTTATTCTCGGCGGACGGGATCAAATTAGCGCGCTCGATTCCACGGAGATTTTCAATCCGGCGGATAACTCATTCTCTCCCGGGCCCGCGATGAAGCGCGCGCGCGCGGGCCACAGCGCCACCGTGCTTGCCGACGGGCGCATTCTCATCGTCGGCGGCGACGCTCAGGGAAGCTCGGAGATTTACGATCCTGCAGCGGAGCTGTTTACCCTGGGCTCGGATCTGACCGAACCACGCACGCTGCACGGCGCCGCGTTACTCAAGGACGGCAGGGTCTTGATCGCGGGCGGCGTCGATCCCACGGATAGCAATACGGTCCTTGAGTCGGCGGAAATATTCAATCCTCAAACCGGAAATTTTTCCTCCACGCTCACGACGATGATAGCTTCGCGCGGGCTTCCGACTCTTCGCGTCCTGCCGGACGGCAAGGTGCAGGTTATCGGTGGGGATGATTCGTGGTCGATGGAGATGTTCAACCCCGCAACAGAGGTTTTTTGGGCGCGGGTGCAACTGCCGCCTACCTCCGATCTCCTATCCGCCACGCTCAACACTCAGAGCCGTGCGGCGCTCATCGGCATTGCGATCGCGCAAAACCCGACCGTACAAGCGGCGCTTTCCGACCCTCAACTGGTGGAGCTTCTGGACCGGGCCGATCACACGCTGACCGAGATGCCCGGGCAGAGTCAGGCCCTTGTTTCCGGCGGAGTGAACAGCCAGGGCGAGGTGTTAACCTCCTCCGTATTGGTGAGCAGCTCTCAGGCTTCAGTGACCACCGATAAGTTCGATTATTCGCCGGGAGAGACCGTCGTTATCACAGGCGCGGGCTGGTCACCGCAAGAGAACGTCTCCATGGTTCTGCACGAGGAGCCTGAGACTCATCCCGACACGACGGTATCGGCTTTGAGTGACGGCGCCGGCAGCTTCGTCAACACGGATTTTGCGCCCGCTCCGACGGATGTCGGCAGAACCTTCACCGTGACGGCGGTCGGTCAAAAGTCGAATTTTACAGCGCAGACGGCGTTTACGGATACTTTCGCGCAGATCACGATCAAGAAGGTGATGGTGGGCGGGACCGGCACGTTTACGTTTACCGGCACACCGAACGGCACAATCTCTGCCAATAACGGAACTCTGTCGCTGACCGTGACGCCCGGCGCCGGCTCTACTTACACAGCGACCGAGTCAGTACCGCCTGCGGGCTGGACGCTGACGAGCATTACTTGCAATGACGGCGGCAATAGCACTGGAAACGTAACGACACGAAAAGCGACGTTCAACGTCCAAGTCGGCGATAACGTGACCTGCACGTTCACCAACACCAAGACCAACGGGTCGATCACGATCAAGAAGGTGATCCAGGGAGGAACGGGAACATTCACCTTCACCGGCACTCCTGGCGGAACCATTTCGACCAACAACGGCACGATAACGCAGACATTGGCAGCCGGGACTTATACCTCGACAGAGACCGTCCCTTCCGGCTGGACGCTGACCGACATAAGCTGCACCGGGGCGACGAGCAGCACGGTGACGATCGGCACCGACAGTAACTTTGATGCCGGCGACAGCAAAGTGGTGATCGGGCTTGCGGCCGGCGAGAACGTGACGTGTACCTTCACCAACAGCAAGAACGGGTCGATCACGATCAAGAAAGTGATCCAGGGAGGAACGGGAACATTCACCTTCACCGGCACTCCTGGCGGAACCATTTCGACCAACAACGGCACGACCAGCGCGACGGGCTTGCCGCCAGGGACTTATACCTCGACAGAGACCGTGCCTTCCGGCTGGACGTTGACCGACATAAGCTGCAGCGGGGCGACGAGCAGCACGGTGACGATCGGCACCGACAGTAACTTTGATGCCGGCGACAACAAAGTGGTGATCGGGCTTGCGGCCGGCGAGAACGTGACGTGTACGTTTACCAACAGCAAAAACGGGTCGATCACGATCAAGAAAGTGATGCAGGGCGGGGTGAGCACGTTCACGTTCACCGGTACTCCTGCAGGCACCATTTCTGCCAACAACGGGACGCTGACGCAGACTGTTGCGCCCGGCACCTACACGGCGACCGAGACAGTAG
>JBGPTS010000043.1:0-22541 GCA_041490745.1 Binatia bacterium | reverse complement strand
GAGGCGCAGTACTTCATCCCGCAGATGGAAACCAAGATCATGAACGAAGGTTGGGCCAGCTTCTGGCACAAGCGCATTCTCGACCGCCTCGACTTGCCCCAGGGCATGCAGATCGAGTTCATGGTGCGGCACAATCAGGTGTTGAGCCCGGCGCGCGGCTCGATCAACCCCTATCACCTAGGCATCAAAGTTTGGGAGGATATAGAGCGCCGCTGGGACCATCCCGCACCGACGAACGGCGGCGTGGCGGAAGCGAAAACGAAATCGGGACGGGAAAAACTCTTCGAAGTCCGCGAAGTGGAGCGCGACGCATCGTTCTTGCGCCGCTATCTCACCGAGGAGCTGATCCGCGAATTGAATCTTTTCGAATATCAGAGCCGCGGCACCGACCAGGTCGTCTCGCGCGTGGCCGACGACGACAACTGGCGCTCGATCAAAGACACGCTCATCCGCAACGTGGGCGCCGGCACGGTGCCGGTGATAAGAATCGAGGATTCCGACTATAACAACAACCGGGTGCTTTTCCTCAAGCACCATCACGACGGGCGCGATCTCCAATTGGAATACGCGGAAAAGACTCTCAAGTATCTGCATCAGCTCTGGGGCAGAGAAGTGGCGCTGGCGACCGAAATCAACGCCAAGCCGTCGCTGCTCTCGTTTGCCGACGACAAGCTCGCCATCAAACCGCTTCATTGATCGCGCGTCCGGATTACCTTATAAGTAAAATTCCGAGTTTCTCATTCCGCGCTCGACGCGAAACCTGAAACTCGAAACCCGAAACTTTGTTATGGCCGCCGTAGACGACATCGACCGCATCCAGTCGTTGATCGAGAACCGGCTCGACCGCAAAGCCGCCGCCGCGCCGCGGCTCGTCGCCGTCATCGGCGACTCGCCGTCGCGCTACAGCAAAAGCCCGGCGCTCTGGAACGCGGCGTTTGACGCCTTGAAAATCGACGCGCTCTACGTCGCGCTCGACGTGAAAGACGAGCGTTTGCCGGCCCTCATCGCCGCGGTGAAGGATTCGGAACGCGTGTTGGGCCTACAGGTGACGGTGCCGCACAAACTCGCGGTGCTGAAGCATCTCGATGCGCTGGACGAGAACGCGGCGCGCATCGGCGCGGTCAATACGATCGCGCGCGCACCGGACGGCCGACTCAGCGGCGCGAATACGGACGGCGCGGGTTTTGTCGAGAGTCTGCTAACGACCGCGCGCGCCGGCGCGGCGCCCTTTATGAAATCGCTCGCGGCGGCAAAAGTTCTGCTTCTCGGCGCCGGCGGCTCCGCGCGCGCGGTGGGTTTCGCCCTGGCAGAGGAGATCGGCGGCGGCCGGCTCTTTATCGCCAACCGGACCTACGACACGGCCGCCGCGCTAGCCGATCGGATTGCCCGAACTTTCGGCAATGCGGGCGCGATTCGCGTCGAAGAGATTCCCGCACAGGCGCCGCGCGTCGATCTGATCGTCAACTCGACGACCAGGGGACAGGGCGGGATTCGGAGGAGCGAGGGCGGCGCGACCTTTCTCGAACCCTATTCCGCGCTGGCGCCGGCGCAGCCCGCCCGCCTCCCGCCGCGCGCGGAAGACACGCCCGAAACATACCGCGCTTGGCAGAGCGCGTCGGCCGCCGATATCGAGGCCAACAACAAAGCCTCCCGGCAAATCGCGCTCTCAGTTCCCGCCGCCGTCGGTTTTTACGATCTCATCTATCATCCGGAAGAGACCGTGTTTCTCCGCCACGGGCGGGAGAGCGGCCACCGCACGATGAACGGCAAAGGCATGATCGTCGGCCAGGCGGCGGAGGCGTTCTTCCATCATATCTGCCGCGCCGAACTCGAGCGAAAAAATCTTTACACGTCGGAGACGCGGCGGCGAATTCTAGAAATCATGACCAGAGCGTGGTGATGTAGGGCTCTCCTACGCTGAAGGCGGAAGAGATCGTAGCCGAATCACTAAGCCGGTTTTTGCATCCGTGCGCCCGGCTGCGAATAAAGCAGCCAGCAACCGGCGATAAACAAAATCGCGCTGAACCACTGCGCCTCGGACAGCCCCAGCGCGAGCGGCGGATTGACGCGCCAGAATTCCACGACGAAGCGCATCGCGCCGCTCAAGATGAGATAAAGCCAGAACATCGTTCCCGCCGGATAACCCTTTTTCCTCAGCGGCCAGAGAATGCCGAAGACGATCAGCGACTGGATGAATTCATAAATCGGCGTTGGGTGGACTTTGACGCCGGGCGCATAGGGTATGCCGGTCAATGGATGCACCCAGCCGAAAATCGCATTGGTGTAGGCGACCCCCCACGGCCGGGTCGTCTCGATGCCCCAGTCGCCGTCTCCCGCCACGTGACAGCCGATTCGGCCGATGCCGTAGGCCAGCGCCCCTGCGGGCGCGCAGATGTCGGCGGCTTTGAACCACGGAATGCCCTCGCGTCTGACAACCCAGGTCACCGCCAGCGTCGCGCCGAAGACGCCGCCGTACCAGGTAAATCCCGCGCCGGTAAAAATAAAATCCCAGGGAGATTGGACGAAGCTGCTCCACTCCTCGACGATGAAAAGTATCCGCGCGCCGGCGAGGCCGCCGACCGCGCCGGCAAAAACCATGGTAGAAGACAGCTCCGGATTGTAGCCGTAGCGCTTCAGTTCAAGCCAGACGATGAAGCCCGCAGCCACGGCAGCCAGCGCCATCAGAGCGCCGAAGCTATAGACCGGGAACGGGCCGATGTGGAAGAGCACGGGTATCATACGTTCAACTCCTGCTTTTTTTTGACGGCAACTCACGTTATCAGAAGCGCGCGGCGAATTCACCCTTCCGGCCGCTTAAAGAGCATCGCTCGTGTTGCCGAATTTATATCTTGACAGGGGCCGCTACTCAGGCATTATAATCCATGGCGAGATGAAATACATAATAATAAAAGTTTGGCCGGCACTGGACGCAGCATGGTCCGGGCGCCATGCCTATCGGCAAACATGGGCGGCAACGAGGCTCGATCGTGTTAAACCTCTGGCGTGAGGTCGCATGAAGAAGCGGGTTCTGCTGGTTGAGGATCATCCCGACATGATCGAGGTCGTGAGCATGGGGCTGGAGGTCTTGGGCTACGACGTTGCGATCGCCAGGGACGGCGTGGAGGCGGTCGAGATGGCAACCTCCGTTCCGCCCGATCTTATCGTGATGGACATTCTTTTGCCGAAGATGGATGGCTTCGAAGCCTCGATGCGCATTCGCGCGCATCCGAAAACCCGACACATACCCATTCTGGCGGCGACCGCTTTGTGCCGGGACAAGGATAAAGCCCATTGCCTGGCAAGCGGCTGCAACGATCATCTCGCCAAGCCGTTCACCCATAAAGAGCTCGGCCAACACATTCACCGCCTGTTGAACCCGGTTTGCTAGATCCGACGAATGGTCCCGGCGGATTTTTTTTGACCGCGCGCCGATCCGAAACCGGCTTGCGCCCTTCCCGGCCCTTGTCTTCCCGGCCGAAATAACTTTATCTGGCAGCCATGCGGCTGCTTGTCCAGAGAATCAAAGAGGCCAAGGTGACGGTCGATGGCGCGGAAATCGGCGCGGTGAACGGCGGCCTGTGCCTTTTCCTCGGCATCGCCGCCGGCGACAGCGAGGCGAGCGCCGATTATCTCGCCAGAAAAATCGCCGAGTTAAGGATTTTCGAAGACGAAAACGGCAAATTTAACCGCTCCATATCTGATGTCGGCGGCGAGATTTTGATCGTTTCCGAGTTTACGCTCTACGGCGACTGTTCAAGGGGGCGGCGGCCGTCTTTCAGCCACGCGGCCGCGCCGGAGGAGGCCCGCCAGCTGTACGAATACTTCGTGGCGAAGTTGAAAGAGCGTGGCTGCAAAGTCGCCACCGGACAATTTCAAGCGAAGATGGAAGTCAGCCTGATCAACGACGGCCCGGTAACGCTTATTTTGGAACGATAACCATGCACGTCGTCTTGTATCAACCCGAGATTCCGCAAAATACCGGAAGTATCGCTCGATTGTGCGCCGCGACGAAAACGCCGCTGCATCTTATCGCCCCGCTGGGATTCAAGGTCGACGACAAGCACGTAAAGCGCGCCGGACTCGACTACTGGCCTTACGTAGAAGTGCGCGTGCACGACTCGTGGCAGGATTTTCTAGGCCAGCACGGCCGCGCTCGCCTCATTTTTTTTTCCAAGAAGGCCGCGCGTTCCTATACCCAGGCGGAGTATCGGGACGAAGATTATCTTGTCTTCGGCCCCGAGACGCGCGGCCTTCCGGAGGAACTTCTGGAGGCCCATGCGGATCGGTCGTATCGCATCCCGATGATGACGCAAGCGGTGCGGAGCTTGAATTTGTCGAACGCGGTGTCGATCGTGCTATACGAAGCGCTGCGACAATTGGGGAAAGTCTGAGGGTATTGACCTCAGCGGCTGATATGATTAAGTGAACGATCACCAACATTTGAACAGGGGGAATTCACATGAGACTTGGTCCGCTAAAGCGGAATCGTTACGCCGCCGTATTTTTGATCGCGTTCTTCGCATGGCTGCTGTTCTCCGCCGCGCGCTTGCCGACCTTCGCCGCCGAGGCCGACAAGAAAGAGACGGCCGAGCCGCCGAAGGAATCTTTCAACCTGATTTTGCCCTTCACCGACTTGACCGTAGGCCAGGGGCAGGAAGCGACGATGGACGCCGAGGTCGTCAACCGGACGAAAAATCCGGTTCAGGTCGGCCTTACGATCGAGGGCATCCCCGCCGGCTGGGAAGTCGGGTTTAATTCTCGATACCCCAGCTATCCGATTCGCTCCGTAATGGTTCAAGGGGAAAAATCGACCACGGTCGAGTTCAAGGCCAAGGTCCCGGAGAACACCAAGCCCGGAAACTATGAAGTGAAAGTCAGCGCCAAGGATGAAAGTGGTAAAACCAGCTACAGCGAAAAGGCCGTCTTTCGCGTCACCTCCAAGAAAGTCGAAACTGGAGGGCTAAAGCTCACCAGCCAGTATCCGGTCCTGACGACACCGTCGGGGCAGACACTCAAATTTACAGTCGATTTGAAGAATGAGACAAATAAACCGCTCACCGCTTCACTCGTCGCGCAGGCGCCGACCGGCTGGTCGGTGCGCTTCAAGCCTCAATACGGCGACACACAAATCTCCTCGATTCAACTCAAAGAGAACGGCACAGAGACACTGAGCGTCGAGATCGACTCACCGACGCGCGCCGACGCGGCTGAATACCCCGTCGGAATCCGCGCCCGCGCGGGAGCCTTCGAAGCCTCGACGAATCTGAAAGTCACTCTGCGCGGCGTCACCGATTTGAAAATGGGCACCCTCAGCGGAACTCTCAATGCTTCGGTGACGGCGGGACAAAAAACGCCGGTTCCTTTTCTCGTAGCCAGCAGCGGTACGGCGCCGGTCAGAAACCTCGCCTTCGTCACCAAGAAACCGGATAAGTGGACGATCGACTTCAAACCGGACAAGATCGACGCACTCAATCCCGGCGAAGTGCGGGAGATCTCGATGGAGATCACGGCGCCACCGCGCGCGATCGCAGGCGATTACGCGATCACGGTCGCCGCGAACAGCGCCGACGCCAACAAGTCGGTGGATTTCCGCGTGACGGTTTCGACCGCGACAGTGTGGGGCTGGATCGGCGCGGCGATCGTCGGCGCCGTCGTGTTGGGACTGATACTCGTATTCTGGCGCTTGGGCCGGCGATGACCGCAGTTATTGAAACCAACAACCTGACGAAGCGCTACCGCGACCTGATCGCCGTCAACGGCCTCAGCCTCAGCGTCGCCGAGGGCGAGATCTTCGGCTTCCTGGGACCGAACGGGGCCGGCAAGACTACCACCATCCTGATGTTGTTGGGGCTGACCGAGGCCAACGGCGGGCAGGCCCACGTGTGCGGATTCGATCCCGCCCGCGAGCCTCTCGACGTCAAAAAGCGCGTCGGCTACCTGCCGGAAAATCCCGGTTTTTACGACGACCTCTCCGGCCGGGAAAACCTTCTCTATATAACCCGTCTGAACCGAATTGCCGAGCGCGAGGCGAGGCGCAGAATCACCCAACTCCTGGAGCAGGTCGGATTAGGCACTGACGGCGATCGTAACGTCCGGGAATATTCGCGCGGCATGAAACAGCGCCTCGGCATCGCGGAAGTGTTGGTGAAGGAGCCGCAAGTGCTGATACTCGATGAGCCTACGCTGGGTCTCGATCCCGACGGCGCGGCGCGCATTCTTGAACTCATCACCGCGGTAAGCCGCGAGCGCGGCCACGCGGTGCTGCTCTCTTCCCACATGTTGCATCAAGTCCAGCAGATGTGCCATCGCGTCGGCATCATTGTCAAGGGAAAGCTGATCGCCGAAGGAGAAGTGGACAAGCTCGGCACCGCCGCCTTCAAAGAGCGGCAGTGGAATTTTGTCATTGAGATCGGCGGGCGCACGAACGGAATCGAGAACGAGTTGCGCTCCCTTCCCGGCGTCACGGCGGTCGAGCCGCGCAACCGCGGCTGGTATCTCCGCTGCACACAGGACATGCGGCCGGAGGTCGCGGCGCTGGTGGTAAAGCGTGGGCTTTCTCTGCTGCAACTCCGCTCCGAAGACACGACGTTGGAAGAAATTTACCTGAAATATTTTCGCGAGGCTTAAAACATGACCGTAGTTTTCTGGAAAGAGTTGGCCGATCACTTCAGCAGCCGCCGTTTCATGATTCTCCTGGCGATCATCGTGCTGACCGGCGTTTGGGCGATCTACGCCGCCGGACAGTCGATCCGGCAGGACGCCGAGAGCGCGCCAGCGGAATTTGTTTTTCTTCTGCTGCTTACGTCGCAAAGCGGCGGGCTTTTATCGCTGACAAGCTTTCTCGGACTGCTCGGACCGCTGGTCGGCATCATGCTGGGCTTCGACGCCGTCAGCGGCGAGTATGCGCGCGGCACACTTTCCCGCGTGCTCTCGCAGCCGATCTATCGCGACAGTTTGATTAACGGGAAATTTTTGGCGGGACTCGCGACGGTCGCGACGTTGTGGGCGTCGATTCTACTCCTGGTGATTGGTTTGGGAATCGTCCTGGTCGGTTTTCCGCCCACTGCGGAGGAGCTGTGGCGGATGCTGATTTTCACGATCGTGGGCATCGTCTATGTCGGCTTCTGGCTCGCGCTCGCCCTACTCTTTTCGCTATTGTTTCAGCGCACCGTGACCGCCGCACTCGCGTCACTGGCCATTTGGCTTTTTCTCGCGATTTTCGCGCCGCTGGTCGCCCAGATCGCGGCCAATCTCATTGTGCCAAATCCATCCACACCCGAAGAGGCGGTGCGTCAGACAGACATCGCCGCGATGATCGGCCGCATATCCCCCACCACGCTATACGAAGAATCGGTTCACGTGATGCTTAATCCCACCGCGCGAGTCTTGGGCGCCGCGCTGGAGGAACAAACTCAGGGAATCTTGCTTACCCCGCTCGCTCTCGCCCAAAGTCTCTTGCTCATACTACCGCAGTTTACGACCCTGATCGCCCTGGTCGGGGTATGCTTCGGCATTTGCTATATCAAATTCATGCGGACTGAGATACGCGCCTGAGCGCGGGTTTTTCGGCAGGCCAAAGTTCAGAGGTTGGTCTCGTAAAATTATGCTTTATGTATTGACTATTAAGGCCGAAATCATCTAATGTACCGGAAGCAATTCAAAATAACTCAGTTCGCTTAAGGAGGAAAACGTGGCGTATCGAGACTTACGGGCCTATCTGGCCGTTCTTGAGGAAAAGGGCAAACTCAAAAGAATAAAAAAAGAAGTCGATAAGGACTGGGAAGTCGCGGCGGTTTGCCGGCAAATATTTTACAAGATACCTCCCGAGCGGCGCCCCGCGCTCATGTTCGAGAACGTGAAAGGCTTTGACATTCCGATCGTCGCCGGCGTGCTCGGCGCATCGCGCGAAGTTTACGCCGTCGGGCTGGAAACCGATTCCGTCGAGGGCATTAACCGCAAGTGGGACAACGCGCTGGAAAACCCGATCCCGCCGGTGATGGTCAAGACCGGCCCGTGCAAAGAGAACATTCTGCGTTGCCATCAGGTCGATATCCGCAAACTTCCCGTGCCGACTTGGACGGTGGGCGAAGACCCCGGGCCGTTTTTCACCTCGCCCTATGTCGTCACCAAAGACCCGGAAACCGGGGTGCGCAACGTCGGGACTTACCGGATGGAAGTGAAAGGCCCGAACAAGACCGGCTTTCTTTTCGGCAAGCGCCAGGACGCCGCCTGGCACGTGCGGAAAAACGACGAGAACAACCGACCGACGCCCGTCGCCGTGGTGATCGGCGCCGACCCCACCATTGGATATGTCTCGGTCTCAAAAATGTCCGACGCTCTCGATGAATTCGCCGTTGCCGGCGCCCTGAGAGGCGAGCCGGTGGAGCTGGTCCCGTGCGAGACAGTGCCCCTCGAAGTTCCGGCCACCGCCGAGATCGTCCTCGAAGGAGAAATCCCGCCCAACGTGCGCGAATTGGAAGGTCCGTTCGGCGAGTACACCGGCTACATGGGACCGGCCGGCAAACAGCCGATCTTCAACATCACGTGCATGACCTTTCGCAACAATCCCATTTATCAGGCGTTCATCAGCCAGCGGCCGCCGTCGGAATCGAGCTGCATCCGCGGCGTCGGCCGCGAGTGGCCGCTGTTCAAACACCTCAAGTACACGCTCCGCCTTCCGGTCAAAGATTTGCGGCTTAAGGAAGCCGGCGGCAGCGGCGCCTATACGGTCGTGTCGATGAAAAAACAGTTCGACGGACAGGTAAGGCAGCTCATGTACGGCATCTGGTCCATGCGCACCGGCTTCGGCAAAATTACCGTTGTCGTTGATGACGACATCGACGTCTGGGACGACTTCGACGTGGATTGGGCGATGAGCTGGAGGGTGCGTCCGGACAAAGACGTTTACATCGAGAAAGATGTCCAGGCCGTCGGCCTCGACCCGTCTCAGGCGCCGCGCACAGTGCCGCAGCACGACCCGATTCGCGACGTCGGCTCGCGTCTCGCCATCGACGCGACGCGCAAGCACGACTACCCGGCAATCTCGCTGCCGCCGAAAGACCACTTAGACCGCGTCGCGGCCAAGTGGAAAGAGTACGGAATCGATAATTAAGATTTGCGCGCGGCGGCCGACGGCGCGCGCATCGTTTTCGCCGCTGCGAGGATCGATTCGACGATTTTCTTGTAGCCGGTGCAGCGGCAAATGTTGCCGTGCATGAAGTGTTTGATTTGCTCTTCGCTCGGGTTCGGAATTTCTTTCAGCATCGCCTTCGCCGTCAAAATCATTCCCGAAGTGCAAAAGCCGCACTGAAATCCGCCGTGCTCGATGAAAGATTGTTGCAGCGGGTGCAACTTGCCATTCTGCGCCAGTCCCTCGATCGTCTGCACCTCCTTTCCACGCGCCTCGAACGCGGGCAAAGTGCATGAACTCACAGGTCGGCCGTCCAGCAGCAGCGTGCAGGCGCCGCACACTTCGACGTCGCAGGACCGCTTGACGCCGGTGAGTCCCAGCCGGTCGCGGATCACGTCGAGCAGCAACTCGTGCGGCTCCAGTTCCAGCTCATAGCTTTTACCATTGACGATGAAAGAAACGGGAATCGTCTGAGCATCGCGCGGCTTTGACATCAAACTCGCCATCGCTTCATCCTTCGTTTTTCACCGGCATTGCTGCGCCGCTCGCTCGAACGCCCGTTTCAGCAGGACTCCGACGATGTGTTCTTTATATTCCTTCGAGCCATGTAGATCGCTGATCGCGTCCGCCGCGCGCCCCGCTGCCGAGCCGGCTTCGCCGAGGAGGCGCGCGGCCTCTTCGAGCGATTTGCCCCGAAGCATCGACTCGGCTTCTTCTATCCGTCGCGCCGTGGGTCCGACGCAGCCGACCGCCGCGCGCGCGTCGGCGACCGTTTTTTTCGCGCCGTCGAGCGCCAAAAATAGCGCCACGCCGACGCTCGGCCGCTCCAGGTAGCCGAACTTCAGATAAGCCGCGGCCGAATGTGCGGGAAGCAGCGGCACGCGGATTTCCGTCAGCAACTCATCCTCTTCGAGACAGTTTTCATAAGCGCCGGTAAAAAATTTCTCCAGCGCAATCTCGCGTCGGCCCGCGGCCTTTGCCGCCGTCACCTTGGCACCGAGCGCGAGCAGGAGCGTGCCGGGGTCGGCGTGCGGTTCGCCGAAGCAGAGATTGCCGCCGATGGTGCCGACTTCGCGCACGCGCACGTTGGCGACGTTGCCTTCCATCTCGGCAAACGCCGGTAGATGTTGCCGCAAGATCGGCGAGGCCGCGAGCTCTCGGTGCGTCGTAAGGGCGCCGAGGAAAATCGCTCCGTTGCCTTGCTTGATTTGATCGAGATTGGGAATTTTTTTGACGTTGACGAGACGTTCGTAGTGCGCCAGCCCCTCTTTCATCACGAGTAGCAGCTCGGTCCCGCCGGCGTAAATCCGCGCGGACTCTCCGTGGCGTGCCAGCAGTTCGGAGGCTTGTCCGATGCTCTCCGGCTCTTCCAGGCGAAACCGTCGCAGCACGTTACGCGGTTCCTTCCAATTTATTTTTCACCGCCGCCGCGAACTCGTCCATCACCTGATCGGCCTTGCGCTTGATCATGCTGTGGCCGAGCGTCGCGAGCTTGCCTAGAATGTCCACGGAGACCGCCAGCGCAAGCTTCGTTCGGTCGCCGTTGCCCTCGAGGCGGACTTCCAGATCGGCTTTCATCCGGCTGCCGATCTTGTTGTCGCTGCCGCTCGCCTGCGCTTTGATATACGAAAGCTCTTGGCTTTCGAGAACGTCGATCCGCATCGGGAACTCCACCCGGAACGGGCCAACTTTCTCCACCATCGTCGCCGAGTATTGCTTCCCGGCTTCGACCGTGACGACTTCCTTGCAGCCCGGCACGCAGGCGATAAAGCGATCGACGTCCCAGAGAAATTGCCAGACTCTCTCTTTAGATTTCAAAATCTCGATCTCCCGGTCGAAACGCACGATAAATTTTCCTCCGCCGTGATTTTCTAGCTATCAAATACAAATGGAAGTCGCAAGCAGGCTCTGGGTCGCCCTTTGCAAACGAGACGATCGAAACAAATACGGGGTTGATGGCGGCGCTATCCCGCACCGACCACGGTATCTTTGAGATCCTTGAATTCTTTGCTGAGATAATCCCTAAGCTTCTTTTTCAATCGTTCTTCGATCTGCCGCACGCGCTCGCGGCTGATGCCGTAGCGCCCGCCGATCTCGTTGAGCGTCAAGGGCTCTTCGCTCAAAAGCCGCTCGCGGAAAATCACCAGCTCTTTGTCTTTGAGGCCGCTGGCGAACTGTTCGATCTTCTCGCCCAATACGTGACGGTATTCGGCTGTCGCAACACTTTCTTCCGGCGTGGCCTTCTGATCCGGCAAAAAATTCAGCAGCGTGGCTTCGCCGTCCTCGCCCACGGGTACGTCGGTGGAAAGGTCGCGGCTGCCGAGACGTTGCTCCATCTCGACCACTTCGGTCTCCTTTACATTCAGACGCTGCGCCAGAAGTTTTGGGCCGGGCGTGAAGCCCTCGGCCTCGAGCTTGTCTTTTTCCTTCTGCAGGTTGAAGAAGAGTTTTCGCTGCGCCTGGGTAGTGCCGATCTTCACCATGCGCCAATCGTTGATGATGTAACGGATGATATAAGCGCGAATCCACCACACGGCGTAAGAGGGGAATCGGATGCCGCGGTACGGATCGAAGTTTTTGACCGCTTCCATAACTCCGATATTTCCCTCTTGAATCAGATCGAGGAGATTGCGAAAGGCCCGCTGGTATTCACGGGCGATCATCACCACCAGCCGGAGATTGCCGGTCACGAGCTTGTAGGCGGCCTCGAGGTTGCCGAACTCTTTGTATTCGACCGCGAGGCGATGCTCTTCCTCGCGGCTCAGAAGCGGATAGCGCCGGATCTCAGCCAGATATCGTTGGAGAGGATCGAAGGGGACAAGCGATTTGGAAGAAGATTTTTCCTCGGCCGCCGGATCGATCGGCTTGTCGAAGTCGATATCGTCCGCGAGGCCCTTGTCTTCACCATCGTCGTCGCGCTTGGCCATCGGAAGTTTTCCGTGAGTTGGGGCTGGAGAGACGACTACGCTGTAAAAAATTTACTCCGTTTCTCGCGCGATTTCAAGCAAAGGCAAAAACCCGCGCTGAGACGGCGCGGATCGAAACGAAAACGAGAGGGTCGAGAGGCTAAAGGCTTATGCGGGCTTCAGCTATTTGGAAATTTTTTTTACCTTGCCGGCGGCCACTTCTCGCAAGGCGACGACGACCTCGCGGTTGTCGCTCTCGATCAAAGGCTTGGCGCCTTTGAAAAGCTGGCGCGCGCGCTGGGACGCGAGCATCACAAGCTCGAAGCGACTGGAAACTTTTTCGAGACAATCTTCAACAGTAATGCGAGCCATGGCGGTTGCCTCCGGTCATTCATCGTTGTCAACATCTAATTCACCAGATTTTTCTCTCGGAGTCAATCGCCGGACGTGCGCGGCCTTGACAAGCCGCTTATCGACTCTATATATTTTCTCCGCACGAGGAGGAGCTGCCGTTGTTGAGGGCATTGAAAGTGATCGGACAGATTCTGGCTTCGGCATCACACTCACGCGAAAAATCCCGAACGACCGATCCGCAGGAACTTCTTAGCGACAGTTACCGGGATCTTGCGCGCCTCGCGCGGCAAATATTCGCCCACGCGGACGAGGCCCCCTACCCTCACGTTGCGGCGCGCCTGCGACAAATCGCCGAGGAAAAACGAACGACCGGCGATCTTTTACGTCGCAAGATTCTCGGCTCCGACACCAAGCTGGATGAAAGCTCACTCGCCGTCAATGGCGGGACAAATCATTGGGAGCGGATGGCGCGGGACCTAGCCGATCACACCGCGGTCGAAGCCTGCTTGCTCGAGCGCGCCGCGATATTGAACGAATCGCTTCCCGAGGTCGCCGAGCTATTGCGGCAAACGGCGGTTGCCAACCACCGACACGCTCGGATATTTCTCGACCTCATCGCCCGGGCCGACCCGCAGGCCGAACAGACCTGAAACACGCGGCCCCGACCTCAGCGAAAAAAATTAAAGGAGCATCGCATGAGAAAAACAACTTGGCTCGCGCACATTGGATTTATTTCGTTCCTGATTCTAGCCGGCGCGAGCGGCGCCCGCGGCCAGGACAAGATGAGAATTTCCTATAGCTCGGCCGACGCGACCAACGCGATTTACTTTCTGGCTTACGACTACGGCCTTTATAAAAAACATGGGATCGACGCGGAGCTGATTTATATTCCGAGCACGCCGATCAGCGTGACGAGCTTGATCGCGGGAGATGTGAAGGTGGCCAACGCGTCGGGCAACGCGATCGCGAGCGCCGCGGTCGGCGGCGGCGGCCTAGTGACCGTCGCCTGCTTCATCAATACCCTGCCCTATGAGCTGGTGGTCCAAGAGTCGGTCAAATCGGCCGATGATCTGAGAGGCAAAAGCATCGGCATCAGCCGAATCGGCAGCGCCTCTGACACAGCGGCGCAAATTCTTATCAAAGCGCTCGGACTGGAGCCGATCAAAGAGGTTCCCATCATTCAGGTCGGCGGCGCTTCAGAACGCGCTGCGGCCTTCCGCACCGGCAGGATCGTCGGATTCCCCGCCCCGCCGGGAATCGTCAAGCTCGCCAAGGGCATGCCGCACAAGGTGCTGATCAGCACCGCCGATTTTCAGAAGCGATACGAATTTCCCTACATCTGCGCCAACACGACCCGAAGCTATCTCGCCACGAATCGAGACGCCGTCAAGAGGACCCTTATGGCCTTGACCGAGGCGGTGCATTTTTTTAAGACGCGCAAGACCGAAACCAAAAAGAGCATCGCCAAGTACAGCAAGCAGGATAACGAAGACTATTTAGAAAGCTCGTACATCGCGATGGCCAAGCTCTACGAAAAAATCCCGTTGGTCACGCGCCCGGGCATGGAAGCGCAAATACAGGAAGCGGTCGCCCGGAAACCCGGCGCGATCCTCAAGTTCGAAGACATCGTCGATGAGAGTATCGTGAAAGAAATCGAAAAGAGCGGCTTTGTTGACAAACTGCCTAAGCCCTAGCACGGGCTTCGGCCGTCCCTATTGATTGACTTGTTTCGCGCGGATGTGGCCGGCGAACGCCATGTCCAACGCCAGGCCGGCCGCGATCGCATCCCATGCCTCTTCTGCCGGGAGACCGCTCGCCTGGTACGACCGCCACAGCGAAATGATCTCCTCGAGCGTGGGATAGTCGAAGCCGTCAACTCTGGATGGGGTTCTGTTGAGAGTTTCGAGCTGGGTCATGCCCCGAAACATCAGCAAGCGTTGTGCCACCGAGCTAAATAGCTGAATTTTCGGAGAGCTGTATCGTAAAGTAGGGTAATTTAGCGCCACGTTTAGATACTTGTTGCCGCAATTTGGTACAAAATTACCCAGTGGCAGCAGGTCGCCGGCCTCAGTCAACGACTGCCACGCCGGAAATTTCTACCATGCAGTCCGGGTGATATAGGCCCTTCACTTCCACCAGCGTAATGGCCGGAAAATACTTCCCGAACACTTCTCGGTAGGCGAGCCCGATCGCTTTCTTGTTGGCGAGGTACGGCCCCAACTCCGTCAAATAGATGGTCAGCACAGCAAATTGATCGGGTCTGCCGCCGGCGCCTTCCACCGCAAGCTTTAGATTGCGCATAACCTGGCGAAACTGAGCGACGAAATCGTTTTTTCCGACCACCTCTCCGTTGGCGTCGAACGGCGCTTGCCCGGCAACGAAAACCAAGCGGCCCGATGTGATCTTCGCCACGTGCGCGTAACCGACGGGCCGCTCTAATCCGGTTGGATTCAAAAGTTCGAAGGCCATGACATTGCCTCCTCTAGTTCCAGCGTGCATTCAGCGGCCGCCGGACGCCGCCTTGCCCCAAGAAGTGATGAAGGTCCTGAGTTCCCCCACCACGTTCGCCGATTGCGCGACGTAGGGCAGGATGACCCGGGATGCGCCGGCTTCGAAGTACGGCTGGATCTTCTCCCGAATTTCTTCCACGGAAGTCGCCGCCGCCATCGGCAAAGCTTCAAACAACCGATCGGTGATGAGCGCCCTCGCGGCGTGAAACCCGCCGGATTTCCACGCGCCGCGCATCGCGTCAATCTCGACGCCGAATCCCATGCGCGTCAAAAGATCGCGGTAGTAGTCGGCGAGCGCATAATACGTGAGCGCGTGGCTCAACGCCTCGCGCGCCTGCGCCCGGTCGCGCGCGACCGAGCAGCGCACCTTGCAAATCACTTCCAAGTCTGCGGGATTTTTTCCGGCTTCTGCCGCGCCGACGCGCGCCTCGGCCGCGATGCGCCGGATTTCCGGCGGATTGGCCATGTTGATGAGCACGCCGTCGGTCAACTTGCCGGCTAGTCGCGACATCTTGGGTCCGAACGCCGCGAGGTAAATCGGAATCCTCCGGCCGGACGGCTTGAACGCCAGCTTGAAGGCGCGAGCGGAGAAAAACTTGCCGGAATAATTCAGCTTCTCGCCGTTCATCGCCGCGCGCGTGATCTCCAGATATTCTTTGACGCGGCCGAGCGGCCGGTCGGACGGCTGGCCGTGCCACTCGGCAATCGTCGGATTCGACACGCCGATACCGAGGAGAAACCGCCCTTGCGACAGCTCGTCGAGACCGACGGCCTGAAGCGCAAGCGTCGCCGGCGTGCGGCCGAGGATATGATAAACCGCCGAGCCTATCTGCATGCGCGTCGTGACCGCCGCGATGGCGGAGAGCATCACCGTGGGATCTTTATTGTTTGCCTCGCCACCCCACGCGCAGGCAAAACCGTTTTCCTCCGCGAGCCGCGCGAGCTCGGGAATCGCATCCATCGGCAACTGCGCGCCGGAGTTCAACTCGATATCGATTTGCATGGCGATTGTTTGACGAATGCTTGGCCGGAGTGTCAACTTCCTGCCGGCGAAAGACTAGGCGATAACATCAAACGGATGGCGGATCAACTGGCCCTCAGAAAAGATTGACAAGGCGTAGGATCGGTTGGAGACTCTCGGCAACGGACGAACGTGGCAACAGAAAGGAATATGGCAATGGCAGAGACCCACATTTTGCTGGACGCGTTCACGCGGGTTCACGAATCGCTGCATCGCACGCTGGCAGATCTCACCGAGGATGAGCTGACCCGAGAGCCGCTTCCATCCATAGGTTGGCTCGCGTGGCGGCTCACCCGAGTTATGGATGCCAATGTGTCGCGGCTTACCGGCCGAGAGCAACTATGGATCGGCGACGGTTGGGCGGCTCGCTTCGCCATGCCACCCGAGCCCGCAGATTATGGGCGATCGGCCACGCACACGCGCGAGCAGACGCGAGCGTTTCGCGCAACGACGGAACTGCTGCTGGCTTACCACGATGCGACGTATGAGCGAACGAAGATATACCTCAAGACGTTGACCGCCGAGGATCTTGCGCAGCAGCTCGACGAACCCCGGTATCAACCGCTCCCGACTGTAGCCGTGCGGCTCGTCAGCGTGTTGGAGAACGCGATGACCAACGCGGGGCAGATCACCTACCTGAAAGGCTACCACCGTCTCGGCGGCTGGTTCCCGCGCGAGGCCAAGGATCCCGCCAGCGTCCGTTAAAGCCGCCTCCAACAAAATCCGTCAGGTCTGAACCGACTTGGGCTCTGCTCACTCTTGCCTTCGCATCCCCGCTGAAGTAAAGAATCGCACATCAGGAGGATGATCTCATGGCCACGATCAAGCTGTATGATTTTACGAGTTCGCCGAACTGCCAGCGCGTGAAAGTCGTGCTGGAAGAGAAAAAGCTTCCTTACGAGAAAATTCCGGTCGATTTGAAAGCCAAGGAGCAAAAGAAGCCGGAATTTTTGAAGCTCAACCCTTACGGCAAGGTGCCGGTCGTGATCGACGGCGCGACGGTCCTGTACGAGTCGCTCATCATCAACGAGTACCTCGAGGAAAAATACCCCCAGCCACCGCTTCTGCCGAAAGATCCCGCCAAGCGGGCGAAAATCCGCATTCTCACCGACTACGGCATGAATCATCTCGATCCGCCTTATCAAAAGATTCGCGCCGAAACGATGAAGCCGGAGAACGAAAGAGATCAAGCGGCCGTCGCGCAGGCGAAGACCGATCTCAAAAACCGCCTCCAACACCTCGAACGCGAAATCGGCCAGCCGTACCTGGCCGGCGAGTTCTCGCTGTTGGACGCGGCGCTCATTCCGAGATTTTTGCGCATGGAAGGTTTCGGCATTCTCCCCGATCCCTCGTTGCCGCGTTTGGGAGAGTGGCTGAAACGGATGAAAGAACGCCCGTCGGTCCGCGCAATAATCTAATCGATCTCGGGCAGACCCAGGAAGAGATCATGCCTATGAGCCAAGCCGGTCTCACTTACACTCTGTTGCTGGCTTTCCTCCTGCTGCCTCCCGTCTCGCTTCGAGCCCAGACGCCGGCGCAAAGACTCATCGTCGGCGGCGCGCTGTCGCTCGCCCCGCTGGCGGAAAAGTTTTCCGCCGAGTTCCGCAAAAACCATCCGCAGGCCGAGGTCGAAATCCGCCGCGGCAACTCCAACTACGCCGTCGGCGCGGCACACAACGGCGAGATCCAGGTCGGCTTGGTGACGCGCAATTTGACCGGCGCCGAGGCCGCCGATTTTCGCGTGGAATCGATGGGCCGCGACGCGATCATCATGCTGAGCTATTCGTGGAACACCGCGACCGACCTGACGCTCGATCAACTGAGAAAAATTTACCTGGGTAAGATTGTCAACTGGCGCGAGGTCGGCGGCGAAGACAAAGGCATCGTGCCGCTCACGCGCGAGGCAAGCGCGGCAATTCACGGCACTTTCGTCGAAAAACTTTTCGGCAAGGGCTTCGACGGCCGCGAGAAGGCGTTCGTGCTGCGCGCCAGCAAGGAAAAAATCCTGCGCACGATCAAGCGCGTGCGCGGCTCGCTCGGGTACGGCATCGTGCGCGTGGAGGAAGCCGAGGCCGAAGGCGTGAGAGTGCTGGCGATCGACGGCAAGGCGCCGACGGCGGAAAATATCCGGCAAGGCATTTACCCGTTCACCCGGCCGCTGCTTTTGATCGCGAAAAAAAATCCCGGTCCGCTCGCCGAGCAGTGGATGCGCGAGTTCGGAAAATTCGTCTCCGAGAGCGAGGGTGGCCGATGAAAAGCCTGCTGCACAAACTCTTGCTCGCGTCGCTCTTGATCATCCTGCTGCCCATGGGCCTCGCCATCCTCTGGACCTCGAAAACTCTTTCCACGACCCTGGAGCGGCAATTCGCGGAAAAATCCGCCACCCAGGCGGAACAGGTGAAACTCCTCCTCAGCGAAAAACAGGAAACCGCCGGCGGCCTGGTCCACTGGATCGCGGAAATGCCCGGCGTGCGCGACGCGCTCAAGAAAAACGATCGAGCGAGCCTGTTCCAACACCTGCTGCCGTTGGTCGGCTCGGTGCAGATCGATTTTATCGAGATCCTCGATCCCTCCGGGAAAATTTTTCTCCGCGTGCACGATCCCTCGGCTTACGGCGACCGGCCGCCGCTGGCCAAGGACATTCAAAGACTGCTGCAACGGACGGGCGATTTGTCCAACTACGGCGTCGAGGAGCGCGCCGGGCGCGCCTATCTCCGCGCCGCGGAGGAAATCGAAGACGGCAACCTTTTGGGCGTCGTCAGCGCCGGCTACGCGGTCAACCGCGACCTGGTGAAAAAACTCGAACAAATCGCCGGCGGCAGGGTCGTCATCGCCATCGGCGAGCGGCTTTATACGGCGAGCGCCGCCGGCCAGCCGGTGAAACCGGCCGCGGCCGCCGCCGACTCGGCGATGCCGGAGGGCGAGCCGCGGTGGCATCGAAGCGACGCCAAGCCATCGCTCGAAATCCGCTTGCCGCTTACGACCGACCGGGGCACGGAAGGCATGATATCGATCTTCTATCCGTCAAAGGAAATGACCGCGGCGATCGGCGGCATGCAGAAGGCACTGTTCGCCGTCGCGCTCATCGGCAGCGTGCTGGCGCTGTCGATCTCGTGGATTTTAGGCCGGCGACTGACCCGGCCCCTGAAGGAACTCGTGAGCGGCACCGAGCAGGTCGCCGCTGGCGATTACTCTGCATCGGTCGCCATCGAGTCGAAGGACGAGATCGGCGCGCTTGCCGCCTCCTTCAACCGCATGCTGGAAGAGCTCAGCCGCTCCAAGGCCGAGGTGGAAAGCTATCGCCGCGAGCTGGAACGAAAATTCGCTGAACGCAGCAACGAGCTGGCGGACACAGAGAAAAAGCGCGCCGCGATGGCGCACATGATCGCGCACGATCTCAAAAATCCCCTCTTGGGAATCAAAAAGACTCTCGAACGGCTCGAACAGACGCCGCCGGAACCGAACGACGACCAGCGCAAGAAAATTCTTCAAGACCTCGTCAGCGCCGGCGATCTCGTGATCGGCATGGTAAACGAGATGCTCGACATCTATCGCTCGGATTTCGGCGACCTGCCGCTGGCGCTCGGCCCGGTGCGCGTCGAAGAGCTGGTGCAAACGAGCCTGCATATCCTCGGGCCGGAGATCGAGGAGAAAAAAATCGCCGTCGTTACCCGCGTCCAGGCGCCGGCCATTTCGCTCCGGGCGGATAAGAGGCGGCTCACGCGGCTGCTGATCAACCTTATCAGCAACGCGATCAAGTTCTCGCCCAACGAGAGCCGCATTCAAATCTCGACCTCGCTGGTGGCGAGCGACGAGGGGCGCGGGCCGCGCGCGGTGCTGCGCGTCGAGGACGCGGGAGAAGGCATTCCCGAGAGCGATCTCACGAAAATCTTCGACGTGTTCTACTCGCGCGACCAGGGCAACCTCGGCAAGGGCACCGGCCTCGGCCTGCCCTATTGCAAACTCGTCGCCGAGGCGCACCACGGAAAAATTTGGGCCGAAAGCCGGCTCGGCGGCGGCTTTGCGGTCTCCGTCGCGCTGCCGGTCAATCCCGAAGAGGAGCAGGCCTATGCCGATCAAGATATTGATCGCCGATGACGAGCGGCTGTTTCGTCAGAGCTTGAGAAAATTGCTCGAAGGCGTGAAAGATCTTCGCGTCGTCGCCGAGGCCGCCGACGGCCAGGAGGCGGTGCTGCGCGCCCAGGAGAAGGAACCGGACATCGCGCTGCTCGACGTGCGGATGCCGAAGATGGACGGCATCAAGGCGGCGAAGCTCATTTCCAGTCTCGTGCCGCGGGCGAAGGTGCTCATGCTCTCGATTCACGACGACGACGAGAAAATCATCTCGGCGCTCAGGGCCGGGGCGGCGGGATACATTTTGAAGGATGCGGATCAAAAGGATTTCATCGAAATCATCCGCCACACCTACCTCGGCAAGTCCCTCTCGTCTCCTTATCTGGCGCATCTCACGCTGCCGCGCGCGGCCCGGCCCGCGCAAACTTCCGAGGCCGAGCGCAAGAAAGAATTCGCCGGGAAATATAGCCTGACCGATCAGGAGCTGAGGCTGCTGCATCTATTGGCGGAAGGACTCAGCAACGAAGAGATGAGCCGGCTGGTCAATCTTTCACGCGAGACGATCAAGATGCATTTGAAGGCCCTGTTCCGAAAGCTTCAAGTGAAAAATCGCACCGAGGCCGCAGTGCTGGCCGTGCGCGACGCCATAGGTTAGTCTCCGCAAGGTGCAGCCATACTTACCCATTCGGGGCATTGACGCGCTCCGAGTTAGGGGATAAAAAGACGTTCCTGGACGCCGGCCCTGTATGATTCGGGCTGGTTCGGCGTCCAATGAGAAAGGCGACCAAATCATGGGAAAATTGAGAAGAGCCTCGCTCCATTCCATCTTTTCGCTACTCTTTATTATCGCTACCGCGATTTCCGCGGCGGCGCTCGAAGTCGGCGAAAAAGCGCCGGACTTTGAGCTCGACAGCGCTAAGGGAGGGAAACTAAAGCTCAGCAGCCTCAAAGGGAAAAACGTTCTCATAAACTTTTATGTCCTGGACTTTAGCCCCACGTGAATCAAAGACCTGCAGGCGTCCGGTTCGGACAATTACCCACAGTTCCAAGCGGAAAACACCGAAGTCCTGGGAATCAGCGCCAACGCCCCCTTCTCGCAGAAGGCCTTTGCCGATTTCGCCAAGATCAACTATCCGCTTCTCAGCGACCGGGATGGGAAGATCATGGCGGCCTTCGGGGTCTACGACCAGGAGCGACGGGTCGCCAAGCGCTCCTATGTCATTATCGACAAGGAGGGCGTGGTGCGCTACTTGAACGTCCGGCCTTCGAACACCGAAAAAGACTTACTTTCCACGGAGCAGCTACTTAACGAAGTCAAAAAGGTAAACAAAGGCGATTAAAACAACCTGAAAGGAGCAGAGTATGAATGATCACAAACTACTGGGGGCGTTTCTATTCGCCCTGCTTTCGCTGTTCGTTGCATCCGAGCTTTTTGCCCAACAGGACGTTATCGACAAGAGGCAGAAGCTCATGAAGGACAACAGTGCGGCGACCAAGGCGATAAAGGGCGCCGTCGAATCGAAGGACAACGCGACGGTCGAAGCCAAGGCCAAAGACATCATGGGTAACGCGGATAAAATCGTCGAGGCGTTCCCCAAGGGAAGCACCAAAGGCAAAACCAAGGCGACGGACGCCATCTGGGAAAAGTCCGACGATTTTTCCAAGAACGCCAAGAACTTGAAGAAAGCGGCGAGCGAGCTGGCCGACGCGGCTAAAAGTGGGGACGCTGCGGCGGTTGACGTGAAGGTCAAGGCTCTCGGCGACGCCTGCGGCGGGTGCCATAAAGCTTTCCGCGCGGAAAAATACTCCGAATAAGTTCGATGTATTTGAATCCCCATCGAAAGGTGGGGCGCTCTAAAGAAAGCGAGGCTAAACCCATGAAAACCTGGTGGCTAGTTTGCCTATCGGTTCTTCTTGTTGTTGGCCTGGGATCGTCGCCGTCCTGGGCGCAGTTTCCCGCTAACGCTACCTTTACAACGCTGGTTGCAACGCAATTCCAGGTCGAGGGGCTAACCGGTGATAATGCGGGTAACCTGTTTACCGCGGGGCGTCAAACAACCAACGGTCTTCCGTGTCCGGTCTATCAGGTAAATATAGCGGCCGGAGCCGTGTCCTTGGCCGTCGTTGGCTTGATTCCAGACCCAGCGCCTCCAGCTCCGGCTGCTTCGCTTTGCAATCCCGCAGGCATTGCCTTTAACAGCGCAGGCGATCTCTTTGTGGGCGACAGTGGTACAGCTGGAACTCCAACAGCCATTGTTTATTACTTCCCCGCCGGTACGCTCAGCAGTACTACGCCGCCTATTGGGGCTATTTACGCCACAGGAGTTCCTGGAGCCAACGGGCTCGCTTTTGACCGGAATGATAATCTCTGGGTCTCCGACGGCACGGCCAACCAGGGAAGAGTATGGAAGGTCGCCCCGTGCGCCACGCCCCCTTGCACAGCCGTCGAAATATTCCGCATCCAGCCGATGCGAAATAGCGCGGCCCTGGGGGGAGACATCGCGGAACCCGTTACGGTCAACGGCGTAGTTGTCGTCAACGGAGTC
>JBGPTS010000042.1:0-23188 GCA_041490745.1 Binatia bacterium | reverse complement strand
CCGTCCTGGGCGTGGACGCGGAGATTGTTTCCCTCTTGAAAGGAAAAATATTTTTTTGCCACCTGGATCACTTCAGGGTCGATCTCGGCCACGTCCAGCGCCAGCGCCGGAAATTCCTTCTGCCACTTTTTCGGCACCGAGCCGCCGCCGAGGCCGATGATCGCGGCGGTTTTGGCGTCCGGGCGAAAGACGAAGCCGAGCGACACGTAGCGCGAGTAAAGCAATCTCAGCGCCGTCGGGTTATTGAGGTTCATCGCGCTCTGCAGCGTCTGGTCGAAGTAAAGATATCGCGCCTCGTCGTCTTCCTCGACGCGGATGTGATGGTAAAAGGAATCTTTTTCGTAGAGCGGTTTGTCTCCCGGCCAGGCCGGCGCAGGCGCGGCGGCGACGCACAAGAGCCAGATCATTAACGCGGCGCGACGCGCAGCCGAAGTGCCGCGAGCACGCTTCTCACGACGCGCGCCGGCAAGCGGCCACATGACGAGCGCGAGCGCGACCAGCGTGATTCCGAGCCAGTGGATGATGTTGCGCACGCCGATCGCCGGGATGAGATAAAACGCAGTGAACAGCGTGCCGAAGATGCTGCCGCAGGTGGAGAGCGCGTAAAGTGTGCCGGCGGTGCTGCCGACCGTCGTCAAAGTCGTCGCGGCGAGACGGATCGCGTAGGGCGAGACGGCGCCGAGAAAAATCCCCGGCGCGAGAAAATAAATCGCGCTGGCGACGAGCGGGCTCGCGCGCGGACCCAGATCGGCGCCGGCGATCCAATCGTTCATCGTCGAATAGACGAACGGGAGAGCCGCAATCATGACGCCGGGGATCGCCACGAGCAGCAGCAGCCGCGCGAAGGAAGGATCGCGGTCGGCGAGTTTGCCGCCCCAGTAGTAGCCCGCGCTCAGCGCGGCGAGCACCACCGAGATCAAGCTGCCCCAGACGAAGATCGAGTTGCCGAAGGACGGGGCGAGCACGCGCGAGCCTACGATCTCCAGCGCCATGAGCACGGCGCCGCTCACGAAAATAATGATATTCAATAAAAGACGAGCCAAGTTTATTCCTCCCAGCCGCGGTCTTGTCCTTCGTCCACCAGCGTCATCGGCTCGAGCATCGCGTCCGAAATGCCTTCGAGAAATTGCGACGGCCGCGAGAGCACGGCGCCCATGCCCCGGTCGAAGATTTTGACCGGATAGGTGATGAACAGATTTTCCTTGGCGCGCGTCGCCGCGACGTAGAGCAGCCGCCGCTCTTCTTCCAGCTCTTCCGCCGTGTTGATGTTGTAGTAGGACGGAAAACGGCCTTCCAACGCCCAGATGATGAACACCGAGTGCCACTCCAGCCCCTTGGCCGAATGAATCGTCGAGAGCACGAGCGGCCCTTCGTCGGGATCGACGGCGAGCGCGTCGTCAACGCTGTCGGTCGGCGGTTCGAGTGCCATGTCGGTGAGCAAGCGCTCCAAACTGCGATAGCGCTCGGTCATGCTCTGAAAATGTTCCAGGTCTCGCAGCCGCTTGGGATAGTCCTCGGGATGCTGACGCTTCAAAATCGGCGTGTAGTACTGCATCAAATATTGCGCGTTCTCGGCCGGCCGCTCGGCTTCGGCGGCGACTTCCAAGACCTGCGCGAGCGTGCGCAGCCCGTGCGCGACTTTGCCTTTGGCGTTGAACGAGCGCAGGCGCTCGCGCGGATTGGCGCCGGCGAGAATCCAGTCGATGATCTTCCGGCTCATCTGCGAGCCGACGCCTTCCAGTAGCGAGAGCACGCGCGTCCAGGAGATGAGGTCCTGCGGGTTGGCGAGGACGCGCAAATGCGCGAGCACGTCCTTGATGTGCGCGGTCTCCATGAACTGAAAGCCGCCGCGCTTGACGAACGGGATGTTGTGGCGCGTCAGCTCGATTTCCAGGTCGAAGGAATGAAAGCTCGAGCGAAACAGCACCGCCATGTCCCACAGCGGCACGCCTTCTTCTCGCAGCTCCAGGATTTTCTGGCAGACGAAGCGCGACTGCATCTGCTCACTTTCGGCCTGGACCAGGAGCGGCGCGTCGCCGTCTTCTTTGCTCGTGAACAGACGCTTGTCGTATTTCTCCGTCGCGCGCGAAATAATTTCGTTCGTCAAATTGAGAATCGGCTGCGTGCTGCGGTAATTCTCCTCCAGCGAGATCACTTGCGCGCCGGGAAAGTCCTTGGGGAAGTCCATGATGTTGCGGAAATTGGCGCCGCGAAACGAGTAGATGCTCTGCGCGTCGTCGCCCACGACCATGACGTTGTCGTGCGTCGCGGCGAGGAGCCTCACGATGTCGGCCTGCAGGCGGTTGGTGTCCTGATATTCGTCCACCATGATATAGCGATAGGTCTCCGACAGCCGCCGGCGGATTTCTTCGTCGCCGCTGAGCACCTCTTTCAAGTTTATCAGCAGGTCGTCGTAGTCGACCAGCGAGCGGGTTTTTTTGTAATCCACGTAGCGCTCGTAGAGGCGCAAGAGGTCGTCGAGAAATTCGTGCAGATGCGGATAATCGCGCTCGATCAAATCCGGAATCGTCCACTGCTTGTTCAGCGCCATGCTGTAAATCTCGGCCACGGTCTGCTTGCGCGGAAAGCGCTTCTCCTTGCTGTTCAAGCCGAGCTCGGCGCGGAGCAACTGAATCACGTCTTCGCTGTCGGGACGGTCCATGATGGTGAAAGACGGCATCAGCCCGATCTTCCGCCCGTAGTGGCGCAACACCGTATTGGCGAAGGAGTGGAAGGTTCCGCCGGCGACTTTGTCGCAGCGGTTGTCCATCAAGAGACTCGCCCGGCGCAGCATCTCTTCGGCGGCGCGCCGCGTGAAGGTGAGAAGCAAGATCGTTCTCGGATCGATGCCGACGTCGATCAGGCGCGCGACGCGATAGACCAGCGTGCGAGTCTTGCCGGTGCCGGCTCCCGCGATCACCAGGAACGGGCCTTCGAGGGCGGTGGCCGCTTCGTACTGGGCGTCGTTAAGCTCTTTGCGGTAATCGATCCCGGAAAGGGAGCGGGAAGTAAGCTCGCTGCGTTTGAGGACGTATTTTCGTGCCAAAAGTTTTTCTCCGCCGGCGGTTTCCATAAACTACTAAGTTTCCTCAGACGCCGCAAGCGTTCTTTCCATTGCGCCGCGGGACTGCTACGAGATAAGATCGAAAGGGCAGGGCGAAAGATGCCGGCGGCGAAAACATATGTCTTTGTAGGAGCGGTCCTGATTGCGGCTTCGCTTGTGATGGTGGGCCAGGCGCGGCGTCCGGCCCAGGCCGCCGAGCCGCGCCGGGCGGACGACGAGATCTCGCGCGCCACCGCGGAGGTTATCCGGACCGCGACGGAATATCGGGAGAAGCTCGTGCTCCGGCTTGAGCTCGAACAGCGCGACGTTGAGCGACTCGCGCGGCTCGCGGAATCGCGCGCGCCGCTGCTTGAGAAGGGTTACATCTCGCGGAAGGAGATGGAGGAGAGCCAGCTCGCGGTCGCGCGCGCCGAGGCCCAGGTCAAAGAGACGCTGCGGCAAATCGAGCAGGCCGAGATGATCGTCAGCGAGGCGGAGGCGCGCTCGCAGCTCGCCTCGCTGCCGCCGCTGCCCACAGGAGGATACGGCGAGAGCGGCGCTCTGATTCGCTACAACGGCGGCGCGGCGTGGTCGCTGGCGGACGCCGGCAAAGTCGAGACGTTTTTTTCCACGCGTTTCGGCCACCCGCTGCCGGTCAGCGCGCGCGGCGAGACCGAGATGCACCGGCAGATGAAATTCGATCACCGCAACGCGATGGACGTGGCGGTCCATCCGGATAGCGCCGAAGGGCGAGGGTTGATGGACTACCTGCGTAAGGCCGGCATCCCGTTCCTCGCGTTTCGCGGAAAAGTGGCGGGATCATCGACAGGCGCGCACATCCATATCGGCCGGCCGTCGGTGCGCTTGGCGGGACCGTAGCTCATTTTAGATTTTCGATTTCAGCCCGAGGCTGATCAGCTTCTCTTTTTGGCTGAGCCGATTTTAGATTGAATCGAAAATCCAAAATCCAAAATCTAAAATCAACTTGCCAGAATCAACCAGCTGCAACTAACATAGGCGCGTTGGGACTAATCTGCGGGAGGTCCAATGAAGAATTTGGTTGCCGTCGATCTCGAAGAAGCGATTCGATCCGTCCGCGAAGCGGGCCAGGGGCGGCGCGTGCTATGGCAGGATTCCGAGTCGATCGTCTTCTTGAGTCGCGGCAGAAAAATGCGCGCCGATTTTCACGTCGATCCAAGCGACGAGGTCACGCTGCAACTCGCCGGCGAGCAGCATCTCCATTACCTCACGCCCGAAGGCGATGAAAAGATCGCCGTGATCCACCCCGGCCAGCTTTTGCTTTGCCCCGGCGGCGTGCCGCATTCGCCGCGCGTGACCGAAGACGCCTGGTTCGTCGTCATCGAGCGCAAGCGCCGCTCCGGCGAGGAAGACCGCTTTCTCTGGCAGTGCGGGCGCTGCGGCGAAAAAGTTTACGAAGTCTCCGTTCATGTCGGCGACTATAGCCAGGACCCGGTCTCGCGCGTGCACGAGCGCTTCTACGGCGACGAGGCGCTCCGCACCTGCAAGAAATGCGGCGCGGTCGTCCCGCGGCCGGCTCCTTAGATATATAGAGCCGCATGGCATCCTATCTTAAATCGCTTCAACGCCTGGCGGAAAGTTACCGTCGCGCCGAAGCGGAGATTGTCAAAGCCTACTTCGCCAGGCCCAAAGCCAAAGAGCAGCACATCCGCTGGCTCAAGGCGCAGGGTTTCAAGGAACACGCGGCGATCAAGCCGCTGCTCAAGATCCTCGCGACGTTTTACTCCCGGCTCGACGGCGAGGTGGATCGTCACGCATTCGAGGAAATCGCCGAGAAGCTGGCCGAGGAAACCAAGCATGCGCGGCTGGTGATGGACCTGCTCGAAGAGATCGGCGGCGAGAAAGTTGGGCCGAAGGATTTAACCTGGCTGGCCGAGGACAAAAGGCTCGCGCGCGTCAGGGCGCGCTACTCGAAGACTTTCGCCGCGCTGCTGCACGGATCGAAAACGCCGAGCGCGGCGGAGATGCGCCGTCGTAACGAAGAGCTGGAGCGCGCCGCGGTTACCCTCACCGAAGGCGGAGGCGGCGCGCTTTACGAAGTCTGCATCCGGCTGAAGCGGGGAAAGATCGAGCGGAAGATCGCCGCGGCGTTCCGCGAGATTTTTGCCGACGAGGTCGATCACAAAAACGCCGGCGCGCGCAACCTGGCCAAGGTGGTGCGTAGCGAGCGCGACTTCGAGCGCGCGGCGGAAATCATCCGGCGGGTTTCGCGGCAGCGCCTGCGGATGCGGAACGAGCAGTTCGGGTTTCCGATAGGCGAAGCGAAATTACGAGCGCTCGATAGAGCGTGCGTTGCTCGGGCGCGGCGGTAGCCGTTTTGGAACATTCATCCCTTCGCTCGCATCCCTTTATCTCTCCACGAACGTTTTGAGGTACTCCCGACTCGCCTCATTGCAGTACGCGTTGTCTTCTTCGCCGAGCGCCGAACAGAAGGGCGCGGCATAGCGGTTGTCCCAGGTGTTGTCGATCAACGCATAGACGACGCCGCGGATGCAGGCGCGGCGCGTCTCGCCCTCGGCGCGCCCGCATTTTTCCGCCGCCAGGCGGTTGCCGCCGCTGCGCGCGAGGTTCGACAGGTCGCGCCCGATCGACTGGACGCAGGGCGTCTCGAACGGCCCGGCATTGCGGCACTCGTTGAACAGCCGGTCGGTCGCGAGGCCCATCTCCTCCATCCGCCACGTCTGCATGAGATAGCACGCGCCGCGATATCGCGCATCGACATTGCTGCACGGGTAGTGATAGTCGGCGGCGCTTACGTCCCGCTTATCCGGATTCGCCGAAAAAAGATTTTCCATGAAGACGCCGCCGTAGCAGGAGTCGCGGCTCCAATCGTCGGGCAGGGCGTCGCAGCCTTTTAACGAAGAGCCGAGCTGGTTTTCGGTGAAGTACATGAGCGCGTGGCCGAGGCCGTGCAGACACTGGAAATAGAAGCGCAGCGGCGCGTTTGCGTCGCACGCGGCCGAGGCTTTGCTCATGATCTCATTCTGGCTTACGTGCCGCGCGAGCTGGGTGTTGTCGCCGCGCAGAAATCGTTCGACCGCGCCGTGGTAACAGCCCGAGTGGCAAGTCTGGTCGCACGCCAGAAAAGAATCGTGGATGTTGCCCTTCACGCGAAATATTTCCCGCCCCAGCGCATGCACGACCGGATGGCACGCGAGAAGCAGCGCGGCGTCTTCGTCCTCGTACTTCTGGACCAACTTCAAAAGCTCTGCGGGCGATTGCTTCTCCAGCGCGCCGCGAAAGAGCAGCTCCAGGCATTCATTATTACCGGGTGGCGGTTTGGCGAGGCATTCTTTGAGCGCGGCCGGCGGAGGAATTGGCGTAACGTCTGTTGCGCGCAGCGCCGCCGGCGGCGAGAAGACGGCGAAAGCGACGACGGCGGCGAGCAGGCTCTTCATGAGACGCTTTAATAGCACAGACGGTTCGAACGTTTCCACTTTACCGTTTCGTCCGCTTCGAATAGAATAGCGGCGAAATCATCAAAGGAGGTTCTTATGAAAGCGCCGCTAAAAGTCACCGGCATCGATCACGTTGTGCTCCACGTCAAGAATATTTCGCGCTCGAAGAAGTTCTACGTGGATTTTCTCGGGATGGAAGTCGAACACGAACGGTCGTGGCAGCTTTTCCTCAAGTGCGGCAATCAGGGTGTCGCGCTGTTCGAGACGGACGACGGCGAGAAGATCCACGGCGGCAGCGAGATGAATCATATGGCGCTGCGCTTGAAGTCCGGTGAATACGAAAAAGTGAAGGCCCTGTTGGAAGAGCAGGGGATCGAAGTCAACGGCCGCCGCGGCGACCCTCACTGCATTTATTTTTCCGATCCGGACGGCCACCGGCTGCAACTGCTCACGCCGGGCGAGCAGTAGGAGTTTCGCTACTTCTTTCCTCCCCGCCACACCGCGGCCACGTCCGCCGCTGTCGCCACGTCGAAATGCGTCCGCTCCATGAGCTTCAGCGCCAGCTCGTGCAGCTCGCGGTTGCGCGAGCCGGAACCGTCTTTGAGCACGACCATGTCGTAGCCGAGATTGCGCCCCGTGCGCGCCGTGCCTTCGACGCCGCCCTCGGTTGCGACGCCGCCAATGACGATCGCGCCGATGCCGCGGCTTTTGAGCATGAGATCTAAATCCGTTCCGATGAAGCCGTCCGGTCTTCGTTTTTGAAACACGATGTCGTTCGCGTGCGGCTTCAGCTCCTCGACGATCTCCCGGCCGTGCGGGTCGTCCTTCTCTTTCAGCAGTTGCGCGACGTCCGTCGCGTTCGCCCGTTTCATCCGGACGCGCACCCAGGCGCCGGCCTCTTCTTTCACTAAATCGAAGTGCGTCTGCACAGAATAGAAGACCTGCACGCCGGCGGCGCGCGCGGTCTCGGCGAGCATCTTCAGGTTCGCCGCGATCTCTTTATAGTTGAACGCATTCGGCGCGATCCCGTACTCCAGGTCCCAGAGAAGCAGCGCCGTCCGCGTCGGATCGACGATCTCGATCAACGTATTCGGTATCTTCTTGCCGGCGAGCTCAAGCATGGTCGTTCTCCTTTGCTTCAAAATAGAAGCGCTAAAAAATTCACCGTCTATCGCGTCGCATAGATCGTTGCCTTACCGCTTTTGTCGAACGTATAGACGTTGTAGGGCTCCGGCCGGCCGCCTTCCATGCCGGGGGAGCCGCTGGGCATGCCCGGCACGGCGAGGCCGACGACCGCCGGTTTTTCTTTCAGCAGCCGGTAAATCAAGTCAGCGGGTACGTGGCCTTCGATGACGTAGTTCTCGACGACGGCAGTGTGGCACGAGTAGAGCGATGCAGGAACCCGGTATTTGACCTTGATCTTGTCCAGATCCGAGTCCGACGTATTTTCCAGCTTGACGTTGAAACCGTTCGATCGCAGGTGAACCACCCACCCGGAGCAGCAGCCTCAAGTGGGGCTGAGATAGACCGTTACGATCGGGCCTGCGGAAGCGGTCTCGGCCGCTCGCGGCGCCGCTGCCGAGAGCAGCATCAGCAGGGCGATCGCCGGTTTGGATAAATGTTTTGCGCGCATGTTCATCTCTCAAGCCCGACCGTCCGCTTTCAGTTTCCAACATATTAGGCTAAATTGCCGCTGTTTAACAATAACCAAATGAAACGCTTGGTGAACAAAATGCCCGCGCTCGATATCCGCAACGTGTCTTATTCTTTAGACGGGAGAAAAATTCTCGATTCGGTGAATTGGACCATTCAGACGGGCGAGCACTGGGCCGTCCTCGGGCCGAACGGCTCCGGCAAGACGACGCTGCTCAGGATCGCGTGCGGCTTTCTCTGGCCCAACGAGGGCGGCGAGGTCTTCCGCAAGGGCAGGGCGCTGGTCAATCTGCCGCAACTTAGAAGGAGCATCGGCTGGGTCACGGCGACGCTCGCGGCGCAGATTCCGCCGCGCGAGCCGGTTTTGCGCACGGTGGTGTCGGGAAAATTCGCCCAGATGGGGCTTTTCGAGTGGCCGTGGGACGCGCCGTCGAAAAGCGACTACAGGCTCGCCGAAAGTTATCTTGCGCAGATGGGCTCGGCTTCGCTCAAGGATCGAGAATTCGGCACGCTCTCACAGGGCGAGCAGCAGAAAGTTCTCATCGCGCGCGCGCGCATGACACGGCCCTATCTCATCCTGCTCGACGAGCCGTGCGCCGGCATGGACCCCGGCGCGCGGGAAAACTTTCTCGCCAGCTTGCGACGGTTGGGGAAACAAAAAAAGGTCCCGGCGCTCGTCTATGTCACGCACCATGTCGAGGAGATATTGCCGATGTTTAAAAAAACGCTTGTCTTGAAGCAGGGCAGGGTGCTCGCGTCGGGCAAGACGAGCGCGATCTTGAAAGCGGACGTGCTGAAAAAATTGTACGGTGTTTCGCTCCGCGTCATTGGAGAAAACGGCCGCCGATGGCCGATCGTCGGATAAGGGATGAAGGATGAGGGCTGAAAAAGGCACGCGAAATTATCATCCCTCATCCCTCCGCCCTCATCCTTGTCGAGCGGCCTCTTGACCATGAACGGATTTGTGGACTACTGCTAACTAATCCAGAGTAGGAAAAACGTTTCAGGAGGCGCGAGACATGGCGCGAGTAAAAGTTTTCGATTGCGACGGGCACATCATCGAGTCCATTCCCGAGATGGCGAACTACATGGACCCGGCGATCCGGGACGTGGCGCTGCGCCCGTCGAGAAACCGCCAGGGGGTGTTCGCCGGCCTCGATGCGATTCACTATCCGCGCAATTTGGGAGAAACCGGCGAGATCACGCCGCCCTCGCGCCCGCGCGTCAACGCGAGCGATCATCGCATGGGCTCGGCCGAAGACTGGGTCGCGTTTCTCGACAAGGCGTCATTTGAAGAGACGGTGCTGTTTCCGTCGGAAGGTCTTTCCGTCGGCTTCATCCAGCAGGCGGACTACGCCGTGCTCGTCTGCCGCGCGTTCAACGACTACGTCGCCGACCGCTACCGTAAAATTGACCGGCGGCTGCATCCGATGGGACTCATCGCCATGCAGGACGTCAAGGCGGCGGTGACGGAATTGCGCCGGCTCGTGCTCGACCTCGGGCTTCCCGGCGCGATGCTGCCGTCGCGCGGCCTGCCGCTGCATCTCGGCCACGAATATTACTGGCCGGTCTATGAAGAGGCGGCGAAGCTCGGCTGCGTGCTCGGCATTCACGGCGGCTCGAGCCTCGGCCTCGGCGCGGACACCTTCACCGATGCGTGGGCCGCGCGCACGCTGCGCCATCCGATTCCGCTCGCGCTCGAGATGGCCGCGCTCATCTATCACGGCGTCTTCGACCGCTATCGCGATTTGCGCGTCGGTTTTTTCGAAGGCGGCTGCGCCTGGGTGATTCTGCTGCTCGACCGGATGGAGCGCGACGAGAGCGTTTATACGACGCCGGCGGGAAAGCGGCGCGCGCTAAGAGAATATCTCGCCAGCGGCCAGGTGCTGGTCGGCTGCGAAGGCAACGAGGGAATTCTTTCGTACATCTCAAAACTCATCGGTCTCGACGCGTTCGCTTATGCCTCGGACTATCCGCACGAGGTCGATCTCGTCGCGGCGAAGCAGATGATCGACGAAACGCTCGCCCGCTCCGACATCGCCCAGGCGGAGAAGGAAGCCGTACTGGGCGGCAACGCGCGAAAATTTTTTCGCCTGTAGCGTCCGGCGTTTGCCGCCCGAGTTTGATGAACGACCGGCTGCGCCGACAAATCTTCGGCTCGAACCATCGCTGGTGGGCGCTCTCCGTCGCCGCGCTGGCGACGTTCATGGTCACCACCGACGCGGGGCTTCTCAGCGTCAGCCTGCCGGTGATCGTCGCCGCATTCAAAACCGACATCGCGATGGGCGGCTGGCTGCCGTTCATTTACGCGCTGGTCACCGGCTCGCTCTATCTTCCTTGCGGGCGGCTGTCCGATTTATTCGGGCGCAAGCGCACGCTCAGCGCCGGCTTTTTTCTCTATACCATGACCGCGCTCGCCGCGGGTTTCTCGCAGAGCATCGAACAGTTGATCTTTTTTCGCGGCCTGCAGGCGGCGGGGAGCGCGCTCATGATGGCGAATACTTTTGCGCTGGCCACGGAGCTGTTTTCGCCCGCCGAGCGCGGCCGCGCCATGGGTCTTTCCGGCGGCATGATTTCGGCGCTCGGATTCGTCATCGGCCCGGCGCTCGGCGGACTCATCACGTATGCGCTGGGCTGGCGATCGGTTTTCTACGTGAGCTTTTGCCTCGGCGTCGTAGGTTTTCTCGGCGCGCGGTTGATCCTGCTCGACGAGAAAGCGGGCGCGCCGGATGCAAGGACAAAAGAGCCGTTCGATTTTGTCGGCACGGCGACGTTCGCGCTGAGCCTTGCCGCTTTGCTGCTCGGGCTCACCTCCGGGCAAAAAGGCTTGTGGCATACCGCGCTTGTGCGCGCCGAACTTGCGCTCGCGGCGCTGTCGCTTGCCGTCTTTATTTGGTGGGAGAGGCGCGCGCGCTTTCCTCTCCTCGACCTTGCGCTTTTCCGCATCCGTTTGTTCGCCGCCGGCAACGTCGCGCGCCTGACGAGCTTCGTCGCCCTCAGCATGAACCAGTTGCTCATGCCGTTTTTTCTCCAGCTCGGTCTCGGACTCGATACGCTTCGCGCCGGGCTTTTGATGGCGACCGCGTCGGTCGGCCTCGGCGTTCTGTCGCCGTTTACCGGATGGCTCTCGGACCGCACCGGCGCGCGACTGCTCTCCGCCGTCGGTCTCGCGCTCATGGGAATTTCTTTTCTGAGCCTGCGCTCGCTCGATCTCGGCGCCGCCACGGCCGATATCGTTTTAAGGCTCAGCCTGCTCGGCGTCGGCCTCGGCCTGTTTCAGACGCCGAACAACAATGCGCTGATGAGTTCGATCCCGCGCGAACGCCTGGGCGTCGGCTCTTCGTTTCTTTCGATCGTCCGCAGCCTGGGACTTTCCATCGGCGTGGCCACGGCGAGCGCGATCATGAGTGCGCGGCTCGTCGCGGCGACCGGACAGACCTCGCTCGACAGCCTCAGGAGTCCCGCGCCCACGGCAAGCAGGGCGCTGTTGCTCGGCGCTTTCATGGACGGCTACCGGGTCGTGTGCCTGACGGCGGCCGCGCTCTGCTTTCTCGGCGCGCTGGCCGCCTCCATGCAAGCCTCGAGCGACTGAAGACGTAACGTGAGGCGTTAGGCGTGAGGAGTTATTAGCGCCTCGACGGCTTCACCGAGGCGCAAGAAGATCAGTTTGAAGCCGGCGACGTCCTTTTTTAGCACGCGGCGCGCAGCCTCCGAATAGATTTCCACCTGATGATGGTAGCGTGCCGCGGCCTCCGCGAGCGCATTGCGCTCCACTCGGTCGCTCTTGTAGTCGGCGAGAAAGAGCCGGCCGTCCTTTTCATAGAGCAGGTCGATCACGCCCTCCATGATCCGGCCGTCCCAGGGAATCAGCAGCGGGACTTCTCGTCCGACGATTTCAGCGGAACTCAACTCGCGATACGCGCCGGAGGAAAAAAAGGCGGCGAGAATATCTTCCAGCTCGCGCTCCACCGCTGCGCGACGCGCCGTCTGCGTCGGGTCGAGACGGCGATCCAAAAACGGCGCGAGGGCGGCGCGAAATTCCGCCGGATCTTCAGCGAAGTTCCAAGACTCCAGAAAACGATGCGCCAGCTCGCCGACGATGAGCGGCAGCTCCGAGGCGAGCGCGGTTTTTTTTCTCTCCGGCAACGCCTCGCTCATCTCCGCTTCGCGCAACTTGAGCAGGGTCGGCGTGAGAAAGATCGGCGTCCCCAGCGCCGCTTCGCGCGCGCTCTCTCGCCGCTTCCATTGCCGCGCGTACGAATCCCAATCGATGGCGAGCGGCGCCGGTGGTTCCGACCGCCGCGGCCGGCCCGGCGGGGCCAAAGTTTCCTGGACGACTTCGATGTCTATCGTTCCGCGGCCCGCTGCGATGGCTCGCGACTCTTCTCCTGCGGCGATCTCCGCACCGAGCGCCTCCTCCAACATCTCCAGGTAACTTCCGCCGCGTCTCTCGGCTGGCGCCGCGGAAATCATGAGGTGCTCTCGCGCGCGCGTCATGGCGACGTAGAGCAGTCGCTTCTGCTCTTCCTCCTCGCGCCGGCGCGATTTCTCCGCGACGAACAGCGCGTTAAGACTCCAAAGCGATTCGGTGCGCAGGCCGGCGAGATTCGAGGACCAATCCTGGAGCGCGGCGGATGTCCGCTCGCCCGCCGGATGCGGCGGGGCCTGGCAGCCCGCCAGGACGACAACGGGAAACTCCAGCCCCTTGGATTTGTGAATGCTCAAAATCCGAATCGCGTCGAGATTCTCCTCCGCCAGCGCGCTTTCCGGCTCTTCTTCTTTCTCCAACACGTCGGCGCCGAGCCGGGCGATGACTTCCTTCAGCGTGTTGAGTCCGTCGCGCCCCATGATCTCGGCCCGCGCGCGAAGTTTTTCCAGATTGGCCACGGCCTGCTCGCCGTGAAATGTCGCGGCGGCCAAAAGCCGGACCGGCGCGCGGTCGAACACGCGCGCGACCGCCTCGCCGACGGGCAGGCTGCGGATTTCCAGGTGGAGCTGCAAAAGAATTCCGTACAATTCCAGGACCTTGGCATAGGAACTCTCCGGCTCTCCTTTAGAGCGCCTGGCGATCCGGTAATCTAAAAGCCTCGCGCGGTTGAGTTCGTAAATCTCCGCGTCGGTAAGCGCGCCCAGCGGGGAGCGCAGCACGCCGACGAGCGCGAGACGGTCGTTGGGGTCGTCAACCGCGCGCAAGAGATTCACCGCGTCGATAATCTCCTGGACCGCGTAGAAATGCCTTTCGCCCTCGACCACGTAGCGGAGGCCGCGGCGCCGCAGCGGCTCCAGGTAATGATGCACGTCGGTCAGCTTGCGCAGGAGAATCGCCACGTGCCGGGCCTCGACCAGCGTCTTCGCGCCATGGTCATCGACGATTTCCGCCTTGCCGAGGACCACTTCGTCGAGCCAGCGGGCGAGACTTTCGGCTTCGAGCCGGCGCGCCTGTTCGGCGCCGAGGTTCTCCTCGCCGCCGCGGACTTTGCGCAGCGTTACCTTACGGAACGCGAGCGCGCCGCCTTTTTCCGCCGGCGCCGGCTCGATGGCGACGTACTCGGGCTGGAGGCCGGCGCGCGGCTCGATCAGGCGCTCGAAGACGCCGTTGACCACGTCGAGGATTTTTTTGTGGCTGCGGAAATTCGTCCGGAGTCGGAACTCGACGCCGTCTTGCGCCTTGAAAATATTCTCCACGACTTCGAGATAGGCCTCGATGTCGGCACGGCGAAAAGCATAGATCGACTGCTTGGGGTCGCCGACGACGAAGATTTTTCCCGGCTCAAGCTCGACCGCTTTCCAGTCCCGCGCCTCGGCGCCGATTTTCTCCCCGAGATAAATTAAAATCTCGTACTGGATCGGATCGGTGTCCTGAAACTCGTCGATCAAGATCGCGCTGTAGCGGCGCTTCAACTGCTCGCGGACGGCCGGATGGTCGCGCACGAGGTCGCGCGCCCGCGCAAGGAGGCCGTCGAAGGAGATGAAGCCCTCGCGCGTGAACGCCTCGCGGAAATCCGCCGCGAACGGAATCAAAAGCTCGCCCAATTCACGCATCAAAGCGTCGTCCACGCGGCACAAGGCGCGCGCGGCGCGGAGAATCTCCTGCGCATCGTCGCAATCTTCTTCCGGCCAGCCTTTGAGTTTCCGGTTCAGGTTGGCGCCGAGCGCGTCCGCTTCCTCCGGGAGAATCTCGCAGCCGCCGCGCTCGCCGGCGGCGAGGAACTTTTGCAAAACGCCGCGCGCCGCGCGGAGGAGCTTCTCGTTGCTGCGATTGTCCGAATGGCGCCCGAGCAGCGCCGCGGCGCGTTTTTCCAGGTCGTCGAGCCAGGCGATCACCGGCGCCGGCACGCGCGATCCGGCGGTGCGGAGGCGCTCGAGATCGACCGTCTCGGACGCGAGCGATTTGGCGAGATCCCCGATTTGGTCCAGCGGCACGTTTCGGAGCGCTCGCTTCCACGCCTCGGCGCGGTCGCTGCCGCGCGCGAGCTCATCGCCAAGCCAGGCGTCCCACCGCTCGGCGAAGAGGCGGTCGAAGGACGCGCCGTCGTCCTCGACGAACTCGGGATCGACGCCGCTCTGCATGGGATAGAGACGTAATAGAGTCGCGGCGAAGCCGTGAATCGTGCCGATCTCGCTGCGCTCGATCTGGCGCAGCGCGTCGAGCGCACGGCGCTCCAATCGCTCCTTCGAGAGCCGGTAGCGATCCATCAGCGCACGGGCGTCCCGGTGAATCTCCTCGTCCTTGGCGCTTTCGGGCGCGCTCTCCAGCCGCGCGCGGAGAAAGGATTCGAGCCGCTCGCGCAGCCGGAGCTTGAGCTCGTTGGCGGCTTTGTTGGTGAAGGTGAGTGCGACGATCTGTGTAAGCTTGGTCTCCGGATCGCGCATCAAGAGATTCACCAACCGGTCCACCACGAGCCGCGTCTTGCCGGTGCCGGCGCCGGCGGTGACGACGACGTTCCGGTCGAACGTCGTTGCGGCGCGCTCGCGCTCGGCTGCGTCGGGGAGTTCTGGGATCGCGGCGGCCATATTATTCGGTCTCTTTTTTTCGCAGCGCCTTGTGGGTTTTGCTGCGGGGGTCGCGCTCGACTCGCCACATCGTCGGGCGGTGATTTCTCCGGCACGCCTCGGAGACCTCGCAATAGCGGCAGTAATCGTCCGGCTGAATAAAAAATAAACCCAGCCGGATCGATTCGGCGAGAAAGGCGACGGTCTGTTTCAGCGCGGCGCCCGAAGGTCCCTCCCACGCGTCGCCGGCCATCCGTTCGACGACAAGCGGCCCGCCGGCCCATTGGGGCGCAAGATAATAAAACGCGGCGTCGATCGCCGCATCCGCGGTCCGGAGCGCCTCCGCCTGAGTTTTACCGAGCCGTAAATAGAAAGGAGGCTGCAATCTTTTGCCGCGCACGGCGGCGCGCAGCAGGTTTCTGTCATCCGGCGCCGGTGCCGGGGCGGATTTGAGCTTGTAATCCACCATGCGGAAACGATTTTCTTTCGGTTGATAGTCGATGCGGTCGATGCGGCCGCGGATCAGAAGCCCGCCGAGCGGGGCCGGCCAGCTCTCGGGCAGGCGCGCCGTGGCTTCGCTTTCGAGAGCGCGCGGCGCGTAACCCGAGGCGCTGAGCTCTGCGAGATCGCGGGCGACCGCTTGTTCGAGCAGCGCGACAAGGTCTTCTTGAAGATTTTCCCAGGCGAGCGGATAACCGACCGGGTGGTCGCGCTCGAACGCGCGAAACACTCTTTGCGCCGCAGCGCCGAGAGCGGCCGTCGCTTGCTCTGAGCTTATCAAAGAAGCCTGTCCTGAGCCTGTGGTTCGACTTTGCTCACCACCGTGAGGTTCTCGAATGGCCGAAGGACGGTCGAGAAGCTCCTGATAAAATATTTTGAGAATCGCATGAACGATCTCGCCCGCGTCAGCCGCGTCGGGAGCGGGGCTCACTTCCGGTCGTTCGAGCCGCTCCAGGCCGAGCAGATGGCGGGCGAAGAACTGGAAGGGGCAGCGCGCGTAGGTCTCCAGCGCGGTCGGAGAAATTCCGTCCGCGGCGAGGCGCGCCCAATATGCGGGCAGGGCGCCGACGACGCCGTCGCGTTCGGCGAGCGCGTCCGCGATGGTTTCCAAATGCCGAATCGCTTCGCGGCCGCGCCCATATAAGGAGGGGGCGGGCAGGCAGCGATCGACCAGCGGCTGCGGCTCCCGCGCCGTCAGAATCAAGCGGATCGCGAGCTCCTCCGGCGGCAGCCGCTCGACGCGGTCGAAGGGCGCGAGCGCGGACTTTTCCATCTCGCCGCGCGGGACGAAAATCGTTTGGATTTTCTCCGCGTCCGCGGCGCGGCCGAGCTCGTCGAGATACCACGAAGGCGCGAGCGGTCGGGCGCCCTCGTCGTTGCGCGAATAGAGGCAGTAGAGTTTTTCCCGCGCCGCGCCGGCCAGTAGAGTGAACAGAAGCCTCTCTTCGTCGAAGCCGCCGAGCTTGGCCGCGACCTTGTAGCCGAGCGCGGTCTCCAGCAGAGCGCGCTCGCAGTCGCCCAGAAAGGCGTCTTCTCGAATCGTGCGCGGAAACAGGCCTTCGTTCATGCCGAGGACGAACAGCGCGCGAAACGGAACGCCGCGCGCCGCCATCGCGTCCAGCACCTGGACGCCGCGAAAGTTTGCGTCCGGCGCCGGCAGCGCGGCGCGGCCGAGCCCACGCTGGTAGGTTTCGAGAAAATGCCGGAGCGAAGTCGGCGCGCCGACGGCGTCGAGCGCCGCCAACCGGTCGAGCGTGGCGGCGATCGCTTCGGCGACCGGCGCGTTTTCGTCCGCGCCGTCGACCGCGACATCAACCGCGTCATCGACTGCGTTGTGGGCCGCATTGAGGCGCAGCCACTTATTTTGCAAAGTTCTCCACAACTCGACGTAGCGCCGCCATGACGCTTCCGCCGGCAGCGAGTTCAGATCGGCGAAGATATCGCTGAAAATTTTCCACAACAGGCGGAGTTGATCCGCCGGCACGAAAATTTTCTTCGGCTCGTCCTCGTCGCCCGCGCCCGCGGCGAGTGCCGAATCGCGCGCGATATATTCCTCCAGGCGGCGCCAGTCGGCGATGCCCTTGCCGATGCCGAGGCGGCGCGTGGCAAGATCCCACAAATCGGGCCGCGGCGCGATTGCCGCCGTGGGTGCGCCCCTGAAAAAGGGCGAGTCAACGAGGTCGATCAAGTGCGCTCGGAGATAGCCTTTGAGCGGCAGGTTGACGAGCAGCAGCGCCGCCTTGGCGAGCGGATGGCGGACGAGCGCCTCTTCGGCCGAAGTCGTCATCGGAATGGCGTGCTTTGCGAAGCTTTCCTTGAGCCACGGAAGATACGGCTCCAGCGTGCGGCCGACGACGCCGATGTCGTCGAAAGCATAAGCTTCTTCCGCGGCCAGGCGCAAAATTTCCTTCGCCGCCGCGTCGATCTCTGCGGCGGCGTCGAAGCAGCTAAAGGTCGCGACGAAAAAGCCGTCGGGCGTCGCCCGGCGCGGAGCGTCCGCGTCGTCGGCGAATAGCGGCGGCAGGGAGCCGGAGAAGCCGGTTTCCCCGCGGGCGATCAAGTTCCGCGTTTCGGATTCGGCATCCGCCATGCCGTGCACGTATCTCTCGTAAAAACGCTCGGCGAAGATCCAGGCCGGAGCTTTCGGTTTTTCCCGCGCCAGAGGAAAAAAGAGCGTCGTCGGATAACGCCGCGCGACCGACTGGAAAAGATCGAGCTGCACCTGCGTCAAGTCGTAAAAACCGTAGTAGAGAACGCGCTCGAACTGCTTGAGATACTGCGAGACGGGAACTTCCTCCAGCGCCAGGCGGTCGAGGTCCGCATAGTCGCGGAGATTCCACTGCGCGCAGCCGGCGATCAGGGTTTGAAACAGCGTGAAAAGTTGCCCGGCGCTTTCGTTGGTCTCTTCAAAGAGGTTGTTGCCGACGGCTTCGAGGACGACCTCCGGATCGACCGCGCCGTCTTTCAAATCTCGGAGCGTTTGCCAAAGCGCCGCCGCACCACCGGCTTTGTCTTCGAGAGCGGCGAATGGCGCGGCGCCCGGCAGGCCCTGCCTGATGATTTGCCGAAGGATTTCTTCGAGCAGCGCGTTGTCGCTCGGCGGCGCCGCCGCTCCGTAACGCTCTTCCACCAGCCGGAGCGAGAGTTGAAAGAAAGTGAACGCGTGGAGATTGAGAAAATTCAGGCCGCGCTCGCGCGCCAGGAGGACTTTGACGCGGCGTCGGAGCGAGTCGGAGGGAACCAGAATCAAAAGCGGCGCGAGCGGCGCGTTGTTTTTGTAGCGCAGAATTTCTTCGACGAGCGCGTCTTCGAGGTGGGGATGAAAGGGGCCGAGGACGATTTGCATGGCGCTTCGATGAGATTAACACAACGCCGATTTTCGAGGTAGGGGCGGTTCAGCCTTAAAACTGTGGCTGATCCGTCCTCTGGCGGACGCGAAGCGCCCCTCCAAACCGCCGGGGGCCAGAAAATTCTTGCAAAACCTCCGGCAAAGTTCTAAACAGAGAGCGAGTCACTTCTCAATGCCGCTGCAGCGAAAAATCCCGCGCCGTCTATTTCTACTTTTTTTCCTTGTCATCGCCTTATGGCCGGCCATTTCTCCCGCGCAGCAGAGCGGGGCTGTCGTCTCCGACAACCCGCTTGCGACCAAAGCCGGCATGGAGATCCTCAAAGCCGGCGGCAACGCCGTCGATGCCGCGGTAGCGACGGCGTTCGCGCTTGCGGTCGTCGATCAGTCCGCCTCCGGCCTCGGCGGCGGCGGCTTCATGGTGATCTACCAGGCGAAGGAAAAAAAGGCGCACGCGCTGGATTTCCGCGAGACGGCGCCGGCCGCCGCGCGCCGCGAGCAATATCTTAAAGACGGCAAGCCCGCGGCGAGCCTGAGCCTTAGCGGCGTGCTCGCCGTCGCCGTGCCCGGCGAAGCGGCCGGCCTCGCGGAAGCGCTCAAGCGTTTCGGCACGATGCCGCTCGGCGCCGTGATGGCGCCGGCGATTCGTTACGCGACGGAGGGTTTCTCTCCTCAAGTCAGACTTCGCTTCGCGCTGGAGCGCCAACTTCCCAACATTCGGAAAAATCCCGAGCTCGCGCGCGTCATGCTGGTGAACGACGAACTCCCCGGCGCAGGGCACGCGATCCGCCAGCGCGAGCTGGCGGAGAGCCTGAAGGCGATCGCCGGAGAAGGGCCGAAAGTTTTTTACGAGGGATGGATCGGCGAGGCGATCGCGGCGCGAATAAAGAAAGAGGGCGGCACGCTGACGCTCGACGATCTCAAAAATTACAAGCCGGTCTGGCGCGAGCCGCTCATCGGCCGTTACCGGAAGTGGACCGTCGTGACGATGCCGCCGCCGAGCTCGGGCGGTATTGCGCTGATCGAGGCGCTCAATATTTTAGAAGGCTACAAGATCGGCGCGCTGGCGCATAACTCCGCCGCGTACCTCCACTTGCTCGCCGAGGCGCTGAAGCACGCCTTTGCCGACCGCGCGCAATATCTCGGCGACCCCGATTTCACGCAAGTGCCGACGGACAAGCTCGTTTCCAAGGACTACGCCAAATTCGCGCGCGGCAGAATCTCTCCGGCGAAAACCTTTCCGCCGAAATACTACGGCTATGCCTCTTACCAGCCGGAAAAGGGCGGCACGACGCATCTCGGCGTCATCGATAAATCCGGTAACGCTGTCTCGTCGAGCTTGACGGTCAACACGCAGTTCGGGTCCAAGATTCTCGTCGCCGAGACCGGAATCGTGCTCAACAACGAGATGGACGATTTCGCGATCCATCCGGGCGCAGCCAACATCTTCGGCCTGGTCGGCGGCGATGCCAATTCGCTGCAGCCGAAAAAACGCCCGCTCAGCAGCATGACGCCGACCGTCGTTCTCGAAGGCGACAAGCCGGCGCTCGTCGTCGGCGCGGCGGGCGGACCGCGCATCATCAGCGCCACGCTGCAGACCGTGCTCAACGTGCTCGACTTCCGCATGCCGCTCAAAAAGGCGATGGAGTCGCCGCGCATCCATCATCAGTGGCTCCCCGACGAGATCGCCGTCGAGAGCAAGATCGCGCCCAACACGAGAAAGGCGCTGGAGCGTCTTGGCCACAAGCTGGCGGAAAAAAATTCTTTGGGATTAGCAGAGGCTATCGCGGTGAAAGGGTCAAAGATGACCGCGGAGCCCGATCCGAGAAGAGAGGAGACGGCGGCGTCAGGCGAGCGGAAGTGACGCGCCGATCAAGCGCGCCGCCGGGCGCGCCACGCCCGAACGGTACTGAAAATCGCCCAGCCCAGAGACAGCACGCCGCTGAGCCGGCGAAATTTCGTCCGCCGCGTGCCGCCGAGAAGGGCGGGAACGCTTATGAAGGAGCCGGGATTCGCCGTGAGCCTTTGAATGAAGCTCCTGGCGAGACGGACCAACCGCAACGACTTGGCGAGCTGGTGACAGCTCTCGATCATCCGGTCTCGCTGTACCGCTGATTGAAAAATCAAACGCTGCCGCCGTCGCTCTAATTCCGCTAATTTATCGCTCACGTCCTTAGGACTCCAGATGCTCGCGGTCTTTGGCCAGCTCGGCAATGGTGGCGGAAAATAATCTCGGCCCGCCGGTGGCGGTCTTGTGCGCCGCCCGCGCGACGACAAATCCGGCGATCAAATACAACGCGGCAAATCCTCCCAGGGCGAGAAAGCGATGGGTGTCCCAGAAAACCGCCACGACGAAGACCGTGAGCAAGAGAGTGCCCATAGCGGCGCAGAAGAGCGCGACGGACGCGAGCAAAAACATTCGCTTGAGCCGTTCCAGCTCTTCTTCGACTTCGGTCGATGCGAGATCGAGCCGCGTGTGCAGGAGCGCGACGAACGACGCCGCGACCGACTTGAGCGACGCGAAAAAACCCGGCTCGCGCTCCGGGCCCGACTCGGTGACTTCGCCGTCCATGGATCGAAAAGCCGCGGGCTAATCGCGGCGGAGCAAGAGGCCAAGCACCAGCCCGACTCCGGCCGCGATGCCGACAGCGCTCAAGGGATTTTTCTGCACGTAGGCGGACGCCGCTTCCGCCACATCCTTGGTCGTGTCCAATATCACGTCCTCCGCGTCGGCCAACGTCTCCTTGCCCTCTTTCAGGGTCTTTTCGACGCGCCGTCTGAGAGCCGACACCTGCTCGCCGGCCTGATTGGCGGTGGCCTTGAGCAAATCTTCCGCGTCGCCGATGAGCGTCTTGAGATCGGCGACCAGTTTCTCCGTTGTCGCTTCCATTGCCGCACCTCCCTTTCTTATACCGTCCTATGATAGTGACCGCCGCGGAGACATTCAAGCAGCGCGCCTGAAAGATTTTGCCGGCGCGGAGGTTGACTTCACTCGCACGGTCGCCTATAGATCACATCAATCCGCAGCGCAATCTCCATGCCCTTTCTTCGGTTTGTCATTTTGAGGAGGACTCACCCATGATGCGATTAAAGCTGCTTGTAGTCCTTTGCTTACTGGGCGCCGCCGTCGGTCTGCGGCCGGCCGTTGCCCAGGCCGCACAGGCCGATCCGCAGGCAAAGCTGATCGAGGGCGCAAAAAAAGAAGGCGAAGTCGTGTGGTATACGACCACGACCCTCGATCAGAGCCAGCAGGTCGTCGACCGCTTCCAGAAAAAATATCCCTTCGTAAAAGCGACTCTCTTTCGCACCGGCGGCGGGCCGCTGCTCAACAAAATTTTAACCGAGGCGCGCGGCGGGCTGTACGCCTGGGACGTGGTCGTGGGCAGGGGAGAGATGGTGTTGCCGCTGATCGATAAGAAAATTCTCGCCGCGTATGCCTCGCCCGAGCGGAAAGGAGTCTACCCGGACCTGATGGATAAGAGGGGCTACTGGACCGCCTGGTACGTCAACGCCTACGTGCTGGGCTGGAATACCAAGCTGGTTAAAAAGGACGATGTGCCGAAAACCTACGAGGCGCTGCTCGATCCCAAATGGAAGGGCGGCAACATCTCCGTCGATACCGAGGCCTACGGCATGCTCCAGGGCTTGATCGGCTTGTGGGGAAAAGAAAAGGCTGTCAATTGGTTCAAACGGCTCGCGGCGTTGGACCCGGTTCCGAAGCGCGGCAACACGGAAAGAGTCCAATTGGCGGTCGCCGGAGAATACCCGCTGATCCTCGCTTACAACCAGACGATGGAGCGGATGCTGCAAAGAAAAGCGCCGATCGACTGGCTGCCGCTCGAGCCCGCGGTCGTTCAGGTCAACCCCGCGATGCTGGCGGCGAAGGCGCCGCATCCGAATACCGCCCGGCTATTTATGGATTTTCTGCTCTCGAAAGAAGGCGGCGAGCTGCTCAGGGGCTTTCAACGCATCCCGGTGCGCACGGATGTCGAGCCCGATCCGCCGCGGCTTTTCCGGGGCTATAAATACGTCATTGAAAGCCCGGAAGGCTATAAAAATTTCGAAGAGACGGTCAAGCTCTATCTCGAAATCTTCAAGCTAAGATAGCTGTCAGCAATCAGCTTTCAGCTAAGATGATGCAAGAGAGCGATTCGAAATTTTCTTTCTCAAATTCTTACTTAAGCTGACTGCTGATGGCTGATTGCTGAGAGCTCAGTTGAAAGGGTTTTTCAGCATGATAGTTTCTTCTCTGCCCGGGCCGACCGAGACGAGGATCATTTCGCAGCCGACGATCTCTTCGAGGCGGTGGACGTAGCGGCGCGCGTTGGCCGGCAAATCGGAAAGTTTTCTCGCGCCCGAGAGCGGCTCGTCCCAACCTTCCATTTCTTCCCAGACCGGCTCGGCGTTCTTCAAGACTCTCACGCTCGCGGGAAAATCGTCGTAGGTCCGGCCGCCGCTCTTATAAGCGGTGCAGATCTTGATCTTCTTAAAGCCGGTGAGCACGTCGAGCTTGGTAAGCGCGATGCCGGTCATGCCGTTGATTCTCACGGCGTGGCGCACTCCGACCGCGTCGAACCAGCCGCAGCGGCGCGGCCTGCCGGTGGTCGAGCCGAACTCGTCGCCTTCCTGCTTGAGCCGCTCGCCTTCGGCGCCTTTTAGCTCCGTCGGGAACGGACCGCTGCCGACGCGCGTCGTGTAGGCCTTCGACAGGCCGAT
>JBGPTS010000041.1:0-23520 GCA_041490745.1 Binatia bacterium | reverse complement strand
GCCAGACACGGGTGTTGATCTGATAGAGCGAGGGATAAGCGGGTGAGGCCTTAATGTCTACGCCGCAACTTTCTCCTTTCCGCGGACGAAGGCCGCAGCCTTGCCAGCCTTAAGCATCGCTGAAAGGCGCGAAATCGCGGCCGAACGAATGTAGGATAAGCACGCGCCTGACCCGCGGCGCATCCGCGCCCTCGACGTTTCCTACTGCCGTGACAAAAATAATGGCGCAGAGCGCGACGAGCCGCGCTGCGTTTCGGAAAAAGTAAGTTGGGATTTCGCCGCGCGGAGGCCGGTTCACGGCCCGGATTCTACGGCCACGCCCCGAAAAAAAGCAAGTTACATGTCTATGGAGAATTCTTTGCCAGATTGAAATTTTGGAGCGGGCGACCGGGATCGAACCGGCGACGTCCAGCTTGGGAAGCTGGCATTCTACCGCTGAATTACGCCCGCTCGAGGCGCGGCAGCAGAATTTTTATATGGGATCGCCGGGACCTTGTCAATCAACGATCGGCGGGAATTACCACGGTAAAAACCCCCTATTGACAAATCCGCGCCTCCTAAAGTACGCTTTACTCAGCGTCTTCCGGTATTAGGCCTTCTGGAGAGCGCCACCATATGGGCGAAAGGCCTCTGTGAGTCTTCCTTGTGAACGGGATTAGTGGTTAGAGCAGCATCCGACCAGGGCCGAGTTCCCACCGTGCCAGCTCTCATGTTCTTCCCCCATCAGTCATCCGTGTCCCAAGGCGAAGACCTTAATGTTCTCTAAAATTGGAGGAGAATATGGGCAATAAGTTGTACGTAGGCGGGCTGCCCTACTCTGTGACGGAAGGGAGGCTCGAAGAGATCTTCGCCGAGCACGGCTCCGTAACATCGGCCAGAGTGATCTCGGACAAGTTTACCGGACAGTCGCGGGGTTTCGGCTTCGTCGAGATGGCCAGCTCCGAAGAGGCGCAAAAAGCAATCGAGGCGCTCAATGGAACTCAGCTCGACGGCCGCACACTGGTCGTGAATGAGGCGCGGCCCCAGGAAAGACGGCCCGGTGGCGGCGGCGGTGGCATGGGCGGCGGTGGCGGAGGAGGAGGAGGCGGCGGCGGCGGCAACCGCAGAGGCGGTGGTGGTGGCGGTGGACGCGACCGCTGGTAAAAAATTTTTTAGCCAAACAAAAAAGGGAGCGATGGGTCGGATCGCTCCCTTTTTTATTCCCGGAAAATCTCGCTAAGCCTAGGCTTCCATATTATAGAAGCGCTTGCCGTTGTCGGAGAGAATTTTTCTCTTGGCCGAGTCGGTAAGATCCTTCCGCGCCTCGAACTCGCGAATCGCCTCCGCCAGGTCCGGCTCGTGCGGATAGTCCGACGCGTAGAGAAAGAGGTCCTCGCCCAATCTCTCGATCGCCACGGGCAGCATCTCTTCCCAAAGCTCCGTGTGATAGTAAATCTGGCCGCTCTTCATGTAAGCGCTGGGATTTTTCGTGAGCAGCGGCGCCTGGTGCTGGCGATTTTTGTATTCCATGTCGAGCCGGTCCATCAGAAACGGCACCCAGCCGCAGCCCGCCTCCAGCGAGGCGATCTTGAGCTTGGGAAATCTCTCCAACACGCCTTCGAGAATCACGCTCGTGAGCTGAATCATTTGCGCGAAGGGATGCGACAGCGCGCGCGCTTCGATGAACGAGCGGAAAAAGTCGAAGCCGAGGCCGCGCGCCGGCGCGCCGTGAATCGCCAGCGGCGCGCCCAATTTTTCCGCCTCGGCGTAGAGTGGATCGAAGTACGTATCTCCGAGCGGCGTCGGGAATCCGACCGGCGCAATCACGCCGCCCACCATGTGCAGCTCTTTCGCGCAGCGCCGTAATTCCTTCGCCGCTTCTTGAATGTCTTGAATCGGCAGCAGGGCGACGACATTGAGCCGCCGATTATATTTGATGTAGCGCTCCGACATCATGTTGTTGTACGCGCGGCAGACAACCACCGCCCAGTCCGCGTCTTGAATGAAACCTTCGGAGAGTCCCGCGGTCGGATAAATAACCGCGCGATCCAGTCCCTCGCGATCGAGGACTTCGGACCAGCTCTTGGGATCGTCGGGGCCGACCACGTACGACCGCCCGTCGCTCACGCGCCGCGCCATGCGCTGAAAGCCGTCGAGCGCGGGAAAAAACGGCAGCGAGAGCAGCTCTTTGCGGCCGCGATACGGCGCTTCCATATACTCCGCGATGTCCTGATCCTTCTCGAAAATATGCCCGTCGGTATCGACGACTTGCGTAGCCATGGGAGGTCCTCCCGATCTTGACGCTTATCTTTTCCCGGTCGAAAACACAATCAAGAATTGTAGGGGCGGTTCGCGCACCGCCCCTACCGAAGAGATCGTCTCGCTAATCTCTGATCGACTGCGTGAACCACTCCGTCGGAATCTCTCGGCCGATCTTTTTTTTCCCAGCTTCTTTGTAAACCGCGGCGCAGACGGCGGCGAACTGCACGCCCATGACGCCGAGGTTGAGAAACCAGCTTGTCTGTTTTTCGTTCGTCCGGCCTTTCGCCTTGCCGGCGATCACGTCGGCGAGCGTCGTCATTTTGAGAATCTCCGCGCGCGGCGGGCGGCGCGGAATGATCGCTTTCTCCTCCGGCTGTCCCGCGACGAAGCCCAAAAAACCGTGCGCGGCGTAAAACGCCCCCGGCGGCGGATTTTCCAGATGCGGCGTGCTCTCGCCCATCTTCACCGCTACGTCCACCGCGCCGGCGAATCCCGGCTCGGTCTCGTCCCAGGTCACGTCGGTCACGTGCATCCCCGGCTCCAGCCATTCGGACTTGAAGACCGGATCGATCGAAGAAGTGCAGCACGAGACGATGTCCACGCCTTTGACCGCTTCGCGCGCCGTGGCGGCCGGCTCCACTTCGATGCGGAATTTCTCGCTCATGTCCTTCGCGTACCGGCGCGCGTTCGCCGGATCGGCGCTGTAAACTTTGACTTTCGTGATCTTGCGCACGCAGGAGAACGCTTCGAGATAAGTCCGCGCCATGCCGCCGGAGCCGATCATGCCCACCGTATGACTGTCCCGCTTTGCCAGATATTTCGCTCCGAGGCCCGCGCCGCCGGCGACGCGCATGTGTTGCAGATAGCCGTCGTTGATAAAAGCGACCGGCATGCCGTCGCGCGCGCTAAACATCGCGAGCATGCCGAAATAAGTCCCGGGTTGAATGCAGTGTTTGTTTTCGCGCCGGCGTCCCGGTTCTCCCGGCCAGCTCACGATATCCGAGAGCATGCGCGCGACGACATAGCCGTCTCTCGCCGCGCCGCCGGTCATCACGGCCCAGCGGTAGTAACTCTCCGGCCGCTCGCACGGCAAGTAAACGTCGATCCGACCCATCGTCGCCGCGTTGCCTTTGACGATCTCCTTTTGCGTCTCGTCGAGCGCGTCCAGAGTCATCGGCATAGTCAAAATTTTCTGCACGTCGTCGTCTTTCAAAAGCAGCATGAAAACTCCCTACTCTTGCGGTTGGAAATCTTACAAATTTTTCGTTCGTGCTGAGCGCGCCTGTCCTGAGCGAAGCCGAAGGGTCGAAGCACGAACAACTGCTTACAGCTTTTACGTCTTTCGGTGGTCGGACGGACCGAGAATCGCTTTTTTCTCGGTCTCTTCGATGTAGCGGATAAAGCGGTATTTGTTTTCCAGCTCGTCGGCGCCGATCGGCGGCAGCTTGGGCTGCCCCGGCTCGACTTTCACCGCGATGAAGCTGAGCGCGTTGCGTTTCCGTGCTGCGAGAAATTTTTCCCGGAAATCTTCCGGACTCTCGGCCCAGCAAGCGTGCTGGTAACCCGCGCCTTTGGCGAGCGCGACCGCGTCGGCGCCCGACACCGTCGCCGTCACCGTCGCGCCCGACGCCTCGTAGCACTGATTGTCGAAGAGGAGATGAATGAGATTGGGCGGGTTCTGCCAGGCGATAGTCGGCAGGCCGCAGAGATTCATCAGAAACGCGCCGTCGCCGTCAATGATAATAACTTTACGCCGCGGCAATCCGAGCGCGATGCCGAGCGCGATCGACGACGCGAGGCCGAGCGTGCGCGGGCGGAAATTGCCGTCGCCGGGTCGGAGCGCCTGCCACTCGCGCGCCGCCCAGCCGGCCGCGACCGCAAGCGCGTCGCCGGCGTCGCCGGCGATCGCCTTGAGATAGTCGTAGCGCTGCATCATTCGACTCCGAGCACGCTTTTCGTCAGCAGCACGGCGACCGGCCGGCGCGAATCCTCCGCGAGAATTTGCGCGCCGCTGAGCGTTGCTTCGACCTCGTCGATTTTTCGCAGCACGCAGGCGCGTATGCCGAGTGCCGCGAGCACGGGCTCGGTGACCGAGCCGACGGTGGCGAAGCCGCGGTCGCCGAAATCGCCGGCGTAGTAAATGAGCAGCAGAATCGGAATTTGGAATTGCAGGCAGGTCGTCGTGAGGCCGTTGGCGCTATTGAGCAGTCCTGCGTTCTGCATCATGAGCGCGGGCTTTTTCCCCGCGAGATACGCGCCCGCGCAAATGCCGACGCCCTCTTCTTCGCGGCATAGCGGGACGTGCTTGATCTCGGGATCTTTATCGACGGTCTTGATGACTTCGACGAGCTTTAAGTCGGGCAGCGTGGCGACGAAATCGACGCGCGCCCGCTTGAGGGCTTCGACGAAATTCGCGGCGGCTTGTTCGGCGTTCATCGGCGTTCAATCGCGCTCACATCGCGCGGATACGAGTCCCGCATTACTAAAAGCTCCGCCATTATTCAAGGGGAACGGCCGCGTCGTCGAGCCGCGTTGTGGAGTCTTGACAGAAGGAAAGCAATCCCTATAGTGGTGAAGTCAATCGCCATGGAGAGAACTCTCAAAGTCAGCGAAGATCACGTTTGGATCGGCATCGAAGATCAACACGTATTCTTCGGCGTGACCAACTACGGCCAGAGCGAGCTTGGCCGGATCATCTCGGTCGAGCTTCCCGAATTGGGCGACAAAGTGGAAAAAGGCGAGCCGTTCGCCGAAGTCGAATCGCAATCCACGGCGGCGGAGTTGATCGCGCCGGTGTCGGGAACGGTGATCTCGGTCAATCCCGAACTGGAGGCGCGCCCGTCGATCATCAACGAAGATCCTTACAACGACGGATGGCTGATCGAGGTCAGGCTGAAAGATCACTCGGAAATCCAGTCGCTCATGGACATGGACGAATACTATCACTTCGTCTTCAAGCCCAGCTCCTGACGGGACATTTTTTTCGGCGCGCCGGAATGAAAACTCGATGAAGGCGCCGCTTATTCGGAGCGCTCGGGCGATTCCGACGCGGGCTGAGCGGCCTTGCGCTTGGAGTCGGGAGCGGCGAAGCGATAGACGATTTCGCCCGGCCGGACCAGGCCCAATTCTTCTCGCGCGATCTTTTCGAGATAAAGATCGTCGTCGCGAATCCGCTGAACGCGCTCTCTGAGCGCTTCGTTTTCCTTCTGGAGAACGAAGTTTCGCTCCTGCGAGCGCAGCTTCTCGCCGTAGAGGCGCCATAGGTGAAAGACTCCGCGCTCGCCGAAAGCCGTGAACAGCGCCAACCCGACGAGCAGGCCGGCAAAGAGATAAATGATCCAGCGCGGAGATGAAGACGATGAACGCATGAGTAAAGTGACAAGTATAGTAGCATATTTTTCCTCCGCTTGCTCTCACATGAAGCGTCTCTTCGACGCTATTTGGAATTTATCCGAACGCACGCGAACAACCATTCGACCATTCGACAAGCTCATGGTGGTGAGCAAAGTCGAACCACAAACTCGTGGCCCTGAGCAGAGTCGAAGGGCAAGCACGAGAACCGGAGGTGGGCGATGAAGATTGAACATGTCCACGCGCGCGAGGTGCTGGACTCGCGCGGCCAGCCGACCGTCGAGGTCGAGGTCGCGCTTAAAAACGGCGCGCGCGGCCGCGCCACCGTGCCTTCGGGCGCTTCGACGGGCGAGCATGAAGCGATCGAGCTGCGCGACGGCGGCGGCCGCTTTCTCGGCAAGGGCGTCGCCCGCGGCGTCGCCAACGTGAATCGCGTCATCGCGCCGCGGCTCCGTGGCAAGGACGCGAAGCGGCAGCAAGAAATCGACCGCTTGATGATCGAGCTCGACGGCACGGAAGACAAAGGCCGCCTCGGCGCGAATGCGATTCTCGGCGTCTCGCTCGCCGTGGCCAAGGCCGAGGCCGCCGCGGAGAAGCTCCCGCTGTATCGGTATCTCGGCGGCACGCGCGGGAAGACCTTACCCGTGCCGATGCTCAACGTCTTGAACGGCGGCGCGCACGCCGACAACAACGTCAACTTTCAGGAGTTCATGATCGTTCCGGTCGGGCTGAAAAATTTTTCCGAGGCGTTGCGGGCGGCGGCGGAAATCTTTCAGACGCTCAAGAAAGTTTTGCAGCAGCGCGGCTACTCGACCGCCGTCGGCGACGAGGGCGGATTCGCCCCTCGGCTTAAAACCGACGAAGAGGCCGTGCAGCTTCTACTTGAAGCGATCGCGCAGGCGGGCTACAAACCGAAAGATGACGTTGCCCTGGCGCTCGACATCGCCGCGAGCGAGCTGTTCGACAACGGCGCGTATGTTTTTAAGAAATCCGACGGCGCAAAGCGGAGCCGCGAGGAAATGGTCCGGCTCTACGAAGACTGGGCGCGCCGGTATCCCATTATCTCGATCGAAGATGCTTTCGCGGAAGACGATTGGGAGGGATGGAGGATGCTCACCCAAGCGCTGGGAAAAAAAATCCAGCTCGTCGGCGACGATATTTTCGTCACCAACCGCGCGCGGCTTGAGCGCGGCATCGACACCGGCGTCGCCAATTCGATCCTCGTCAAGGTAAACCAGATCGGCACGTTGAGCGAAACGTTGGAGACGATGCGTGTTGCGGCAAAGGCCGGCTACACAACCGTCATTTCGCATCGCTCGGGCGAGACGGAAGACACGACGATCGCCGACCTCGCCGTGGCGACCAACGCGGGGCAGATCAAGACCGGCGCGCCCTGCCGCGGCGAGAGGACGGCGAAATACAACCAACTCTTGCGGATCGAAGAGGAGTTGGGCAAGCGCGCCGTTTACGCCGGCAAGAAAGCCTTCAAGGCGCTTTGAAGGGGAATGAAACGGGAGACCTTCGAGGAAAAGACGCGCCGGTCGCGAACCATCGCCGCGCGTCTGGCCGAAGCGTGCCCCGAACTCCGCGTACCGCTCGATCACCGCGATAACTTCGAGCTGCTCGTCGCCGTCATTCTCTCGGCGCAGTGCACCGACGAGATGGTAAACCGCGTCACGCCGGAGCTTTTCCGCCGCTATCCGACGCCATATCTGATGGCGCGCGCGCCGCTCGGCAACATCGAGAAGCTCATCCGTCGTCTCGGTCTGTTTCGTTCCAAGGCGCGATCCTTAAAGCAGTGCGGCGCCCAACTCGTGGAAAAGCACGCCGGCGAAGTCCCGGCGACGATGGAAGAACTCACGTGTCTCGCCGGCGTGGGGAGAAAGACTGCCAACGTGATCCTCGGCCACGCCTTCAGCATTCCGGGAATCATCGTCGACACCCACTGCAAGCGCGTGTCGCGGCGTCTCGGTCTCACGCGCGAGAACGATCCGATTAAAATAGAGCGGGCTCTGATGAAATTGTTGCCGCCGGAGGATTGGACCGCGTTTTCTCATCGCCTGGTCCTGCACGGAAGAAAAATCTGTCACGCGCGGAAGCCCGACTGCCGGCGTTGCAGCATCAACGACCTCTGCCCATCGGCGAATTTGTAGCCCACGTTATCGGCAGAGGGAGATTGACGGCAAACGGTCATGCGACTATAAACAAAGTCGATTCCATCGCCAGGAGGTGCGCCATGCTAATCAGACGCTCATTTTTTCTTTCCATTCTCCTTACGACGCTCTGGATCGGATCGCTTCACGCGCAGCCGCAGCAACCTCAAGCTGGGGACGCGCGCGCGCTGGAGATTGTCGATCAATTGAAGGAAATCATTCAAAGGCTGGAAAAAAGCCGGGCGACCGACCCGGCGGCGCTGCAGCAGCTCCGCGATCTCGTGCGCCGCTACGATTGGCCGTGGCGAACCAAGCTCTTGTCCACCGACTTCAGCGATAGCAATTACCGTCTGGAGTCAAGCTGGGTGATCGACCAACCCGATTTTCGCGTGGCGCGTGGCGCCGGGCTTCGGACCTATTTCGTTCCTCCCGCGCGCACCGCTACTCAGAAAAAAGAAGACGGTTCTTCTCTAGGCGGCATCATCGGCGGCATTTTCCGCGGCATGACCGAACCGGAGCGCAGCGACCAGCCGGCCCAGCCTTCGGCGGCGGAAATTCACACTGAGCTCCGCATCAACAACGCCTTTGCGCTCAGCCTGCAAATCGACGCCCGAGCGCCGAGCCAGGGCGACGGCCGGCTCGAACTCGGTCCGTATCTCGGCCGGGAGCGGAGCTATGGGTATCGTCTGGCCTACAATCCCGGCAAGCGGCCGGTCTTCGAATTGCTGCGGGTTTCGCCCGGGCGGTCGGCGGTCGTCGAGACTTCTCAAGCCTACACCGATCTCGACGACGGGCGGCCGCACAATCTCGAATGGCGTCGCGCGATTGACGGCGAGATGGTCGTAATCCTCGATGGCAAGGAGATGATTCGCGCGCTCGACCGCGGCGCGGCGGACGACTTCGACGGCTTTACGATTGTGAACTCAGGCGGAGAATATACCGTCGGCCGGATCGAAATTTTCGGCGCGCCGCGCTGAGCGAACCTAGATTTCGCTCCGCTATCTCCTATCACATCTCCACTTCGAAGCCGGCGTTTTGTTGCCGCGCTTTTTGGAACACGAGCCGCGCAGTCGCGACGTCTTGAATCGCGATGCCGACCGATTTGTAGAGTGTGATCTCCTCGGCATTCGTCCTGCCCGGTTTTTCCCCCGCCAGGACTTCGCCGATCTCGACCGAAGCGTCGCCGGCTTCGATCGCGCCATCTTTGATCGCGAGCAAAACGTCGCCGCACTCGGCCATGATCGCTGCGCGCGAGTCGACGATTAGTTTCGCCCGTTTCATGGTTGCACCATCGATCTCCCTGAGATCCGGGCGATGAGACCCGACGGCGTTGATGTGCGCGCCCGGCTTGAGCCAGTCGCTCTTCAAGATCGGCTCCTTCGCTGTCGTCGCGGTGACGAGAAGATCGGCTTCGCGCACGGCCGCCTCGGCGGTTTTTATCGGCTCGATTTTAATTTTTGTCTCGGACTCCATCTCCTCTTTGAGCCGCTGCGCGTTTTTCCCCGATGGACTATAAACTTTGACGCATTCGATCTGCCGCACCTTGCCGAGAGCTCTTATATGAGCGCGCGCCTGAACCCCGGCGCCGAGAATTCCCAACACCGGAGTCTTGGCGTTCGCCAACGCCTTGGTCGCCATCGCCGACGCGCAAGCGGTGCGGATCGCGGTGATATAAGTCCCGTCTAAGATCGCCGCCAGCCTTCCCGTCTCTGCGCTGTAGAGATGAATCGTCGCGAGAATCGCCGGCAGCTTTTGCGCCGCGTTCTCGGGAAAAAAAGTCACGACTTTCATTCCCAGGGCGCCGTTCTCGCTCAAATAAGCCGGCATGCTGGTGATGCGGCCGTTGATTTGCGGCAGCGGCACCACCTGCCTCACCGGCATGACCGCTTTGCCGGTGGAGAATTGAAGGTGAGCTTGCTCCAGAGCCTCGATCAACTCGTCGATATCGAGCAGACGCCGGACCTCTTTTTCAGAGAGAATAAGCATTTCAGCTTGTCTCATAGCACAGGGTGGAAAAAAAATGATAGTCTCAGTAGAAGCTCACGTTGAGGAGGTCGTCATGTCGCGTCACAAAAACATCGCTCATCTTTCCGAAGTTCCCGTCGAGCGGATGAAGACTCCCGACGGCTCATCGTTTGCCGCAGAACGCCAGAGAGTCGACGCGGCGGTCGGCGCGAGAAAATTGGGCTACAGCTTCTTTTCAGTGCCGCCGGGTAAGGCGGCGTTCCCGTTTCACCTGCACCATACGAACGAGGAGATGGTTTATCTCGTCGAAGGCGAGGGCTTGTTCAGGATCGGGCGGGATGAGGTCAAGGTTTCTTCCGGCGCGTTCATCGCGCTTCCTCCCGGGCCCGACCATCCGCACCAGCTTATCAATACATCCGATCGCGCTCTCAAATATCTCTGCGTCAGCACGATGGAGCATCCGGAGATCGCGGAGTATCCGGACTCCAAAAAAATCGGCGCTTACGTCGGCGGCGCCGGTGACGGAGGATTTCGCGCGCTGTATCGAAAAGAGGAGAACGTGCCTTACTACGACGGCGAAAACGGCGGCGAGATCGATCGGATCAAGAAGAAGGCGAAGTAGCGCCGGCTATTCGAGATCTTTTTCCTGCGCGCGCCGCTGTTCTTCCTGCTTCTCGGTTTCTTTAAGTTTTTGCTTGGCGCCTTCGTAGTATTGAAACTCGCGCGTGATGACTTCTTTAACCGCCTGCTTCGCCTTGTCTTCCTTGGCTTCTTTTTCGCCGCAACCGAGCAACGCGATGAGCAAAAGCAGGCCGAGTGATTTTTTCACAACCATTTTTCCAACTCCTTCGAGCTGATTTCTCCTTCGCGGATGATTCTGAGGCGATTTTCAATCACCTCGACCACTGTCGAGCCGCTTTTTCCCGTCAACATTCCACCGTCGAGAAACATCTCGATATCGCCGCCGAAGTAAACCCGCGCTTGTTCGATGGTCCGCGCCGGCTCATTTCCGGACGGATTCGCGCTCGTCGCCGTGATCGGACGGCCGAGCGCGCGCGATAGTTTTGTCGCCGTCGGATGGCTGGAGACGCGCACCCCGATTTTGCCCTCGCGGTTGAGCAGCGCGGCGGGCAGATTTGGTTTCGCCGGCAGGACGAGAGTCAGCGGTCCGGGCCAGAAATTTTTGCCGAGCGCCTCCGCGACCGGCGAAACTCCGGTGACGATCTGCGGCAGCATCTCCGCGTCCGCGACAATCACTGCGATGGGACTATCGGGACTCCGGCCCTTGAGAGTGACGATGCGTTCGACGGCGTTTTCATTGAGCGCGTCCGCGCCAAGACCGTAGAAGGTTTCGGTGGGGAAAACGATGACTTCGCCGCGCTTGAGGGCCGCGAGCGCGGCGGAAAAAATTTCAGCGCTTCGGTCTCGCACTCTGAAGCTTCTTGTCCTTGTCCAGAACCCCGTCGGCCATTTCCTTTTTGAAGCGCACGAGTTTGGCGGCGATTTCCGCGTCTTTCCGGCCCAGGATCTCCGCGGCAAAAATCCCCGCGTTGGTCGCGCCCGCTTTGCCGATCGCCATCGTCGCCACCGGAATACCGCCGGGCATTTGCACGGTCGCAAGCAGCGCGTCGAGGCCTTTCAAGCTGGAGGAATCGATCGGCACGCCGATGACCGGTAGCGTCGTGTGCGCCGCGACGACGCCGGCGAGATGGGCCGCCGCGCCCGCGCCGACGATGATCGCCTCGATTCCTCGTTTCGCCGCCGATTCGGCGTATTCCTGAGTCTGACGCGGCGTGCGGTGGGCGGAGAGAACGCGCGTCTCGTAGGGTATGCCGAAATAATCGAGCCGCTTCTCCGCCTCGCTCATGATTTCAAGATCCGAGTCGCTGCCCATGAGAATGCCTACTTTAACTTGTCGTGCCTTCTCCGTCATCTTCTGCTCCTCCGGCTACAGGAGTTTCAAGTTCAAAGTTTAAAGTTCCAGGATTTCTCGAAACCTGGAACCCGGAACTCGAAACTATTTTTTTAATGCCCTTTGCGCGATGTCCTTGCGGTAGTGCATTCCTTCCCAGTGAATTTGTCCCACGGCGCGATAAACTTCCGCGACGGCCGCCGCGATAGTTTCTCCCAACGCGGTCACGCCCAAAACGCGACCGCCGGAGGTTAACCAGCGGCCGTCCATTTTGATTGTGCCCGAATGAAAAACGCTGCCCCGCGGCCAATCCTTCAACGCGTCCAATCCCTCGATCTCTTTTCCCTTGTCGTATGATCCCGGATATCCGCCCGCGGTCAGCACCACGCAAACCGCCGCGTCGTCGCGCCATTCGGCCTGTACAGTATCGAGCCTGCCGTCGATGGTCGCTTCCATCAACGGCACGAGATCGCTCTTGAGCCTGAGCATCAGCGGCTGGCACTCGGGATCGCCGAAGCGCGCATTGAATTCCAAAACCTTCGGGCCTGCGCGCGTGAGCATCACGCCGACGTAGAGTACGCCGCGATAAATGATGCCTCTGCGCTTTAATCCGGCGAGCAGCGGCCGGACAATTTCTTCCATAATGCGGCGGTGAATTTCAGGGGTAACGACCGGCGCGGGCGAATACGCTCCCATGCCGCCGGTGTTGGGGCCCTGATCGCCGTCGAAGACGCGCTTGTGGTCCTGCGACGACGCAAGCGGAACAATGTGGTCGCCGTCCGTGAGGACCATGAACGACGCCTCGTCGCCGGCGAGGAATTCTTCGATCACGACTTTGTCGCCCGCTGCGCCGAAGAGCCTGCGGACCAGCACGTCGTCGATCGCGCTCTCCGCTTCCGCCCGGCTGGAACAAATCAGAACGCCCTTTCCCGCCGCCAGGCCGTCGGCTTTGATGACGTAAGGCGGTTCTTGCCCGGCGAGAAATTTTTTCGCCGCCGCCGCGTCGGAGAAAGTGCCGAATGCCGCGGTGGGAATATGATTCTCGCTGAGAATTTCCTTGGCAAACGCCTTGCTCCCTTCCAATTGCGCCGCCGCGCGGCCCGGACCGAAAATCCTGAGTCCTTTTTTTTGAAACAACTCGGCGATGCCGAGGGTGAGCGGCAGCTCGGGGCCGACGACTGTAAGATCGATTTTCTCGCTCGCGGCGAAATCGGCGAGCCGATCGATCTCCTCGACGCCGATCGGGGCGAGCGCAGCGATCTCGCCGATCCCCGCATTGCCCGGCGCGCAATAAATTTCTTCGACCTTCGGGCTTTGCTGGAGCTTCCAAACCAGCGCGTGCTCGCGCCCGCCGCCGCCGATGACCAGGATTTTCATGGAAAATAGCGACCGGCATTCAGCCGTTCGCCGGGATGCTTCGTTCTCAAGTGAGAGTAGCCGGTGAGGCGGCGTGCTGTCAACTTGGCGGCGGACCGCTCAACGTCGGTCGGTCTCTTCCGGAACGCCCGCCGTCGTATCCTCCGTCCCCGCCCCTCGGGGCTTTCGGATATCGATCACGCGAACCGTCGGGTTGCTGAACGCAAACGATCGGTAGGCGGGGGCGAATTCCACGTAGGGGTACGTGAAGAGCTCGCGGTAAACCGCGGCAAGCCGGTGGACCTGGCTTGGTTGATCTTTCAAGGTCGCGCCGTAAAGGTATCGGTCGTATTGGAAACTGCTGGCCACGAGAAACGCCACACCATTTTGACGCGCGGCGTCGATATCGACCTCCGCCACCGATATCACCTGCGCCCGCGCGCCGCCGTACCATTCGAAGATCGCCCGCCGGCGCTGCTCCGCGATATAGCGCTCCGCCTGCGCTCGCGTATCGCGGTTTAAATAGTAATCGAGGCGAACGGCGCTCTCAAGCGGCAGGGCGATTACGACCACGGCGAGGCCGCGGGCGATGACCTTTGCCCCCGGAAAAGGTGAAGCGGTCTCCAGCGCATGCAATCCCTTGAAGGCGAAATAAATCAGCATCGGGATTTGCGGTAACACGTACCTCATGAAATCCGGCGGCGGCTTTAGCGGGCTCAACTCGATCGCCGCGTGGAAGAGCAAAAGATACAACACGAAAATCTTCTCTTGCAGCAAAAGCCGCCGCCGGACAAGGAAATAGGCAAGCGAGCCGAGAGCCGCCAGTGTCGCCGCGGCGGTCATGCCGGGCACGATGCTGTAGATGAGGTGGAAGCCAAACCAATGCTCCAGCGGATAGATGCGCAGCACGTGCCCGTGCGAGGCGTGCCTAACGTCCCAGACAAAGCCCTGCTGAAATGTTCCGAACTCGGAAATAAGCGGATAGTCGATGACCACAAAAACCCCGGCGGCCACGGCGGCGGCGAGGAGCAATCGCCGGAGAAATTTTCCGCTGTAGTCCCGCGCGATCACGGGCAGGGCGGCGTAAAGCCCGACGAGCAGGAGCGCTTTGTAGTGCGCCGCGAGCGCGAGTCCGGTGAATAGTCCCAAGAGCGCGGCGTTGGCGCGGCCCGGCTGCTTGAGAAATCGGAAGAGCCCGAGAAGCGACAGAACGCAGAGCATGGTCAGCAGCACGTCTTCCTTGATGTAATGCGCGTGGACGACCAAGATAGGGGACGTTCCGAGAGCGAACGTCGAAAGAAGATCGTAGGGAAACGGCAGCAGATCCCGCACCAGCAGGTAGAAAAATGCCACCAGCAGGACGGCGTAGAGCGCGCTCAAGCTTCTGCCCAACAGAGCGACGCCCGGCGGGGCTAAATTCAGGAAACCGTTGGCCGCCCGGATCGCCTGAAGGAGCAACAGCGGATGCTGAAAATCCTGGGTGTTGGTGAGAGCGAAGTGTATCTTTTTGCCCTCGTCCCCATGATAGCCGATCGGAAAATTATTGTTCCACAGGTACAGGAAGGCCGAGAGGATCAGCACGGCGGCCAAAGCCGTACGCCGAATTCCCGCCGCGGCGGAAGAATCGGGAGTTTCGCTCATGAGTAGCCGCCGCTGTAGATGATGGAGGCTTTCACAGCGCTGAGGACCGCGTGCTGAGGTATGAGTCCCCTCCCGAACTCAGTCCTCAGTCCTCGTTACTCAGTCCTGAGACTAATGCCGGAAGTGGCGCATGCCGGTGAGCACCATCGCCATGCCGTATTGATCCGCCACCGCGATGACTTCGTTGTCTTTGATCGAGCCGCCGGGCTGGATGACGGCTTTCGCTCCGGCCTTGGCCGCCTCTTCGACGCCGTCGGGAAACGGGAAAAATGCGTCCGAGGAAACCACCGAGCCGTGGAGATCGAGGCCGTGAATGCCCGCGCGCATGACCGCGAGCTTGACCGAATCGACCCGGCTCATCTGTCCCGCGCCGACGCCGAGGACCTGGTCGTTCGACGTGAAAACGATGGCGTTGGACTTCACGTGGCGGCAAACGCGCCAGCCGAAATCCATCGCCTGTAATTCTTCGTCCGTCGGTTGCCGCTTGCTCACGATTTTGCAGCCGCGAATATCGACGGTGCCGGTGTCCCAATCCTGGACGAGAAGACCGCCGCGCACGCGCCTGAGATCGTAGCCGCCGACCTCCTTATCGCTCATGTCTAATTCGAGCAGGCGGATATTGAGCAGCCGCTTGGCTGAGGAGAGAACTGCTTTAGCCTCCGGTGTGAACGACGGCGCGATGACGATCTCGAGAAAAATTTCTTTCATCTCGTTGGCCGTCTCTGCGTCCACCGGCCGGTTAACCGCGATGACGCCGCCGAAGATCGACACCGGGTCGGACGCCTTCGCCTTGCGGAAAGAATCGGCGAGGGAGATTTTCGAGGTCGCGACGCCGCAGGGGTTGTTGTGCTTGATCGCGACCGTGGCGGTGTCGGAAAATTCCAAGATGACGCGCAGCGCCGCGTCGGCGTCGAGAATGTTGTTGTACGAAAGCTCTTTGCCCTGGAATTGCTTCGCGCGCGCGATCGACGGGCCGCGATTTTCTCCGCTGGAGTAAAACGCCGCGCTCTGATGCGGATTTTCCCCGTAGCGGAGATCCTGCAGCTTGCTGAATTGCAAGCTCAGCGTCCGGCCGAAGCGGCCGGGCTTCTTCTCGCCGTCGAGCGCGTCGAGATAGTTGGAGATCGCGCCGTCGTAGCGCGCCGTGTGGCGAAACGCTTTGCGCGCGAGCTCGAAACGCGTCGCGTCGGCGAGCGCGCCGCTTTGCCTGATTTCCTGCAAAACCGTTTCGTAGTCCGCCGGATCGACGACCACGCCGACGTGGGCGAAATTTTTCGCCGCCGCTCTGACCATGGACGGGCCGCCGATGTCGATGTTCTCGACGATGTCGTGAAACGGCGCGCCGCGCGCCACCGTCGCCTCGAACGGATAGAGATTCACCACGACGAGGTCGATCGGCGCGATGCCGTGGGCCTTCAGCTGCGAGACGTGCTCCGCGTTGTCGCGCAGCGCGAGAATTCCGCCGTGTACTTTGGGGTGCAGCGTCTTCACGCGCCCGTCCATCATTTCGGGAAAACCGGTGATCTCCGAGACATCTTTGACCGGAATTTTTTCTTGCCGAAGCAGCGCCGCCGTGCCGCCGGTCGAAACGATCTCGACTCCGAGCGCCGAAAGTCCCCGCGCGAACGCGACGAGACCGTTTTTATCGGAAACACTGACCAACGCTCTCTCTATCTTCCCCACGCGAGCCTAATCCTCCTTTGAATCCGGCGAATTTTGCGAACTCTGCAAATTCTGCAAATTCTGATAGACGCGCGGAACCCGCGCGCTGATCGATGTGAGAACCTCGTATGAAATGGTCTCGGCCCAGCCCGCCACGTCGTCGGCGGAAATATTTTCCACGCCCTGGCGACCGAGAAGAACGACTTCATCTCCCTGAGTCACTCCTCGTATATCGGTAACATCCACCATAGTCAAATCCATGCTGATTCTGCCGACAATCGGCGCTTTTTTTCCGCCGACGAGCACCGCGCCGCGGTTCGAGAGCAGGCGATGATAACCGTCGGCGTAGCCCACGGGCAGCGTCGCGATGATACTCTTCGTCTTCGTGATGAAGGTCCGGCCGTAGCCGATGGTCGAATTTGCCGGCAACTCTTTCAGTTGCAGCACGCGCGTTTTCCACGAAAGCGCCGGTTTCAGTCTGACGTGCCGTTCCATTTCGCGCGCGGGATAGAGGCCATAAAGCATCAACCCCGGCCGGACCATCGTGCCATGCGCGGCCGGAACGCCGATGATGCCGGCGCTGTTCGCGAGATGGATCAGAGGCGGGACGAAGCCGGCGCTGCGGAGCCGCTGGATCACTTCCTGAAATCTCTTCACCTGCACGTGGGTATATCTCGCCGTGGTCTCTTCCGCCTGAGCGAGCTGGGAAAAGACTCCTTCGAGGTGCAACGCTTCCAATTTGACGATTTCCGGCAGCCAGGAGTCGATTTCCGAATGCAAGAGGCCCAATCTTCCCATGCCCGTATCGACCTTGAGATGAAATTTGAGCATCGGTCCGCGCCGGCGCGCGAGTTTTTCCAGCTCGCGAATTGTCGGCAGGTCGCTTACCGCCGGCGTCAGGCCACGCCGGAAAAATTCGTCGATCTGTTCGGGGTAAACGGCCGTCAGCACGAGAATGGGCGCGCGAACGCCCGCCTCTCTCAACTCGATTCCTTCTTCGACCGTCGCCACGCCGAAGCCGTCGCTGCCGGCCTCGGCCAACGCCTGCGCCGCTTCCGGCGCTCCGTGACCGTACGCGTCGGCTTTGACGACCGAATAGATTTTTACGCCGGGGCCGACGACGGTTCGCGCTTGCCCGAAATTCCAGGCGAGCGCCGCAAGATCGACCGAGCAGTAAGTGGGACGGCCTTGGGACAGCATGGTCTCAAGAAATCTTTGCGCCCCGGTTCACGGTCTTTTCCGGCGTCAAGATTACCACGCGTCCATCGTCCGACGACGCGGCGAGCACCATCCCCTGGCTTTCGAGCCCGCGGAGCGTCGCCGTTTCAAGATTCGCCACGACGACGACTTGTTTCCCGATTAATTCTTCCGGCTGATAATGCGCCCGGATGCCGGCGACGATCTGGCGCTCCTCCGAGCCCAGATCGACTTTGAGGACGAGCAGTTTATCCGCGTTGGGATGCGCCTCGGCGCTTTTCACGACGCCGACTTTGAGTTCGATCTTTCTGAATTCGTCGATGTTGATCATCTGAGGCTACCTTTCTCAAGAGACTTCGAACCAACATAACAAAACACCGGGCGCAAAAACAGCGCCGGAAAAATTTCGCCGCGGCGCTTGACATGCGGCACGCGCCGGGATTAACAGTAATCATTATCAATAACCCGAAGGAGGATTTTTTATGGCGAGCCTAAAGGGCACAAAGAGCTTTGAGAATTTGAAGAACGCCTTCGCCGGCGAATCGCAGGCGAACCGGCGTTACCTCTACTTCGCGCGCGCCGCGGACATCGAAGGATATCCGGACGTCGGCGGACTTTTCCGCGACACTTCCGAGGCCGAGACCGGCCACGCCTTCGGCCACCTCGATTTTTTGAAACAGGTCGGCGATCCGGTCACCGGAGTTCCGATCGGGAATACGGAGAAGAATCTCAAATCCGCCATCGAGGGCGAGACCTACGAGTACACCGAGATGTATCCGGGCATGGCCAAAACCGCGCGCCAGGAAGGCTTCGCCGAGCTGGCCGAGTGGTTCGAGACTCTGGCCAAAGCGGAAAAATCTCACGCCGGCCGCTTCACCAAAGGACTCCAGAGAATCGCCGGCAAAGAACCCGCCGACGCCGCGAGCTAACTAAAGCAGTTGTAGGGGCGTGATGCATCACGCCCGCCGAGGACCGAGTCGTCCGCGACTCGGTCCTCGGCACTGAGAGTCGTCCATGGCCTTCGATCTAGATTCCAAATCGTTCTGGCAAGAGCCGGAGGTCGAAGCCGAGCTCAAGCGCGTTTTCGACATTTGCAACGGCTGCCGCCGCTGCTACAGTCTCTGCCCGTCGTTTACCGATCTTTTCGCGCGCCTCGACGCCGAAGCCGTCGACGGCGAAGCGGAAAAGCTCGGCGCAAAAGATTTCCGCAGCGTCACCGATCTCTGCTACCAGTGCAAGCTCTGCTTCAATCATTGTCCCTATACGCCGCCGCACCGGTGGGACATCGACTTTCCCCGTTTGATGCTGCGGTCGAAGGCGGTGCAGGTAAAACGCGACGGCGTCTCGCTTCAGGATCGCATCCTGGGCCAAGTGGACTGGATGGGACGGATCGGCACGCTGTTCGCGCCGCTGGCGAACTGGGCGATCCGCAATCGCTTCAATCGCCGGCTCATGGAAAAATTTTTCGGCATCCATCGCGACCGGCTCTTGCCCTCGTACGCGGCGCAAACTTTCCGCTCGTGGTTCGATAAGCACAAGGGCAAGACCGGCGCGAAGAGCGGCAAAGGCGTCGCGCTGTTCTATACTTGCAGTGTGAACTACAACGATCCCGCGACCGGCAAAGCTTGCGTGAAAGTGCTGGAGAAAAACGGCATCGATGTCGCCTGCCCGGAGCAGCGCTGCTGCGGCATGCCTTTTCTCGACGGCGGCGACATCGACGCGGCGCGAAAAAGCGCGCGGGTGAATGTCGAATCGCTCCACGCGCTGATCAAGCAAGGCTCGGAAGTCGTCGTGCCCGGCCCCACGTGCAGCTACATGCTCAAGCAAGAATATCCGCGCCTGTTGAAAGACGACGCGGCGCGCGAGGTTGCGGCGCATACTTTCGATATCTCGGAGTATCTCATGCGGCTGCACTCCCAGGGAAAACTGGATACTCGTTTCGTCAAAGACGGCGGCGCAATCGCCTACCAGATGCCTTGTCACCTCCGCGCGCAAAACATCGGCTACAAATCGCGCGACTTGATGCAGCTCATTCCGAACACCGAGGTCCATGTAATCGAGAAGTGCGCGGCGATCGACGGAACGTGGGGATTGAAGCGGCAATACTACGATCTCTCGCGCAAGGTCGCCGAGCCGCTCGTTAAAGAGATCCGCGACAGCCGCGCCGAGCAGACCGTTTCCGACTGCCCGCTCGCGGGGCTGGAAATCGAGCAAGGCCTCGACCGCAAGACACGCCATCCCATTCGTATTCTCGCGCGCGCCTACGGACTCGACGAAGAGTGACGGCCGTGACCCTTCGAGAACCTCAGGGTCATGGTGAGCAGAGTGTCGAACCATGAAAAAGATCGCCATAGAAGATTTGATCGGATTCTCCGCCTATGAAAAAGTTCGGGAGCAATTTCGCCGCGAGATCATCGACTACAAGAAGCGGCGCCGGCTCCCGGTCGGCGACCGCGTCACTTTGATCTTCGAGAATCGGAAAACCATGCTCTTTCAAATCCAGGAGATGCTGCGCGCGGAAAGGATCGCCGATCTGGACAAGATCAGGGACGAGGTGGAGACTTATAACACGCTCATCCCTGAAACGAATGAGCTGAGCGCAACCTTAATGCTGGAGATCGAACAGCAGGAGAACATCCGCGAAGAGCTGCTCAAATTTCTCGGCATCGACGAAGCGGTCTGTCTAAGAATCGGCGCGCGCCACAGGATCCAGGCCGTGTTTGAGGAAGGGCACAGCAAGGAAGACAAGATCAGCGCGGTCCAGTACGTGCGCTTCCGCTTCGACCCCGACGCGCGCGCGGCCTTCGTCGCCGGCCGCGAAGCAGCGCGCGTCGCGATCGATCATCCGAATTACCGCGCCGAGGCGGCGATCGAAGATGAAATGAGACACTCGTTGAGCGAAGATTTGCTGGAGAAGTCGTGAAAGCGAGCCGCCGCCATACACGGCAATTGAAAGTCGTCTGGGACGCGATCAAAGACGAAACCACGCATCCCACAGCCGACCGGATTTACGCAAAGGTGCGCCGTACGCTGCCCGGCATCAGCCTCGGCACCGTCTATCGCAACCTGCAAAAACTGGTCGGCGAAAAAAAACTCAAGGTTCTCGCCATGGGGCGGACGCGGCGTTTTGACCCGATGGTCGATCGGCACGATCATTTCATCTGCGAAAGCTGCAACCGCGTGTATGACATCGTGGTAAAATCCGGCGAGAAGGTTCTGCCCCTTGCCCTGGCTCGCCAGGGCTTCACGGCCACCTCGCACCAATTATCCCTCTACGGCATCTGCAAAAACTGCGCGGAATAATAAATCGTCTCGAATTCCGGCTACGTGCCGCGTATCCACAAGGAGCCGCCCTGTCCATGAGCGAAGATCGGCTCGGAGGCGCTGGAACTCTCTGCGCAGCGGAGGATAGCGGCATCGACTGTCTGATCCCGCTTGCCTTTTAGCGGGCGAGTTTCGATGCTGCCCGAAACGAGCAGCAAGAGTTCCCGCCGACGAGACGCTGGAGCGAACGGACGGGGCGGCCCCGAACCGTCTCCCATTCCTGTCTGAATCCCCCGAAAGCGAGTCCTTAGGGCGCAAGTCTTCGGGTCGCGTGCGGCCTCAGCCTAAGGCTGATCCGCCTCTGGCGGAGATAGTTCACTACCATGAGTCGAACCTCCCTGATCGGACGTCCGCGACCCTCTCCCTCGCGCCCCTCGGCCTCGCCGGGAAAGCCGGTACCTGGTCTTCGAATCGTGCTCGTGGTTCGTGTTCGTGATCGTGGGGAGGGGCCGAGCACGAGAGACGAGCTCGACTCACGAAGCGATGCGCGGGGTCGGAGAGCGCGTGGCAGCTTTCATCGGTAAGGGTGATCCTAAATGACAATGAACATTCCCTTGATCGATCTTCGGCCCCGCGATAACATCGCTTCGGACGAAAAGGAGGTTCTATGCTGAAGCGTTTCTTCGCCGCCGGTTTCGCTTTGCCATTCGCCGTCGCCTTCGCCGCGAAGATTTATGCCGCCGATGCGGCGAGCGCGCAGAAAGAAGGCCGGCTCGTGGTCTATTCCTCCACCGACTCGGCCAGCGCCGAACCGCTCTTGCAGGATTTCAAGACGCTCTATCCGGGGATTCAAGTCGAGTACAACGATCTCAACACGACGGAAATTTATAATCGCTTCGTCGCCGAGGCCGCCGCGGGCGGCGGCACGGCGGATTTTCTCTGGAGCTCGGCGATGGATCTCCAGCTCCAGCTCGTCAACAACGGCAACGGCCAGACTTACATCTCGCCGGAGGCGGCGCAGCTTCCCAAATGGGCGGTGTGGCAAAATCAAGCCTACGGCACGACGTTCGAGCCGGTTACGATGACCTACAACAAGCGGCTTCTGCCGCAGGACGCCGTGCCTTCGAGCCACGCCGATTTGATTCGTCTGTTGAAAGAAAAAAGCGCGGTCTTCAAAGGCAAGATCGCAACCTTCGATCCGGAGAAAAGCGGCGTGGGATTCTTGATGATGACCCAGGACTTAAAGGTGTTCCCCGCGTTTTGGGATTTGGTCAAAGGCCTCGGCTCCGCCGAGGCCAAGGTCTATACGAGCACCGGGGCGATGCTCGAGAAGGTCAGCTCCGGCGAGCACACGCTCGCCTACAACATCATCGGCTCCTATGGCCTCTTGCGCCAGCAAAAAGATCCGTCCATCGGTCTCGTCTTTCCGAAAGATTACACGCTGGCGTTTTCGCGCATCGCGTTTATTCCCAAAGGCGCGCGCAATCCCAACGCGGGCAAACTGTTCCTCGACTACCTTCTCTCCAAACGGGCGCAGACGATCATGGCCATGAAATCGTTGATCTATGCGTTGCGCGGCGACGTCGAAGGACAGGCGACGGCGGCGAATCTCGCGAAAGAAATGGGCAAGGCCTTGAAGCCCATCGAGGTAAGCGCCGACCTGCTCGCCGCCCTGGATAAAAATAAGCGGCTGGAATTTCTCAAGCATTGGCAGGAAGCGTTGAAGCACTAACAGGCCGGCCACAAAGGCCCATATACTTCGTTGCGCGCTCATCGCCTCGCTCGACGTACGAAAAGAGTACGCCTGGAGCTTGTCCTGAGCGAAGCCGAAGGATCGATTTTGCGCGTGCCTTGCCTCTGAGACTTTTTTGACCGCCCTGAGAAAAGTTTCCAAGGACTCCGAACATGCGAGGACATGTGAAGGTCAGTATTCCGCGCCTCATCGCAGGTCTCGGCGTGACGCTGGCGGTTGCCGCGCCGCTGGGATTGCTCTTCTACCAGAGCTTTTTGAGCGCGCCGTTCTTCGATCCCGCGGCGCGTTTTAGCCTCGAAGCTTACGAATACGTTCTCGCCAGTCCCGACTTTCATCGCGCTTTCGCCAGCTCGTTCACGATCTCCCTCGGCATGACTCTGATCGCCGTCCCGCTCGGGAGCGTGCTCGGCTTTCTCGTCGCGCGCACAGATCTGCCGGGAAAAAATTGGCTCGAGCCGTGGCTGCTCGTGCCGGTTTTTCTGTCGCCGGTTGTGCTCGCCTTCGGCTACGTGGTCGCGGCGGGGCCGGTGGGATTTTTTTCCTTGTGGATCAAATCGCTCCTGGGAACCGTGCCGTGGAATCTCTATTCGCTCGCGGGTCTGATTTCCATCGCCGGACTCTCGCACGTGCCGCACGTTTTTCTCTACGTGTCGGCGGCGCTGCGCGGCGTCGATCCCGCCGTGGAAGAAGCCGCGCGCGTCGCGGGCGCCGGCCCGTGGCGCATCGCGTTCACCGTCAGTCTTCCGCTTGTCCGGCCGGCGATTCTCTTCAGCGCCTCGCTGGTCTTTCTCTTGGGCTTCGAGCTTTTCGGCCTGCCGCTCGTGCTGGGCGATCCCGCCGGTTTGCTCGTGCTGACGACCTACCTTTACAAACTCACCAACCTGCTCGGCGTGCCGTCGTATCAATTGATGGCGGTCGTCGCGATTTCGATCGTCGCCGTCACCTTCCCTCTCGTTTATTTGCAGCGCAGGCTGATGGGGGCGGCGCGCCGCTACGCGGTGATCGGCGGCAAGGGCCGCGGCTTC
>JBGPTS010000040.1:0-23812 GCA_041490745.1 Binatia bacterium | reverse complement strand
GTCCAGGGAAATCCCAGCTCGCTGCTCATGGTCGAGTACGCCGGCGAAACCGAAGAAGAGGTGAGGGCACAGGTCGAGAAACTCGAAGAGGTGCGCAAAGCGCAGCGCATCGGCTATGCGGCGACGCAGGCGTTGAAACCTGAAGAGGTCCGCGCTGTCTGGGGCGTGCGCAAGGCGGGCCTCGGCTTGCTCCTCGGTATCAAGGGCGACAAGAAGCCGATCGCCTTCGTCGAAGACACCGCCGTCGAGCCGGCGAAATTGCCGGAATTTATCAAACGCTTCCGGGAAATTCTCACGCGCCACGACGCCACCGCCGGCTACTATGGCCATTGCTCGGTCGGCTGCATGCACATTCGCCCGCTGATTAACTTGAAACAGCAGAGCGAAGTCAAAAAGATGACGGCGATCGCCGACGAGATCAGCGATCTGGTTTTAGATTTTCACGGCGCGCTCTCCGGCGAGCACGGCGACGGTCTCGCCCGCAGCCACTTCAACGAGAAACTCTACGGGCCGGTTCTTTACGACGCATTTCGCGCGATCAAGCGCGCTTTCGATCCCAAGAATTTAATGAATCCGGGAAAGATCGTCGACGCGCCGCCGATGACCGAGTCGCTCCGCATCGGCCCGGCGTACAGGACCTGGCAGCCTGAAACAACGCTCGACTTCAGCGCGCAGGGCGGCTTTGCCGCGGCGGTGGAGATGTGCAGCGGGATGGGCGAGTGTCGGAAAAAACTGGACGGCACGATGTGTCCGTCCTACATGGCGACGCTCGACGAGGAGCATTCCACGCGCGGGCGCGCCAACGCGCTCCGCGCCGTCCTCTCGGGCAAAGTGCCGCAGGAGGATTTCGCCGGCAAGCGTCTCTACGAGGTGCTCGACCTCTGTCTCGAATGCAAAGCGTGCAAGGCCGAATGTCCGTCGAACGTGGACATGGCCAAGCTCAAGTACGAATTTCTCAACCACTACCACCGCGTGAACGGCCTGCCGCTGCGCAATCGTTTGTTCGGCCGGATCGAGCGGGTCAATAAATTCGGCGCACGCTTCGCGCCGCTCTCCAACTGGCTGGCTAATTCGTGGCTGAACCGCTGGCTCATGCAATGGCTGCTCGGAATCGACGCGCGCCGCCCGCTGCCGGCGTTTGCCGCCGAAACGTTCGAGGACTGGTTTCGCGCGCATCGCGCCGGGGGAAAAGGCGAGAAGGGGACGGTCGCGCTCTTTCACGACACGTTCAACACTTTCAACACTCCGTCCGTTGCCATCGCCGCGACACGCTTCTTAGAGCGCGCCGACTATCGTGTGACGCTGACCGAGAAACGTTGCTGCGGCCGGCCGATGATTTCCAAAGGCATGCTCGCCGAAGCGCGTGAGAACGCCGCCTGGAACGTCGAACGGCTCTATCCGCTCGCCGAGAAAGGCGTCGCCATCGTCGGGCTGGAGCCGTCGTGTCTGCTCACGCTGCGCGACGAATATCCCGAGCTGCTGAGAAGCGAAAAAGCGAAAGCCGTCGCGGATAAAAGTTTTCTCCTCGACGAATTTATTGCGCGCGAGCGCAAGGCAGGCAAACTTTCGCTCACGTTCGCCGGCAACGGCAAAAAGGCGCTGCTCCACGGCCATTGCCATCAAAAAGCCCTGGTCGGCACGGCGGCGACGGTCGAGACGCTCAAGTGGGCGGGCTTCGACGTGACGGAAGTCGATTCGGGCTGCTGCGGCATGGCGGGATCGTTCGGCTTCGAAAAGGAGCATTACGATCTCTCCGTCGCCATCGCCAACCGCCGCCTCGCGCCCGCCGTCCGCGCCGCGGATCAAAATGTCGAAATCGTCGCTTCCGGAATTTCCTGCCGCCAGCAGATCGAGCACACAGCCGGGCGCAAGGCGAAACATTTGGCGGAGGTGTTGTGGGAGAGCGTTATCGATGAAAAATCTTTATCGAACCGGTAAAGGCGCCTGGAAAAAGATCAAAGGCGCCTACGATCTTTTTCCGGCCTTGCGCGATTTTTTTAGCGCGCCGATAACTTTGGCGCAGGCAGAGGAGCAAGTTAAGACGAACCTAGCTACCCGAGAAGAGAGATTCCTCGCGCTCGCCCGCAGTCAGGTCTACGAACGTCCCGGCAGCCCCTATCTCAATCTCCTTAAACTCGCCGGCTGTGAGTTTTCCGATCTTCGGACGAGCGTCCGCCGTTACGGGCTGGAGGAGACGCTGGTCAGGTTGGCCCAGGAAGGGGTCTATCTCACCTCGGATGAATTCAAGGGGAAAAAAGAGGTGACGCGCCGGGGACAATCCTTCCGCGTGTCTCCCGAAGACTTCAACCGCCCGAACGCGCCGCCGGGAATCGTCGGCCATAGCAGCGGGACCAGTAACCGTCCGGCGAGCTTTATGATGTCTCTGGACTGGATCGCCACGAGAGCCTTTGCGACGGCGATATTTTTACGCGCCCATGATCTACTCTCCGCCTCGCACGCCCTTTACGACGCGATTCTCCCGGCCGCGGCGGTCGACCACCTGCTGGCCAACGCCAAAATGGGAAGAACAACCGATCGTTGGTTCGCCCGCAAGGTCCCGTCAAAGAGCCGACTGTCGTACCTGCATCACTCCTTGATCACCCATGAAATCGTGTTTTCCGGAAGATGGTTCGGCCCCGGTTTTCCCAAGCCTGAATTTATCGGCATCCCCGATATTCACCGAATTATCGAGTGGATCGTAGAGCAACGGCGACTCAAGAGAACTTGCCTCATCACGACCGTGACGAGCAGCGCAGCCAGGGTTTGCCGCGCGGCGGCCGAGTTGGGAGCATCACTGGAGGGGGCCAAGTTTTACGTCGCAGGAGAACCGTTTACCGAGGCCAAAGAGGCGGCGATCGAGAAAGTCGGCGCCAGCGCCGTTTCCCGATATTCCTACGGCGGAGGGATTCCCGTCGGATACGGCTGCGCCAACCCTTTTGACAGAGACGAGGTGCACGTCAACAAGCACCTACTCGCTATCATCTCTCATCCCAATCCCTTGACCTATGGCGCTCAGCTCATCCGCCCCCTCCTTCTCACCACCCTCCATCCCACGGCGCCCAGGTTCCTCCTGAACGTGGAAAACGGCGATTACGCAACGCTGCTGGAGAGAAGATGCGGCTGTGCCCTGGAAGAAGCCGGCTTGACGCTGCACCTTCACCGCATCCGGAGCTTTGAAAAATTCACCAGCGAAGGAATGAATTATTTCTACGGCGACCTCTTCGAGCTTTTTGAAACAATCCTGCCTGCGGAATTTGGCGGCGGCCCCGGAGACTATCAACTCGTCGAGGAAGAAGATAGCAACGGGCAAACGCGACTCAGCTTACGGGTCCATCCCGACGTGCCGAATCTGAACGAAAGGCGGCTCGTGAGCCGCCTCGAAGAAGAACTCGGGAGGGGGCATTGGGAAAATCAATTTCGGATGAACGTGTGGCGGGATGCGGGAACCCTGAGAGTAAAAAGAGAGGTTCCACACACGAGTCTCCGCGGCAAGAATCTCCCTCTGCATATCGATCGCTCGTCGAGATAAACGCAATTTGATAATGTACGCGGAGAAGGAGCGATATCCGCGGCGAAAGTTGAAGCGTGACAACTCACGTCGAGCGGGCCAAGCTGAAGGTGGCCGAATGGGCGGACAAGCACCGCCGCGCCGCGCGCCGCTCCAGCCGCAAGCTCTTCGTCCTTGACCACGCGGCGCAACCGGCGGGACTAGTCGCCGCGCTGGAGATGATAGTTCCGCTTGTCATCATCCACTCCCCGGCTGTGGGTCGGTCCGCGCGGCGCGCGCTGCGCGTTCTCCAGGCAGGCCTTCATGTGATCGGCCACGAACTCTAAGTAGTCGCGGATGCACGTGCGGTGATTGCCGGGCACGGTTCTAACCTCCAGCTCGGATGCGACCGGACGCCAGCCGGCGGCGGGATCGCCGACATCCAAACGCGACGCCGCAGGCGCGAGCAGCGCGACCCGGCCCCGGTACGGTTTGGGCACGTAACCCAGCAGCGCTTGAATGTAGAGTTGGTCGGTTGCGGAATAGCCGTCATTGAGCTGCCGGGCGAAAGACGGCGCCGCCGCGCGGTTTCGCGTCGAGCGCCGTTCCCATCCCGCGCGACGGAGCAGCTCGCGCCAATGCCGGCGGACGCGATGCCCGGCGGCGCGGAGGCGTAAAAATAATTTTAGCCGCGCTTCGGGCGCGAGATTGAACAGCGCGCCGCAGCCGGCGATCGCGTTGTCGAGCCATCTTCGCGCCGCAGCGGTGCGCGCCAATGCTGCAATCATCAACACAAGTTGGACGCGCTGTCCCTGCCGTTCGAGCTGCCGCGCCATTTCAAAGGCGATGACGCCGCCGTTGCAGTAGCCGCCGAGAAAATACGGACCCTGGGGCTGAACGGCGCGCACCATTTGAAGGTAGGCCGCCGCCATCGTCTCAATCGTCCGCGGCGCCGAGCCGTTGATGCCGTGCGGCGCCAGCGCGTAAAACGGCTGGTCTCTGCCGAGCCGCGGCGCAAGCTTCAAGCAATACCAGCCGCCGCCGGCGTAGTCACCATGCAAAAAGAAAAACGGAGGTTTGGCGCCTCCCGTTTGAATTTGCCTGAGGAGGGAGCGCTCCGTTTCGTCGCGGCGCGCCGCCAGGGCTTCGGCGATGCGCCGGATGGTCGGCGCGGGCAGCAAGCTGACGAGCGAAAGCCGCGCGCCGAAAAGCCGCTCGACGCGGTCGAGCATCTGGACCGCAAGCAGCGAATGGCCGCCGAGATCGAAAAAGTCGTCGTGGACGCCGACGCGCTCCAGGCCGAGGACGTCCTGCCAAATGCCCGCGAGCGCGTTTTCGATTGTATCGCGCGGCGCCACGAAAGCTTCTCGACGCCCGCTGTGATCGTCGAGCGGCGTGGGCAACGCACGCCGGTCCACTTTTCCGTTGGGCGTCAAAGGCAGCGCCTCCAGCGTTACAAAAGCGGCCGGCGTCATGTAGTCGGGCAACTTGGATTTTAGAAAGCTCCGCAGCTCACCGCCGGTGAAAGTCTCTTCCCGGCGCGGAACGACATAGGCGACCAAACGTCGGCGACCGGGTGAATCTTCCCGGGCGACGACGGCGGCGAGCTCAACCGCGGCGTGTTGGGCTAATGCGTTTTCAATCTCTCCCGGCTCGATGCGAAAGCCGCGGATCTTCAGCTGATCGTCGATGCGGCCGAAAAACTCGATGTTGCCGTCAGGCAGATAGCGAGCTAAATCTCCGCTCTTGTAGAGACGCGCTTCCGGCTCATCGCTGAAGGGGTTGGGAATGAATTTCTCCGCCGTCAGTTCAGGGCGGTTCAGATAGCCGCGCGCAAGGCAGGCGCCGCCGATGTGCAGCTCACCTGTGACGCCGATCGGCACGGGCTGCAGACGCCCGTCCAAGAGATAGATCTGCGTGTTGCCGATGGGGCGGCCGATAGGCGGAAGCTGAGACCAACCGCTCGGTGAACCGGATGCGGTGAAAGAAGTAACGACATGACTCTCTGTCGGTCCGTACTGATTGTACAGACGGCAATTTTCCAGTCGGTCAAAGAGGCTCGCGATTTGACGGGTGGTTTGCAACGGTTCGCCGGCGGTGATGATCTCGCGAAGGCCGAGTGGAGCCGACTCTTCCCTCTCGGCCGCCTCGGCTAACTGCTGTAGGGCGATAAACGGAAGAAACAGTCTTTCCACCGATTCCGCTTTGAGGAATCGGAGCAGCCAAGCGGCATCTCGTCGCAGTTCCTCCGATATCATGACTAACGTGCCGCCGGAGCACCAGGTCGAAAAGATCTCCTGAAACGATACGTCGAAGCTCATGGAAGCGAATTGCAGCGTCCGCGCCGCGATGGGAGGTCTGAAATTTTGTAGTTGCCACGAAAGCAGGTTACACAGGGGACGATGACTCATGGCCACCGCCTTTGGGGTGCCTGTAGAGCCGGAGGTATAAAGCGCGTAGGCCAGGTTCTCGGGCGCAACTTGACTCTCCGGATTCGCCGCGCTCTGTTGTTCAATGATTTCCCGGTCTGTATCCAAGCAGATGACCTGCGCGTCACGCGCGGGGAGGCTCCCGGCCAAATCGCGCCGCGTCAACAAGACACGGGACCGCGTGTCTTCCAGCATGAACGCCAGCCGCTCATTTGGATACTCCGGGTCCAGCGGCACATAGGCGCCGCCGGCTTTGAGAATTCCAAGCAACGCTACGACCATCTCCAGAGAGCGTTTCATGCAGATGCCGACAAGCGCCGCCGGACCGACTCCCATCTTCCGTAGGTAGTGCGCCAGTTGGTTCGCCCGCCGATTCAGCTCCCGATAAGTCAGTTCCTCGTCGTTGCCGTTTCCTCCCGCGGCGGAAGGAAATATTACCGCGACCGCGTCCGGGGTCCGCTCCACCTGTTGGTCGAAAAGTTCGTGGACGCATTTGTCCTTCGGATAGTCCTTCTCCGTTTGGTTCCATTCGACGAGAAGTTGATGCCGCTCAGCCTCGGTCAACAGCGGCAAGTCCGATAGCCGTTGGTCTGGATCCGCCACAATGCCTTTCAAGAGAGTCTGAAAGTGGCCCAACATCCGAGCGATGGTCGCGTTATCGAACAGGTCGGTGTTGTACTCCAGGGATCCCCTCAATCCTCCCGTCTCCTCCCGCATGAACAGAATCAGATCAAACTTCGCCGTCCCGCTGTTCACCTCCATAGGACTCACCATCAGCCCCGGTAGCTCGACGGCTTGCGTCGGCACATTCTGGTATCCGAACATCACGCGGAACAGCGGCGATTCGCCGAGATTTCGCTCCGTCCGCGCCTCCTCCACCAGCTTCTCAAAAGGCAAATTCTGGTGCGCATATGCCGCGAGCGCGACTTTCCGCACGCGACGCAACTGTTCCCGGAAACCGGGATCGCCCGAGAGATCAGCGCGTAGGACCAACGTGTTGACGAAGAAGCCGATTAATCCCTCGACCTCGCTCCGGTTCCGGCCGGCGATGGGCGAGCCGACCGCAACGTCTTCCTGTCCGGTATAACGGTGCAGCAGAGTCTGAAAAGCTGCGAGCAAAGTCATGAACGGAGTAGCGTTCTCCTGACGGCTCAAGCCCTTGAGCGCCGCGGAGAGATCTTTGGGAAGCGTGAAAGACTGTTGCGCGCCCCGGAAGCTCGGCGCCGCGGGTCGGGGCCGGTCGATGGGCAACTGCAAGGCGGGGATATTCTCAAGCTGCTTCTTCCAGTAGGAGAGTTGAGTCTCTAAAATCTCTCCGTTGAGCCGGTCGCGCTGCCAGGCGGCGTAGTCCACGTACTGGACCGGCAGCTCCGGCAGAGGCGACGGTTGTCCCGCGGCGAAAGCCCGATAAAGAGCCGCAAGTTCCCGCCAGAGAATTCCCATGGACCACGCATCGCAGGCGATATGGTGCATGACCAGGAGCAGAATGTGTTCCTCTTCGCCAAGGCGCAGCAATAGCGCTCGTAGCATTAAATCGCGCGATAAATCGAAGGGACGCTGGATGGTCTCGCCGAGCAGACGCTCGACCTCTGCGTCGCGAACGGCGTCGGACTGCTCCCTCAGGTCGATCACGCGCAGAGCCGCGCCTTGGCTCTCTGCGATCACCTGTGCGGGACTGCCGTCCAGGGAGACGAAAGTGGTGCGCAACGTTTCGTGGCGCGCGACGATTTGATCTAACGCTTTTTGTAGCGCCTTCAGGTCGATGGGACCGCTCAACCGGACCGCCGTCGGCTGGTTATATGCCGCGCTGTCGGGTTCGAGCTGGTTTAAAAACCACAGCCGCTGCTGGGCGAATGAGAGCGCGCACGGACCGGAGTCGCTTCTTCGAGGAATCGAGTGTTTACCGAGATGGAAATCCATTGAAGGCGCTTATTAACGAGCTTCTGTTCCGGGCGGCATAAGCTTGAGATGCTCCGCCAGCTTTGCGATCGTGGGCTTCTCGAACAACACATTGAGGGGCATCTCCACGTCCAGCAGGTCTCGCGTCCGGGACAGAATCTGCGTAGCCGACAAAGAATGGCCGCCCAGATCGAAGAAGTTGTCGTGTATGCCGACGCGTTCCTTCCCGAGCGTTTCCGCCCAGATCTTTGCCAACGCCGCCTCGATCGAGGTTCGCGGCGCGACAAACGGAGTCTCCTCAGCCGGTCGCGCGTTGCCGGCAGCCGGAAGAGCCTGCACGTCCACTTTGCCGATAGCGCTGACCGGCAGGGACTCCACTATAAAAAACGCCGATGGCACCATGTAGTCCGGTAATTTCTCCGCCAGAGCGCGTCGCAGCGTGGAAACAGTAGGCGGAGGATTTTCGTTTGACACAATGTAGGCGATCAGACGATTGCCTGCGGCCAAGTCGCCCTCAGCTGCCACGGCGGCCTGTTTGATCGTGCCGAGGGCGAGCAGTGCCTCTTCGATCTCGCCGACCTCGATCCGGTGGCCTCTGATCTTCACCTGGAAGTCTTTGCGGCCGAGATATTCGAGACATCCATCGGGCCGCATACGCCCAAGGTCCGAAGTGCGGTATGTCCTTCTATCTCCTCCGTCCGGATCGGGGAAGAAAACCTCTCCGGTGAGATCGGGTTTCCGCCAATAGCCCAGCGAGAGATAGCGACTCTTGATCGCAATCTCCCCGACGAGACCGGGGCCGACTGCCGCGCCGGTTTCGTCCAACAACAAAATCTCCGTGTCCTCGACTGCGTATCCGACCGGCGCCACGCTGCCGGAGATCTCGGTTCCTTTGTCGATGAAGTATTGCCGGACAGTATTCAGCTCCGTAGAGGCCAGAGCATTGACCAGGAGGCAACTCGCGGGAAAATGGGCCCGGTACATCTCGACATCGCGCTTCAGGAGCGGCTCGCCCGTCAGGTAAAGGACGCGCAGCGCAGGAAACATCTCCGTGCCCGCCAGGTCGGAAACAAAATGGCGGAAGACCGTCGGCACCATCTGGCACAGGGTAACCGCTTCCTCGGTAAGCCAGGCGGATAGACGCGCCGGTCCTTCCTCTTTAAGATTGAAGGGCAAGAGCGTCGCGCCGTTGAGCAACGCGCCGAAGATATTCTTCACCGAGCCGGCGACGGTGTAGGAAAAGAGCAACGACTGGCGGTCGTCCGCGCCGACGCCGAGGTCGTTCGTATAGTTCCGGATGAAATGCAGCACGTTGCGGTGGTTGTGCACGACTCCTTTCGGCTCACCGGTCGAGCCGGAGGTGTAGAGAATATAGGCGAGTGTATCCGGTGGAAGAGATAAGCTCGGGTTTCCATCGCTCAGATTCGAATCGAGTCGGTCGATGTTGATCACATTTTCGATCAGCTCCCCGGCCAAGCGAAGATTTTTTCCGTCACTCACAACCAGCCCCGCCTGGGAATCTTGCAGCACGGAGGAAATCTTCGCCCGTGGAGACGTCGGGTCCAGCGGCACGTAGATTTTTCCGGCCTTCAAAGCAGCGAGGATCGCCGTGATCGCCGCGGCGCCCTGGTCGAACAGCAGCGCGACCGGCTCCTCGCCTTCGCCGCGCTGTTCCAGGACGGCTCTGGCCAGACGATTGGCGGCTCGATTAAGAGCGTCATAGGTGAGCGCATGGTTTCCGGTCTTGACGGCAAGCCGGTGAGGATACTTCGCGACTTGCCGCTCGAAGCGGTCGGGGATGGATCGCTCGATCTCGTCTTTCTTGAACTCGCTGAAGGAATGGGTCGGTAACGAGACACTCATGCAGGCACGCCCTCGATGACGCTCACCTGGGACCGGGTCCGCACGACTCTTGTCGGATTGAATCCCGCGGCCGTCAGGAGATCTCGATACTCGCCCTCGGTGCGCTCGCGGCCGGGGTGCCTCACCAACATGTAGAGGTCGAGGAACTTTGCAAGATCCGGTTCATTGCCGGAACGCACGACACACTCGATAATCAGAATTTTGCCGCCGTGGGTCATGTGATTGCGGCAGTTTTTGAGAATCGCGATTGCGTGATCATCGTCCCAGTCGTGAACAATATGCTTTAAAACATAGATGTCGCCGCCGTCAGGCGCCGATTCGAAGAAATTGCCCGTGATCAGCTCACAACGGTCGCCGACTTTCTCCGCCGCGATACGAGCCTTGGCTTTCTCGATGACATGAGGCTCGTCGAACAGGATGCCGCGCATGCGGGGATGCGCGTTCAAAACCGCGGCAACGAACCATCCGTCGCCGCAACCGATGTCAACGATGTTGCTCATCCCTGAAAAATCATAGGCGGCGACAACGGCGGCCGATTCCCACTGGGCTTGCACCCTCAGGGTTTCGTGGAAGATCTCAGCGGCTTCGGGATTCTGCGCCAGATAATCGAAGGGCCCGACACCGTAGATATGGTTAAAGGCGGGCAAGCCGGTCCTTACGCTGTAGAGCAGCTCGCCCCAGGGCCGCCAGACCGATTCCTGGCCCCAGAAAAGCGTGCGGGTACGCATCGAGCCGGGCGCATCCGCTTGCAGGCATTGCGCCAGCGGGGTCAACGCGAAACGGCCGTCGTCGCCTTCGACAAAAACGCCTTGGCTCGCCAGAAAGCGCAACAGCCGCGGCAGCGCGTGGCGATCCGCGCCGACGGCCTGCGCCAGCTCGTCACTCCCCTTCGGACCATCTTTCAGCAAGTCAGCGATGCCGAGCCGCGCCGCAACATAGATCGCCCGCGAAACGGCGAAACCGGTGATCATCTGAAATAACCGTTCCGCCGGTATCATCTCCATGGGGAATCTCCCGCTACCCGGACCAACAATCTTCGAAGACGAGAAATATCCGATGTAGTTGCGCTATGTCAATCTTGGCCGGAGATGCTAGAATCGGCCGATGCTCGAAGCCATCGACCAGGCCAAAGCGAAAGTGCGACAGCAGATCGAGCACGTTGCGGGGCGCACGGCGAAGCACTTGGCGGAAATTCTCTGGGAGCGACTACAAAAATAATTTTGAGTTGTAAGTTTTGAATTTAGAGCGCCTTTATCACGGAGGTAAAGTTTCCTACGAGCGACTTAAGGGCGCCTACGCTCTTTTTCCCGCTTTGCGCGACTATTTTCGAGCGCCGATAACTTTGCAGCAGGCAGAGGAGCAAGTTAAGAGGAACCTAGCTACCCGAGAAGCAAGGTTCCTCGCGCTGATCCGGTCTCAGGCGTACGAGCGTCCAAGCAGTCCTTATTTCAGACTCCTTAAAATCGCCGGCTGTGAGTTTTCCGATCTTCAGGTCGATGTCCGGCGTCATGGACTGGAGCAGACGTTGGCGAGGCTGGCCCGGGAAGGCGTCTATCTCAGCTCGGATGAGTTCAAGGGGAAAAAAGAGGTGGCGCGGCGTGGACAGTCGTTCCGGGTGTTTCCGGCGGATTTCGACCGTCCGGGCGCGCCGGCTGGATTCGTCGGCCAAAGCAGCGGAACCAGCAACCGGCCGGTAAGCTCCACGATGTCGCTCGATTGGTTTGCCGCCACGGTCTGTGCGAGGTCGCTATTTTTCCGCGCCCACGATCTACTCTCCAGTTCGCACGCGGTTTACGACTCGATTCTTCCGGGGATGGGGGCGGTCAATAACCTACTGATCAACGCCAAGATAGGGATGGCGGCCGATCGTTGGTTCGTCCGCAAGATTCCGTCGAAGTCCCGGCTATCGGGCCTCTATCATTACTTGATCACCCACGAGATCGTATTGGCGGGAAAATGTTTCGGCCCCGGTTTTCCAAGGCCTGAATTTATCGGAGGCCCGGAGATTCGCCGAATTATCGACTGGATCGTGGAGCAAAAACGACTCAATAAAACTTGCTTCATCACCACTCTGCCAAACCACGCGGCGAGAATCTGCCGCGCGGCGACGGAGCTGGGAGCGTCTCTGGAAGGCGCCAAGTTTTATGTCGGAGGAGAGCCGTTCACCGAGGCCAAGGAGGACGCGATCAAAAGAACGGGCGCCACCGCCACTTCCCGGTATTCCTATGGAGGAGCCATGTCCGTCGGATACGGCTGTCCCAACCCGCTCGAACGAGACGAGGTCCACATCAATCAGGATATTTTTGCGATGATCTCTCATCCCGATCCCATTGCCTGCGGCGCCGAGCTCATCCATCCACTCCTTCTTACCACCTTACATCCTGCGGCCCCCAGACTCCTGCTCAACGTGGCGAGCGGGGATTACGCCGTCATGTCGGAGAGAAGATGCGGCTGCGCTCTGGAAGAGGCCGGCTTGACGCTGCACCTTCACCGCATCCGGAGCTTTGAAAAATTCACCAGCGAAGGAATGAATTATTTCTACGGCGACCTCTTCGAGCTTTTTGAAACCATCCTGCCTGCGGAATTTGGCGGCGGCCCCGGAGACTATCAGCTCGTCGAAGAAGAAGACAGCAACGGGCAAACGCGCCTCAGCTTGCGGGTCCATCCCGACGTGCCGAATCTGAACGAAAGGCGGATTTTGAGCCGCCTCGAAGAAGAACTCGGGCGGGGGCAGTGGGAAAATCAATTTCGGATGAAGGTGTGGCGGGATGCGGGAACCCTGAGAATAAGGAGAGAAGTTCCACGCACGAGTCTCCGCGGCAAGAATCTCCCTCTGCATATCGATCGCTCGTCGAGATAGATGCAATTTGATAATGTACCCGGAGTAGGAGCGGTATCCGCGGCGAAAGTTGAAGCGTGACAACTCCCGTCGAGCAGGCCAAGGCCAAGGTGCGACAGTGGATCGAACGCCATCGCCGCGCCGCGCTGTACGACGAGGAAAACTCCACGCTGCTGGACGTGGCTTCGGGAAAAACCGTTCAGATTCCCTGGCGCGATCTGAAGGCGTTCGAGGAAAAACTTCACCCGGAAACCAAGGAGGGATATCTTGTCCTCATGTTCGAGGACGGCCGGCAGATCGCGCTGGTCGATCCGGGCGGCGTCGCGTTCGAGCCGGCTACGATCAATACTGGGCCGCTGGACGACCTGCCGCCGGTCGTCTGTCTCGGGGATTTTCAGACGCTCAAGCAGCGCGTCGACCACTATCTTTACGAGCATCGCGACGACGCGCCGCCGAAGGAATGTCTCGACCTCGTCATGATATGCCTGGCGATTCTCGACGGCGCGCGCGCCGTCGGCTTCGACGTCGGCGATCTCGAAGGCGAGCTGGATAAGTCGCTAGGCGAGTTGGAACGGAGAACTTCTAAGGGGTGAGGGATGAAGGATGAGGGATGAAATAAATATAAACGGAGAGAGATCATGAACAGCGAAGATTTCGTCCAAGAATTGCTGGCGCCGATCCATGCCTTCTGCCGCGCGCTGGACGATTCTCCGCCGGCATACAGCTACATCCCTCTCAAGACGGACGAAGAGCGCATTCGCGTCATGAAGAGCCGCCTGTACAACGAGCACCGGGCGGCGGATCTGTTCGGCACGTGGCTCAAGACGACGCCGGAGCTCGACGTCAAAGCGACAATGGCCGAGTCGGCGCATGAAGAGATGACGCACGCGCAGCTGCTGACGAAAAAAATTCAGGATCTCGACCACGATCCGTTCGACTACAAACCTCTGCCGGCGCAGCTCGCCATGTTCAACGCCATCGAAGGGCTTGGCGAGACCTGCGAGCGCATCGCCGGTTTTTCTCTCGCGGGAGAGACCGTCGCGAATTATTTGATTCAACTGTGCCTGAAGTCGCCGTCGGTGCCGGAGTGGATCAAGCAGCCGTACCGGCGCATCACCGAGGATGAAGAAGGGCACGGCAGCGTGCCGCAAGAATTTCTCAAGCGCTACGCCACGACCGCCGAGCGGCAGGAAAAGGCGCGGCGCGCCGTGGCCATGCGCATGGTGCTCTTCCGCGAATATCTCGCCAGCCTGGATCGCTGGGCGATGGGGAAGGCGGCGTGGTAAGGTCCGGTGGGAAAGATCAAGGCGCTTCGGTGTCCCAAATGTCCCCAGTCCGGCTGGGAATCTCCCTCGTGGAAGACGTTTCACTGTTCCGCTTGCGGCGCGGTCCTGGAAGCCGTTGTTGAGATCGACAGCGTCGATCTTTCGGAGATTCGCAACAGAAAAGACCGCACCATCTGGCGCTGGTTCGAATTTTTTCCGCTTGAAGAGCGCTCGAATATCGTCTCTTTAGGCGAAGGCTACACGCCGCTGGTTCAATCTCCCAGGCTCGCGGACTCACTGCAGCTTCCACGGCTGGTTCTCAAAAACGATACGCTCCTGCCGACCGGCTCTCTGAAAGACCGCAGCAATGCGGTCGGCATATCGAGAGCGCGCGAGCTCGGCTTCTCGACCGCGGCGGTGATTTCTACGGGGAACGCCGCCGCCTCGGTCGCCGCCTATGCCGCGGCCGCCGGATTAAAAAGCGTCGTCATGGTGCCGGAGGGAACTTCCGCTTCGAAAGTTCTCCAGGCCGCCGCGTACGGCGCAACCGTCGCGGTGGTCGAAGGCAGCTTCGACGGCGACGTTGCGCGACTCTATAAGGAAGCGCTTCGCGAGTTCGGATGGTACGACTGCCTGTCGAGCAATCCGTACCGGAACGAAGGAAAAAAATCCTACGCCTACGAAATGCTCGATCAGCTCGACGGCGAGTTGCCCGACTGGGTGATTCATCCGACCGCCGGCGGCGCGGGAATTTGCGCCATGTGGAAAGGTTACAAAGAGATTCGCGGACTCGGCTGGAGCGAGAAATCTCCGCGGCTCGCCGCGGCGCAGAGCGCGGCTGCGGCGCCGATCGTCCGCGCGTGGGAAAAAAATCTCGCCGACGTGCAGCCGGTTCGGGCCGAGGCCACGGTGGCAGAAAGCATTCAGGTCGGCAACCCCGCTTCTCTCGGCGGGCGCGCTTTGGCGGCGATTCGCGCATCCAATGGAACGGCCGTGGCGCTCAGCGAGGAAGAGATTCTCGAAGGACAATCGCTGCTCGCCCGGCTGGCCGGAATCTTTGCCGAGCCGGCGGGCGCGATCTCGGTCGCGGCGGCCAAGAAGCTGAGAGCGCGGGGCGCAATTCGGAACGACGAGCTGGTTGTCTGCAACATCACCGGACACGGTCTCAAACAGCCGTCGGCCGTTCGAGTTGCGGGCGAAGAGTTGCGTCCGATTCCGCCGACGCTGGACGCGCTGCGAAAGCGTGTAGACGAAAAGAAGCCTGCTTAAACTTTAACGCCGTGCTCCCGATACCATTTCGCCGCGCCGGGATGGAGCGGCACGTCGCGTGGCGTCGCTTCGGTGTTCTGGCCCAGCGGGCCGATACCGGTGAAAGAATCTTCCCAGTAGATTTCTTTTTCACGCGCGGCGATCGCGGCGCAGACTTTGTATGCGTCCTCGTCCGGTAAAGAGGCGCGCGTGTAGAGCGGCCAGCCGCCGTAATCGAGGCACTCATGATCCGACTTCAAGTGCGGAAAGCGGCCCGCGGGAATCTTGACCCTGCGCCACCCGATCGCCTGCAAATTTTTGAATGCCGGCTCGTCGAGTTGCACGGGCGCCATGCCCGCCGCAAGCGCTTCGTCGAACTAGAGAATTAATCCTTCGTCGAAAATCGCGTCGATCGTTCCGGCGTGGAGCGCATCCAGCCGTCTTTTATCTCCCGGCCCGCCGTTGAGCTGCAAACTTCCGCCCCACGATTGCAGATCGGCAAGCGTGAAGCCGTACGCGGCAAGCGTTTGATCCACCAGCACGCGCGTCGAATGGTGCGGGTCCTCGCGGATGGACAACCGTAGCGGATAACGTTTCGTTTTGATCTCCGCCAGCGAATTCAAGCCGGTGCGCGGATGGAAGACATAGACGAAACGGTCCCACGATGGATAAACGGCAAGCACGCGCACCGGCAGCGGCTCGGGAAAAAGTCCCGTGCCGCGATAGGCTTGCGTGAGAAAACCGGAGGGATTGACCATCGACATCTCCAGGTCGCCGCGGCAGACGGCGTGCGCGAGATGGGGCGCGCCGGTCGCCATGCGGAGCCACGGGCGAAAATTTTCGCCCGAGCCGGCGCCGACTGAAATGCACATGTCGCGGTTGCTGTAGTAGGGCGTGGCGGGATCGCCGGCGATTTGCAGGCCGATTTCCCAGAGTAATTTACAACGCTGAAAGTTAGCGCCGCGGGGTAGTGGCTCCATGTTACGGCGCCACCGTTCCCGGCCTCTGCGGCGTCTTGCCTTCAAGCTCGGTCGAGATGTCGCCGTAAAGCCCGTAGGGATTCTTGACGGTCTTGCGATATTCGTCCGGCGGCACGTTGCAATAGACCTCCAGCATGTTGCCGTCGGGATCGTAAAAATAAATGCTCTTGGTGATGCCGTGAAAGACGACGTGGCGGAATTTCACGTCGTTCGCTTTGAAGATGCGATACGCCTCCTGTAGTTCGGCAAACGAGCCGAGCTCGTAGGCGACGTGCTCCATGCCCACGTCGTCGGCCTCGGGCATGCGCGCGCCCGGTTCCGCCTGGCGGATCGCCAGCAGGTGATGATTCGCCTCCACGTCGGGACTGAAGAAGAGCATGCCGTTCGGCGCCTCGCCGACGACCGGCAGGCCAAGCACTTCGGTGAAAAACTTTTTCGAGCGCTCGAGGTCCTTCACCTTCAGCACCAGATGGCCGGTGCGTTTGATTTTGATCGGCATAAATCGCCCTCCATCGTTACGAGCTACGACAACGATTGTGCCTTAACATACGCAAATCGCGACTGCAATTAACTTTCGCCACGCTCATTATTGGATGCACGCCGAGGGCGGCCTGTTCCTTCGCGCGAGCCGATGGGTCTCTGCCGTTCTGTCTCGAAGGGTCTGCTTGAAGTCGCTTTGTATCTGAGAAACTTCAGTGTCGGACGTCTCGCTGCTTCGGAACAGCCCCCCCTCGGCGCGAGGCGGTTCGTTCGCGCAGACGATTCGTCGATGACCTATTCAGACCGATCAAAAAGGTCCAGCTACAAGGCGCGCGCCGGATCGACGAGCGCAGGCGTACTCTTCTAGTAAGTCGAGCGAGGTGATCCAAGCGCAACGCCGTAGATGGCCTTTTTCAGCGGTCTGCTAAGCCGCAAACCAGTAACGCCGTCAGCGCGTAAACCTTGGTCGCTGCGACGAGGTCGGCGATTTTCATCGCCCGGTTGCCCGCGCCGCTGTACGGATCGCGCTGGCGCGGCGGGCCGTAGCAGACCGCGGGAATACCGGTTTCGTTGAAGACATTCAAGTCGCGCCACATGCTGACTTCGGCGGAGGGGGGCAGCGGCGGCTCGCTGCCGAAAACGTAGCGGTGCGCGTCGGAAATCGCGCCGATGAGCGTCTCGGCGTTCTCCGCGATATGGCCGCGCGAATATTGAAACGCCGAGATCTCGCAGTCGAGATTCAATTTGCCGACGGCGCGCTCGACGTCCTTCTTGACGGCTTCGGGCTTTCTGCCGGGGACCAGACGAATATCCATATAGATGTCGCAGAAGGGGCTGGCCTGACTGATCTCGTCGTTGCCGCGAATGTTCATGATCTGTGCCTTGGGAACGATCACTCCGCCTTCGAATTCCAGTTTTTCTCTTTGCTGGTACGCGACGGCCCATTCTTCGAGCGCCAAGATCACGTGCGCCGCCCTGGCGATGGCGTTGGGATTTTCCTGAATCGACGCGCCGCGCTCGAAGCGCGGCGTATAAACTTCCCGTCCTTTCACGCGCACCTTGAGCCACACCGCGCCGCACTCGGCGCGGACGATGCCGAAGCCGGAAGTCTCGCCGACGAGCGCGTAATCCGCCGTGACGCCGCGATCGACGACCCATTTAGTGCCGAAGCCCTCGCCGGGATAGTTGACGCCCTGGCGCCGGTCGATCGACGGGCCGCCGGTCTCGAAGGCGACGGCGGTGAGCGTGAGGTCGCCGCGCAGGCGAATCCCCGCGCGCTTGATCGCTCTGAGCGCGATCATGAAAGCGCAGAGCTGCGCCTTGTCGTTGATGACTCCTCGGCCGAAGATGAGTTCTCCTTCCGTCCATGCGGTTTCAATTTTTTTGTCGGCCTCGGTCGCGTCCGGTCCCAGCTCCGGTCCGGTGTCCATGTGCGCGTTGAAGATCAAGCTGGTTCCGTCGCCGCTGCCGGCGATCTTCGCCACCGCGTTGACGCTCTCGTCGGTGATAAATTGCAGCGCGCCGCGGATGCCGCTCCGCTCCAGCCATGCGAGCACCGCTTCGCCGACTTTTATTTCCTTGCCGTGCGGGCTCGGCGTGTTGCCGAGCGCGAGACAGAGAGCAACGAGATCGTCGCGGTCCGCTTCGACGGCGGCGAGGAGGTCGTCGTAGATTTTACTCTTCTGCATGGCGCAGGCTTCCTCCTGAACCGAACTTACTTCGCGTCGCCGGATTCGTCAATGCGGCGCGGCCGCAAGATCGAATACGCTCTTGCCACCGCGCCGTTCTTCGACTATGGTTCCTGCAAGAAAACCGCCCAATGGTTATACAAGGAGTCATTGAGATGAGCAAAGCAGCGCAAATTATTGAGAAGCCGCGGGCCGAATGGGGATCCGACGTGATCGTCGACATGCTGAAAGCCTTCGAGATCGAGTACGTCGCGATCAATCCGGGAGCCACGTTCCGCGGGCTGCACGATTCGCTGGTCAACTACGGCGGCAACCGCGCGCCCGAAATCATTCTTTGCAACCATGAGGAGATCGCCGTGGCCTTCGCGCACGGCTACGCGCGCGCCAAGGGGAGACCGATGGCCGCGGCGGTGCACAACGTGGTCGGCCTGCAGCATGCTTCGATGGCGATATACAATGCCTGGGCCGACCGGCTGCCCGTGATCGTTCTCGGCGGCACCGGCCCGATGGATACGGCCAACCGCCGGCCATGGATCGACTGGGTTCACACGGCGAACGTGCAAGGCAATTTGGTTCGGGACTTCTGCAAATGGGACGACCAGCCGGCGAGCGTCGAGGCGGTGCCGGATTCATTTATTCGCGCCTACCGTTTGGCCACGACCGACCCGCAGGGACCGGTTTACATTTGCTACGACGGCGACGTACAGGAGAAAAGGCTCGACGGCTCCGTCCCCGCCGTCTCGCTCGATCGCTATCCCGCGCCGTTGCCGCTGCAGGCGCCGGAGGAAGGATTCGCGAAGACGATCCAATTCCTGCTCGCGGCGAAACGGCCGGTGATTCTTGCCGACTGGGTCGGCAGGAAAGAGGCGGGCTTCAAAGCGCTGGGCGAGTTGGCCGAATTGCTCGCCGCGCCCGTGCTCGATCAATTTGGCCGGCTCAATTTTCCCGTGCAACACCCGCTGAATCTTACCGGACAAGCCGACAAGGTGATTCCGCAGGCGGATCTCATCCTGGCGCTCGACGTTCCCGATCTCGAAGGCGCTACGACCAAAAGAGCGCAGGAGGGAGGAAACCGGCGGCCGACTCCGTTGATGCCGGCCAACACGAAGATCATCAACGTCGCGCTCGACGATCTGCTGGTGCGCGCCTGGGCGACGGACTTCAACAAGCTCCGGGAAGCCGATCTCATGATCATGGCGGATACGGCGGTTTTTCTGCCCGAATTGGTGCGGCGTTTGAAGGCTGAGAAGAAGCTCTCCGCACTCCAAGGCGAGATCGACAAGCGGCGCGCCGATTGGGGCAGGATTCACGAAGCGAAGAAGGCGGCGCTCGAAAAAGAATTGAAATCGAAGTGGGACGAGAAGCCGATCGCGATGACGCGACTCTACGCGGAGCTGGCCGACGCCTTGAACGGTGAAGACTGGGTGTTGACCAACGGCAGCTCGCAGGGAAAGGAAAATCTTTACATGCCCGCGAGCAAGTTCAACCAGATTCTCGGCAAGTACAAAGGCGGCGGTTTGGGCTACGGCCTGCCGGCGTCGTTGGGCGCGGCGCTGGCGCACAAAGGCTCGGGGAAATTCTGCGTCGATATCCAGCCCGACGGCTGCTTGTTGTTCACCATCAGCGCTCTTTGGACCGCCGTGCACCACCAGATTCCGCTCCTGGTCGTGGTCTGTAGCAACCGCTCTTACTTCAACGACGAAGAACACCAGGAGCGCGTCGCCATCGCGCGCCACCGGCCGGTGGAAAACAAAACGGTCGGCATCCGCATCGAAGACCCCGAGGTCGATTTTGCGGCCAACGCGAAATCCTACGGCGTCTGGGGCACGGGCCCGATCACCGAGCCGAAGGATTTAGCCAAAGCGCTCCGCGATGCGATCAAAGTCGTGAAGTCGGGAAAGCCCGCGCTGGTGGACGTGGTCGTGCAGATGCGGTGAGGTCGGGAAGTCCGGAGAATCTCACCGCAGGCCGGAAAAAAAGTAGATGCTGATCGCAACGCCGAAGCCGGCCAGAATCAGATTGGTAAACATGCCGAGGTTCACCCAATAACCTTCGGGGATTTCCACCGGCTTCAGCGTCTTGAGAACGTGCCGGTATTGGACTGCTGACAAAACCGCCACAACCGCTCCAAGCACAATAAACGCGACGCCGACCCAGAACGATGCGTCTCTCTGCAACGTTCGTCCCGGTATCGGCATCAAGACATGGACAAACAAACCAAACCGCTCGATGACGAACCCAAACGCCATCAGCGCCAGGCTGGTGCGCGTCCAGGCGAGCAGCGTCCGCTCAGCGGCGAAAAATACTCGGGGGTCGTTCAGATCGGACATGGAGTCTCCTAGATATCAGGTTCGTTCCGGCTTGCAAAACGGGCGGCTGGGTTCGAAGCGAGAAATTTCTCACGGCGATAATTTCTCGATCCGCACTTCCGCGTTGTAATCCGGCTCTCCCGACACCGGATCGGTTCGGCGCGGGATCACGACATTCGCTTCGGGCCAGTAGGCTTGCACCGTGCCGGTTTTCACCGGCGCGAGTTGAACGGCGCAGGTCATCTCGCCCGTCTCCGAGCGCACGATCACACGCGCGTCGTCCGCGAGGCCGAGACGCTCGGCGTCTTCCGGCGAAATGAATAACGCATCGCGCCGACTGCTTCCCATGAGGCGATCGGTCGAGCCGTAAATCATGGTGTTGAGCTGTCTGCCGCGGCGGGTCGAGAGAATAAATTTGCCGTCCGACGCTTTCGACGCGGGAGGATCGAGAGCGCTGAAGAGCGCGCGGCCCTCCGGCATATTGGAAAAATTTCCGCCTTTGAAGAGATACGGCCCGCCCCACTGTAATGAATCGCCCTCTTTGGCGAGCTTCTCGATTCCTTTGTAGATCGGCATGGCGCGGCCCATTTCGTCGCGAATCGACTGCGAATCTTTGTAGGGAAAAAGCAGCGCGCCGTTCGTCATCGCGCGGCGCGCGACGAGGCACGGTATCTCCCATTCGGGCCGCGCGTCGCCGACGCTGTGGCCGGGAATCTCCGGCGTGAAGCGGATTCTTCGCTCGGTGCTTGTCGTCGTGCCGCCGCCGCGTTGCTCGTAGCGCGTCTGGCCGGGAAGGAGGACGACCAGTTCTTCGGGATCGATCAGCATCGTGCGATTGAGCACGATGTCCTGATGCACGCGCACCGGAACCTGCGCCAGCGCCTCGGCGACGAAGCGCCGGTCCGGCAGGCTCTCCAGCAGATTGCCGCCGACCGAGTAGAGAAAATCCAAATCGCCTCGATGCGCGGCCTCGATCATCTCCGGCGCCTTCAGGCCGGGCGCCGCAGGAACCGGATGGCGCCACACGTTGGAGAAGCGCCGCGCGTTCTCTTCGTTGACCTCGAAGCCGCCGGGAAACCGGTCCGGCTCGCAGCCGCACTCGCCGCCGCCTTGCACGCCGCTGTAGCCGCGGATCGGCATGATGCCGCATTTCTCCCGGCCGAGCATGCCGCGGGCGAGCGCGAGATTCACGATCGACTTGACGTTTTCGACTCCGAACTCGTGCTGCGTGAGGCCCATGCTGTAAATTAAGACGGCACTCCGCGCCTGTGAATAGACTTGCGCGAAGCGCTCCATCTCCAGGCGGGGAACGCCGGCGCGCTGCTCCAGCATTTCCCACGGCTGTTGCTTGAGCGCCGCTTTCAGCTCGTCGAAGCCGTCGGTGTGCGCGGCGATAAACTCATGATCCAGCCGGTTCATCTCGTCGAGCGCCTTCAAGACGCCGTTGATGAACGCAATGTCGCCGCCGACGCGCACCTGGAAAAAATCGTCGGCAAGCTTGGTGCCGAAGAGCGCGCTGCCGGCGACCGACGGCACCCAGTAGCGCTCCAGTCCGTACTCGCGCATCGGATTGACGACGGCGATGCGCCCGCCTTTTTTCTTCGCGTAGTAGAGATATTTCGTCGCGACCGGCTGGCTGTTGGCGATATCGGAACCGAAGATGGCGATGAATTCGGCGCCGATGAAGTCCGAAAGCGAGCAGGTCGGTGCGCCGACGCCGAGCGTGGCCTTCAAACCGTACAGGCTCGCCGCATGGCACAGACGCGAGCAGAGATCGACGTTGTTGGTTCCGAGCGTGCGCGCGAGCTTTTGAAAGACGTAATAAACTTCGTTGGTGAGCCCGCGCGCGGTGGCAAAGAATCCCATGCGCGGCGGGGAGCTTCTGCGGATCGCGTCGCCGGCGAGGTCGAGCGCTTCGTCCCACGAGACGCGGGCGAAGCCCTTGTCTCCTCGGCGCCGGACCATCGGGAACGGGAGGCGGCCGAGCGCGCGAAGTTTCTCCGGCTTCAAGCGGTTGAGCCGCTCGGCGTCGGCGAGGGCGGAAGGTTTGAGCGCGCCCATTGTGTTCAACCGGAGCAACTTCAAGCGCGTCGTGCAGAGATGAATGCCGTCCATCACGTCGTCGCGCAGCCCGCGCGGGCCGAGCGAGCAGCCGTCGCAGACGCCGTGGCGCAGGATATTCCACGCGTACGGCAACTCCGTCTTGTTTTCCCATACGACCGCCGCCATCTCGCGGAAATGGTGCGGCTTCACCTGCCCCAGGCCGAAGGGCACGATGCGCGCGAGCAATGTATCGTTGGATTTGAGCTTAGGCATGCGCGACTTCGCGGTTGCGTTAGACCCCTGTAAGGCGCTATTTTCTTCTGTCTTGGGGGGCAACGTCAATGGCAAAAGCGAAGTACGCGAAACTTTATTTTCCCTTGAGCAAAGTCAAAGAGAAGGAGTTCCTGTCGCGGCCGATGGGCTGCACGGGCGTCGGCTTCAGCTTCGTCCGCTACAAGCCGGGCCAGGGCGCGACTTACGTGCACCGCCATCGGGTTCAGGAAGAGGTATTCATCGCTCTCAAAGGAACGGGCAGCATCATACTCGACGGCCGGCGCCATGCGATGCCGCAGGGGACGATTGTGCGCGTCGGCCCGCGGGTTTATCGCGCCATCGGCAACGATTCGAATCGCGCCGTGATTTTTATGATTCTCGGCGCCGTACCGCCGAAAAATTTTCCGCTCGGCGGCAGGACGCTGCTCGGCGACGGCATTCCCAACCGGAAGATCCTGCCAAGGTGGAGGAAGAAAAAATGAGGGATGAGGGATGAAGGGTAAAGGGCGGCATACATCAGGGGGTTCATTCGGTCGGAGAAACTTTGAACGACAAAGGAGGCGACAAAATGCTGCGACGTAGCTCGATCGCTGTTCTCACGTTTTGTTCGTTGCTAGCGGCGTCGTTGCCCGCGCAGGCCCAGACCGCGAAGCAACAGGTGAGAGTCGCCGTCTCGACGGCGACGCCGCACAATACGCCGCTGTGGGTCGCGAAGGACAAAAAGATTTTCGACAAATACGGTCTCGACGTCCAGTTGATTTTTGTCGGCGGCGGCTCGCTCGTCGCGCAGATGCTGGCCGCCGGGGAGATTCAAGTTGCGGCGGGCGCGCCGGCGGCGCTGGTTAGTTTAGTCGCTGGGGGCGAGAAGGTCGTCATGTTTTTGGGCCTCAGCAACACCTCGCCGTTTACGCTGGTCACGCAGCCGACGATCAAGCAGGCGTCCGATCTCAAAGGCAAGAAGCTCGGCACGGCGCGCTTCGGCGGCTCGTCGCACATCTCGGCATTGATC
>JBGPTS010000039.1:0-24186 GCA_041490745.1 Binatia bacterium | reverse complement strand
CGGCGGCGTTGCCGGCATATCGTTTTTACCGGTGCAGGGAGTGTCGGTGAACCTGGTCCGCGGCACCTATGACAGCAAATCGCGGTACAAGGTGAGTTCGGGAATAGACTTTTTCTGGGGTCGCGGCACGACGACGCTAAAGGACGCCAGAAGGAAGTATCTCGAGCCGAATACCGATACACCCGCGGCCGGCGGCAAAGTGTCGCCGAAGAGCCATGTTTGTCCGCAGGGGCCGACTAAGGGCCGGATTATTTGTGGATAGCTGACGGGGTCGTCACGCGCGGCGCTTCGGCTCGGACGCTCGACGGGAAGGCAGTCCCTTAACAAATTGCCGGATCGCGGCCCCGGCCTTTTCGACATCATTCCGATTTACGTCGGGGTGCGTAACCATGCGCACCTTTTCTTGATCCACCGGCACTCCCAAGACTCCACGCTGGGCCAATTGAGCTAGAAACTCTGCCGAGGAGAGTCCGGTCTCGCGCACGTCGTAAATCACGATATTTGTCTGCACGCGGGCCGGATTCAAGCGCAGGCCGGGCAGACGCGCGAGTTCCTGGGCGAGGAACTTGGCGTTTTCATGATCGATGGATAGTCGCTTCGGCCCCGATTCGAGCGCGATCAAGCCCGCCGCTGCCAGCACTCCGGCCTGGCGCATACCGCCGCCCAACATTTTGCGGATGCTGCGGCACCGGTCGATGAACGTTTTCGATCCGACGATCATCGATCCAACCGGCGCTCCCAATCCCTTGCTCAGACAGAACTGAATCGAGTCGAATTTTTTCGTCATCTCGCCGACGTCCTCACCGAGAAAAACCGCGGCGTTGAAAATGCGCGAGCCGTCGAGGTGAACCGGAAGTCCGGCTTCATGCGCGCGGTCGCAAATCTCGTGGGCGACCCGCGTCGGATAGACCGTACCGCCGGCGAGGTTGTGCGTATTCTCCAGGCAGACGAGGCCGGTCTGGGCGCGGGCGTACATTTTCGGGCGAATCATCCGGCCGATCTCTTCCCACGCGAGGATGCCGTCATCGGTCGGAATGAGGCGCGGCAAGAGTCCGGCGACGCCGGCCATTGACGCCATCTCGTTGGTGTAGATGTGCGCGTTCTCTTCGCAGATGACTTCTTGTCCCGGGCGCGCATGCGCGATGAGACAGACAAGATTTCCCATGCTGCCCGAAGGAACGAAAAGCGCCGTCTCGCGGCCGAAGACCTCCGCGGCGCGCGCCTGCAGGCGATTCACCGTCGGGTCTTCCATGAAGACGTCGTCGCCGACTTCCGCCGCGGCCATCGCCCGGCGCATCTCAGCCGACGGCTTGGTGACCGTGTCGCTTCTCAGATCGATGGGATTTTCAGCCATAACTCTCTTCGCGGCTTACTCCAGCCGGCCTTCGATTTCGCGCACCGTCTCCGGCGCGAGACTCGGCCGCACGAACGCCTGGTAAATCGATTCGTTCTGCAGCCACATGATGTCGGCCCGGGTTTTCACCGCGGCGCGCATCTCTTCTTGCAGATGATCTTGCATACAGTGGCCTCGAATCACCTCGACGCAGAAGTTGCCGTGGCCTTCGTCGTGGTATTCGTGCACGCGAAAAAAATCGAGCGCCGGCTTTGGAATCCACGGATAATGCCGCTCCAGCGCCTCGCGCTCTTCCTTCATTCTCTTCGGCCCGCCGCCTTCGAAGACGAGCCCCGTGCCGATCGCCACCGCCCAATGGCTCTGCTGGACGAGCTGCACGTACATTTCCAGCCCGGCGCGAATGCCCGGCAGGGGCTCGTAGCCGAGCATGTCCTCGCGCGGAATGCCGAGACCTTCGCCGAAGCGCACCCAAAGCTCGGCGTGGCTCGGATGCTTGCGGCCGATCATGTCTTCACCTTCTTCTTCGATCATGTTTTCGATCAGCGCGCGGCGCAGCTCCGGCACCGGGCACTTCTGGTAGCGAACGCCGAAGAAGCGGTGGATATTGCGGAACTCATGGAACAGGTTTCTCGCCCATCCTTGCAGTTGCTCTTTGGTCAGTCGGCCGGTGAGAAGAAGCTGCCGCACGGGATGCGGGCGCGGATAGCGCCCGCTGAGCGTCGCCTCCAAATCGTCGATTAATTCTTCGGGTGGCAAAACTCGAGCCATAAAGACCTCTCGGTTAGAATACGATCGCTCGGACAACTCGCGAACCGCCCCTAAGAGTTGGTATTCTTACGGTTCAGCGCACGAATCTGTCGTCGTAAAAAGCGGTCAGAGGCATGTCGCGGATCTTGGGATTTGCGAGCGATTGTTCCTCGACCGCGCCGCGGAGCGCCTCCTGTGTGATGCGCCCGCCGGGTTCGAGCACTTTGTGGGCGTAAAGCTCGTAAACTTTGTCGATGATCTCGTCGTCGCGAATCAACGTGTACTTCGCCAGCACCTTCTTTGTAAACGGCTTGTCCGCCTTCACGCGGTCGAGGCCGCGCAAGTATCCGCGCATAAATTTCCGCACCGCATCCTCTTTATCCTTCAGGGTTCTCTTGCCGACGGAGATTGACGGGTTGGGGTAGGCGATATTGAGATCGGTGATGCTGACGAGCTCTTTGAAGCCCAACTTCTCCGCCTGCCAGTGGGTCGGGGGAGAAAGCACGCCGGCATCGAGCGAGCCCTGCTGCATGCCCGCCATGATATTGGGGATGCTTCCCATCTGAAGAACGACGACTTCCTTATCCGGATTGAGCCCGATCTTTTTCAAGGCGATGTGCAAGGAAACGTCGGTCGCGCTGCCGAACCGGGTCACGCCGATTTTTTTTCCTTTCAGATCGCCGACGGCGCGAATTTTGGCCGAGGTCATGATCGAAAAAATCATCTTGCCGACGGCGACGCCGATGATTGTCAAGTCGGCGCCTTTGGCGATGGCGGCGATTACCTGCCCGCCGTTGGGAAAGCCGATGTGCACGTCGCCGCTGAGCAGCGCCTGCGTGAGCAGGGTGCCGCTCGGGATAAAGATCGGCTCGACTTTGATTTCTTCGCGCTCGAAAATGCCGGCGTCCTTGGCGACCCAGAGCGCGGCGTAGTTGCCGCTGGTGGAGGAATAGCCGACGTTCAGCGTCGTCTGGGCGGCGGCGAAAGTGGAAAAAAATCCGGCGATAAAGACCAGCACGGCGGCGCGCGCGACGTTTTTCATTCGAGAGCCTCCGGAACCGATGTGCGGCACGCTCGAAAACTATCCCGGCCGGGAGCGGGAGTCAAGGCAATCCACGCTGCGCGCGGAAGAGCAAATCTCATATTTCAAATAGCCGCATGAGACTTGAGATTCGGCGCACGGCGTCGAGATTGTCTTTCCCGCGGCCATCCACTACGATTGGCCCGATGCTTTTCCTCGCGCTCTGCGGCGTGACGAAGCGGTTCGGCCCGGTGGCGGCGGTCGATGAAGCCAACCTCGCCGTCCAGGACGGCGAGCTGCTGGCGATCGTGGGCGAAAGCGGCTCGGGCAAGACAACGCTCTTAAGGCTCATCGCCGGCCTGGAGCGGCCCGACGAGGGAACGATTTTTATCGGCGGCGTTTCGGTCAACGACGTTCCTCCGGGCAAGCGGAACGTGCAGATGATTTTTCAGAATTTCGCCCTCTGGCCGCACATGCGAGTTTTCGACGAGCGCCGCTACGCCAATCTCACCTTCCCGCTCAAAATCCGCCGATGGTCGAACGATAAAATCCGCGAGTTCATCCGCCCGATGACGCAAAGGCTCGGCATCGACGAGCGCTTTTTCGCGCGCAAGCCGCAGGAGCTTTCCGGCGGCGAGCAGCAGCGCGTGGCGCTCGGCCGCGCCATGACGACTTCGCCGCGCATCATGCTGATGGACGAACCGCTCAGCAACGTCGATCCGCCGAACCGGCTCAAAATGCGCGGTGAGATTGTCAAATTCCATCGCGAGAATCGACTCACAACGCTTTACGTGACGCACAACCTTGCCGACGCGCTGGCTCTGGCCGACCGCATCGCGGTCATGCGCGCCGGCCGCTTCGAGCAGGTGGACACGGCGGAGAATCTCATGCGCCGCCCGGCGACGGAGTACGTCGCCGATTTTTTCAAAGCGTCGGAGCTGAAGCCGAGGAACCTGTCGATCGGACACGGGCCATGAAAAGCCTGGCGCTGGCGTTATTGATTTGCTTGACGCTGGTTTCCGGCGCGCGCGCGTCGTGCCGCGACCTGGACCTCACGCGCCGCGGCCCGACCCTCGCGTACGCCGCCGAACCCGACGCCGTCATTCAATACTTCGGCCACAATTTTTTTCAAATCACGACGAGCAAGGGAACCAAGATTGTCACCGACCCGCTCGCGCCGGGCATGTATCCGACGCCGAACGTCTGGCCGCACGTCGTGACCGTCGGGCGCGAGCATCCCAATCACAACTACGTCGAGCTGGCGCAGGGGAATCCGATTGTGCTGCGCGGCCTCTCGCACTTCGGCGCCGAATGGAACCGGGTGAGCCTCAACGTGCGCGACGTTTTCATCTACAATCTGCCGATCTACCAACAGGCCTTCGGCAACGCGCTGAAAGGCGCCGCGTTCATGTTCGACCTGGGCGCGCTCTGTATCGCGCACCTGGGCGACTTGAGCCACACGTTGACGCCCGAGCAATTAAAACAGATGGGGCGCGTGGACGTCGCGCTGATTCCGATCGGCGGCGTCTTCACGATGCCGGCCGACACCGCGCGCGAAGTGCTGGCGCAGATCAAGCCCAAGATCGCGATCCCCATGCACTACCGCGACAGCGCGTACATCTTAAATGCCTTTGTCGAGGGCCTGCCGACGCGCCGGCCGGAGAGCGACACGCTGGTTGTGAGCAAGGCCGCGCTGCCGAAGCAGACGGAGATCGTCGTGCTGCGCCCGCAGGGCGGGTTCGGTGGGTGGGGAGGCTAGATCGCCGTTGTTCTTTACAATCGGAGGATTGACTGTACAGCATTATGAGGTCTTACCGAAGGAGACAAGCGCCCCCTTGTTTGTGAGCCGCCCAAAAATCACCGACCTCGTCTGGCCAGCGTAACCTCGAGATTGTGGCGCGCTTCCACAAAATCCGGGTTGATCCGCAGAGCTGCTTGGAAATGAACGATCGCGTCATCCAATCGACCGCGCTGCAATAGAATATTGCCGAGATTATTGTGCGCCGGCACGAAATCCGGGTCGATCCGCAGGGCGTCGCTATACTGTTCCATCGCCTCATCCAACTTTCCGGCGGCGATCAATGCCCCGCCCAGATTATAATGCGCTTCGACATAGTCGGGGTCGATCCGCAAAGCCTCGCGGTAATGTTCTATCGCTTCGTCCAACTTACCGACTGAAAACAGAACAGCGGCCAGATTGAAGTGCGTATCGGCGCGGCGCGGGTCGATCCGCAAAGCGTCGCGGTAATGTTCCATCGCTTCGTCGGCGCTGCCGATCGCAGCCAACGCGACTCCCAGATTTTAGTGGGCGTTCGCGTCAGGTCTGAGCCGAGCGGCTTCGCGGGCATGGGCCAACGCCTCCTCGAACTCGTTGTGCTCCAACAAAACGGTGCCCAGGTTGCTGTGCGCGAAACTGGATTCGGGCACAACCGAAAGAACGTGTCGCCAGAGTTTTTCCGAGTCGTGCCAAACGCGCGCGTGCCTCCAAGTCAGGACTCCCAGAGCGATGAGAATCAAAGCTGCTGTCCCGATGGTCAAAAGGTAAGAACGCTTCCCAATCTTGCCGTCGATCCAGGCGTGGCGACAGCGGAGCAGGGCCGCTCCAGCGAGGATCGCCCAACCGAGGCATGCGAGGTAACTGTAGCGATCGGCGACGAACTGCGCGCCGCTCTGTGCAACACCTAAAACCGGCGCCAGGAGCAAGATGTAGAAGATCCAGCTCGCCAGCGCGGCGGGCCAAACGTCGCGGGCGGCCAACAGGGCGACGCTCAACGCAGCGACGATCGCTGCGCTTAGTAATATGGTTAAATTCCATGGGTGGAAATCTTGCGGCAACTCGTAAAGCGGAGATAAATTGAAAGGAATCAAAGTCTTCCACAGATAAAAGACGAGGCCGAACAATGCCTGGGCTAGGCGGGCTGCGGCACTCCACTGTTCGAAAGACTTCAACGCGCCAAAGTCCCGTTGCGCCGCCACGGCGATAACTCCGGCCGCGACGCCGAGAATAAAAAAGGGAAATTTCTCCCACCATATCCTGCGGTATTCCGGAGCGAACCATTTCCCGGGTCCACCGCTCAACCTCGTCAGAGGATAGAAGTCCAACAACAAGAGGACAACGGGCAAAGTCATACCCACCGCCTTCGATAACAGAGAGAGAGTATAAACAACCAGGGCCAGACCCAGCCATCGGGACGAATTCCTCTTTGCTCCTGTAACCGCCTTGAGGTAACAGAGGAGAGTCAAAAAAAAGAACAGGCCGGCTTGGACATCGCGCCGCTCGCTCGCCCATGCGACCGATTCGACTCTCAAAGGGTGAATAGCAAAAAAAAGCGCCGAGCATCCGGCGGCGATTCTTATGGCGGGCGCGGGCGGAGCGGGATTCGACAAAGACAGCAGACGCACGGCGACAAAGTAAAAAAGCAGGGCGTTGATCGCGTGCAAGATCAGATTTGTCAGATGAAAGCCGAAAGGGTTTAACCCCCACAAAAGATAATCGAGAGCCAAGGTCATCCAGCTCAGAGGCTGGTAATGACCGAAGAAAAAAGTCGTGAACATCCAGCGGAGCTGAATCCAACCCAGACCGCGATAGTAGGGATTGGTAACATAATTCTCATAGTCGTCCCAATTCACGAAGCCGTTCTGCAGCGCAGGAAGGAACGCCGCGGTGGTTACCAAGACAACGATCAGAGGAATGAGCCAGGAGGCGGGCGGTGACGACGCAACGGCGACGGCAGCGGCGACTTCGCCGTGCCGCGCCATCCTTTTGCCCCGCAATCTCTGGCGCGCGGATTTGACGCGGCCCATTGTGTCGACTCCGCCTCCTTAGTCGGGTTCCTTGCTTACGCGCAGGCTTGAACGCGTCGCGGCTGTCCATGAAGAGAACGGAGCTTCTCTTTCGTGACGATGACCTTAGCTAACATGCCTCCTACACCATCTCAATCACCATCGGCCGTCTCTGCCGAAACGCGTAGAGCGCGGTGGGGCGGCGGGTGCCGCGGCGCTGCTTCGAAAATTTTTTAAGCGGGCCCAGGGCGAGAATTTTTTTCCGAAAGTTGCGGCGATCCAATCGCCGGTGCAAAATCGTCTCGTAAATTTCCTGCAGCTCGCCGAGCGTAAATTCTTTCGGCAAAAGACTGTAAACGATGTTCGTGTACTGAAGCTTCGAGCCCAGGCGCTGCAGCGCGAGGCGACCGACCTGATCGTGATCGTAGGCGAGGGAAGGAAGACGGTCGGCCGGAAACCATTTGATGTCGGCATAACGCGGCGCCGGGTTGAGAGTGACGTCCGGATCGGGCGCCAGCGCAAGATACGAAGCGGAGACGACTCTGAGCGCCGGATCTCTCTCCGGCTTGCCGAAGGTGTAGAGCTGCTCGATGTAGCTGTGCCGCACTCCGGCGCGCTCGACGATTTCGCGCGCCGCCGCCTCGTCGAGCGATTCGTCGGCGCCGACAAGACCGCCGGGAAAGGCCCATTTCCCGGCGAATGAACCGTCTTTGACTTGAACGAGAAGACAGTGCAGTGCGCCACCGCTCAGCGTGTAAACCACCACATCGACGGCGACCCAAGGATGCTGCCGATTGTCCGAAAGGCGGCGCTCAAGCGGCTCTGCGGCCATGGCCATCGGTTTCAGATCTTGAACGCTTCGCGGGTTCCCGCGGCGAATAAGCTTCCGAGATCGAGTCGCTGTTGAATCAAACCTTGCTCGATCAGATATCCGTGCAGCGTTTCCAAAACTCCTTCGTTGGGGGCGAAACCGTACGGCCAATAATCTTCGCTCATCAGCGCGCGCGTCTCTTCGTATTCCGCGACGGTCCACGGCAGGCTGATGCGGAGAATGTTCGAGTCGTAGAGTTGGCTGAAGCAAATCTCCTTGGCCTCGCAAAAGGCCTTGTAAAGACTCTGCGCGACCCACGGATGCTCCGCGTAAACATCGGCGCGGATCACGATCACGTGCATGATCGGAAAAATTTTCGTCCGGCGGAAATAATCCATCTCCGCCCGCTTGTAGTCGGGAAACAGGCGGCCGACGCGCGGCGAGCCGCGGAGAAACGCGGACGGCATGCGCGGCGACATCAGCGCGTCGATCGCGCCGCTCTCGATCATGTCGTTAAGCGTCTTGTCCTGAATCACTTCCAAACGAATGCCGCGCGGCAGGTCGAAATCCACGCGGTCCTTGCGCCCCGGTTGCTCCTCGCCGCCCTGCACCCATTGGATTTCTTCGGGCTTGACGCCGTACTCGTGCTGAAAAAGTCCGCGGAGCCAGACGGCGGCCGTCATCGTATATTCCGGCACGCCGACGCGTTTGTCGCGGAGATCCTCCGGCTTCCGAATGCCCGAGCCCGCGTTGACGAACACGCAGCGGTGGCGAAACGTGCGCGAAGGAAAAACCGGGATCGCGACGAACGGCCGGCGGCCTTGCGCCGCGGCGACGAGAAACGCGCCCATGGAAAGCTCGGCGACGTCGAACTCTTCGAAACGGCACATGCGCCAGAAAATTTCTTCGACCGGCAGCGTCACGTAGTTGAGATCGATGCCTTCCGATTTCACCGACCCGTCGCGCAAAGGGCGCGTGCGGTCGTAGTCTTCGCACGCCAATGTCAGTTGGATGTCGGACATAATGTGTTCCTCAAATTGCTAAGAACTGAAAACTAACTTTCTGCGACGAGCTTGACGAACTTTGCCGCTTGTTTTGCAAGCCCTTCTCGTCCGCCCTTTGCCAAGTGGTTTGCCAGCATCGCGCTGCCGAGACATATCCCGGTCACTCCCAGCGCGGTGTATTCTTTCACATTACTTTCATCCACGCCGCCGGAAACCATCAGCCGCATATCGGGAAACGGGGCGAGAATCTGGCGCACGAAGTGCGGCCCGCCGGCGCAGTCGGCGGGAAAGATTTTCACCAGGTCCGCGCCCGCGCGCGCGGCCGAAATCATTTCCGTCGGCGTCGCTGCGCCGCTGACGCACGCGACGTCCGCCGCGCGGCAGATCGGGACGAGATTCAATTCCAGCGTCGGCGAGACGATGAACTCCGCGCCGGCCGCGATCGCCCGCTGCGCGTCATCCGGAGAGAGCACGGTGCCCCCTCCTATACGCAAATCGCCGCGCTTCGCCAGCGCTTCGATCACACCGGCCGCGCCGGGAACGCTGAAGGTAATCTCGACGAATTTAACGCCGCCGTCCGCGACCGCTTCGGCCGTCTCTATCGCTTCCTTGGCGCTCTTCGAGCGCACGACCGCCACGATGCGGTGGCGGTGCATTTCGGCGATCAGTTCGTTTCTGCCCATGGTTAACATATCCTACTGAGCGTCGCTTGCGTTGTCGATGGATACACTGATGTTTCCACTTCGGAGAGATTCTTCGCTGCGCTCAGAATGACACTCTAGAGATTGTCATCCTGAACGAAGTGAAGGATCTCTCTTAAGATATCTGGCCTGTTAGCTCAAACTCAATCCGCCGTCCACGATCAGCGTCTGTCCCGTGACGAAGTCGCCGCCGGCGACGAGGCCGACGATCGCCGCCGCCACATCCTCGGGCGTGGCAATGCGCTTCAGCGGATAGCCCGCAGCCGCCTTCGCCGTAACCTGATCGTAATCGGCGCCGTAATGTTTTTTCATCCAGGGCGTATCGGTAAACGCCGGCGCAACCGCGTTCACTCTGACCTCAGGCGCGAGCGCGACGGCGAGGCCGCGCGTGAGATGAATCAACGCGGCTTTCGCCGTCGCGTACGGAAGCGACGACATCGTGGCCGGCGCGAGGACGCCCGAGATCGACGCGACGTTAACGACCATCCCGCCCGTCTTTTTTAGCAGCGGCGCTGCGGCGCGGGAGCAGCGAAACGCGCCTTTCAGATTGACGTCGAGAATGTCGTCCCAAACCTCGTCGGTCAGGCGATCGAGATCGCCGATCGGCACCCAATGCGTCACGCCCGCGTTGTTGACCAGCACGTCGAGCCGGCGAAAATAATTTTTGACTTCGCGCACCATCCGGCGCACTTCGTCGTCGCGCTTCACGTCCGCGCCGACGCACAGAGCGCGCGCGCCGGTTTTCTTTACCTTGACCGCCAGTTTTTCCGCTTCCTTCTTGGCGCTGCGATAGTTAATCGCAATTCCCGCCGCGCCGGCTCGCGCCAGCGCGAGGACCGTCGCCCGGCCGATGCCGGTCGCGCCGCCGGTAACAAGTGCTACTCTGCCCCGAAGATCCATTCCGCCTCCCAATTTTGGATTTTAGATTTTGGATTTTCGATTGAATTCACTTCGGAATCTGAAATTCATCCTTCAGCCCTCATCCCTCATCCTTTGACGGCGTTTCGCCGTCGCGGCCTGGTCGATCACCCACTGATCGGGCAAGCGCACCAGCTCGTCATCTTTTCCCGTGAAGCGAACGACGACGCCGTAATCGCGCGCGGCCGCTTCAGCCGTTACATAACCCGCGATCACGTCCCGGCGCACCAGCTCGGCATCGCGGCTGAACGGCTCACCGTAGCCGCCGCCGCCGGGAAGATTCAAATGCACCGTCTCGCCGCGCTCGAGCTCGATCTGCGATTTGGGATTCGGCCGCGCGCCGTTTCCCAGCACCAGCTCCCCGGCCATTCCCGGCTTTCCACCGAGTAACCCCGGCGCGGAATATTTTGTGCGATCGACGATCGGGCTCACGCTCCATCTCCCGTCGCCGCGGCTGGCGAACTCGGTAAATTGCCCCAGGCCGCCGCGCCACATTCCCGCGCCGCCGGAATCGACGCGCAGCTCGCGCCGCCGCATCACCAGCGGCGAAAGACTCTCGATGACTTCCGCCGGCACGCCGGCCACGCCGCTCGGAAAACCGACGGCGCTGAGACCGTCCTTCGTCGGCCGCGCGCCGGCGCCGCCGACTTGAAAAATCGTCATCGTAAACGGCGGATTCTGCCCGCGCCAGACGCTGAGCCAGATCGGATCGGCGCCGGGCGCGAGCAGACGGCCGGGCAGCGCGCCCGAGAGCGCGGCGAAAATCGCGCTCGGAACGAAATGGCCGACCGCCTGGCGGCTCGCCACCGGCGCGGGCTCGAGCGCGTTCACGATACTCCCCGGCGGCGCGCTCACGCGAACCGGACGAAAGCTGCCCTCGTTGTGCGGCACGTCCGGGTAAATCGCCGCCTTCACGGCGAAACTCGCGTAAGCGTGCGTGTAATTCAAGACGACGTTGATGCCGCGCGCGCTTTCGGGCGAAGAGCCGGCAAAATCAATTAGAATTTCATCTCGCCGCACAGTCACGCGGCAGCGGAGGACGATCGGCTCGTCGAAGCCGTCGCTCCAGGTTTCGCTGCGCCATTCGCCGCTCGGCAGCTCGCGGATTTTCGCCCGCACCGCCGCTTCCGAGCGCCGGATGATTTCCTCGGCCACCGGATCGACGCTTTCCAGGCCGAATTCGCTCATCATCTCCAACAGCGCGCGCCCGCCGGTGTCGTTACAGGCGGCCTGCGCGTAAAGATCGCCGACGACCTCGTCCGGCAGACGCACGTTGGCGCGGATGATTTGCAGCAAAATTTTATTCGGCTCGCCGCGCTCGAAGAGCTTCATGATCGGGAGCCGGAGTCCTTCTTCGTAAACCTCGCGCGCTTCCGCCGAGAGAATGCGCCCGCCGATGTCGGCGGCGTGGCAGGTGTTGGCGAATAGCGCGACGAGCCGCCCGTCTTTGAAGATCGGACTCGTGATCGTGATGTCGTTGATCTGGCCCGCGGTCATCCACGGATCGTTCGTGATAAGGACGTCGCCCGGCGCGAGCTTGTCGGGCGGAAACGCCGCGAGGAAATGGCGCATCGAGCTCGCCATCGCGTTGATGTGGCCGGGCGTGCCGGTGATCGACTGCGCGATCATCCGTCCCTTGGTGTCGAACACGCCGCAGGCGAGGTCCTGGCTCTCGCGGACAATCGTGCTAAAGGCGGTGCGAATGAGCGCGTCTTGTTGCTCGTTGGCGACCGACAGCAGCCGGTTCCAGACGACTTCGAGCGTGACGGGATCGATTTTATCGGCCATCGGCAAACTCCACGACGACGTTGAGATGCTCGTCCACGCGGGCGCGCCCGCGCGCGCCTACGATCAGAGTCGATTCGCGCTCCTCGACGATCGCCGGGCCGCTGAATTTTTCGCCGGGACCGAGCGCGTAGCGATCGTAAACCGGCGTCTCGATGTAGCCGCCGGCTTCCGGAAAATAGGCGCGCCGTTTTCCCTTGAGCGCGGCGCCGCCGTTCGCCGCATGCGGCAGGCGAAGAAAATCAACGGCCGGATTCGGCCCGCTCGCGACGACGCGCCAGTTGATGATTTCGAGCGGCACATCCGGGCCTTTCCGCCCGTAGAGCGCGCGATAGACGCGCTCGAAGCTCTGCTGAATTTTTTCCCGGTGACTTTCATCCAAGCGGCCGTCGGGCAACGGCACCGAGACTTCGTGACCCTGGCCGACGTAGCGCATGTCGGCAACGCGCTCGTAGCGAATGTCCGATGCGGCAAGGCCCGACCCTTCCAGCACGGCGCGGCCTTCGCGCGCCATTTCGTCGAGCAGCCGATCGGCGTCGGCCCAATTCATGCCGTCGAGCCGGTTGTACGCGCTGCGCACGAAATCGAACGCGAGCGGCGCGGCGAGGAGCCCGAAGGTGGAGCCGACGCCCGCGCCGAACGGCGCGACGAGCGCCGGCAGGTGGAGAATCTCAGCGACGCGGTAGCCGTGCACCGGCCCCGCGCCGCCGAAGGCGTAGAGCGGCATGCGGCGCGGGTCTTTGCCGCGCTCGCCGAGGTGGGCGCGCGCGGCGTTGGCCATGTTTTCGCCGACGATCTGGTGGATGCCCCAGGCGACCTGCTCCACCGCAATCCGAAGTTTTTCCGCCGGACGCGCGAGCGCGCGGCGTGCGGCCTCGACGTCGAGACGCATTTCGCCGCCGAGAAAATAATTTGGATCGAGATAACCGAGCACGAGATCGGCGTCCGTTACCGTCGGCTCTTCGCCGCCGCGCCCGTAGCAGGCGGGACCCGGCTCTGCGCCGGCGCTGTTCGGGCCGACTTTGAGGAGACCGAGCGCGTCCACGCGCGCGATGCTGCCGCCGCCGGCGCCGATCTCGATCATGTCGATGACGGGAATTTTGATCGGCAGCCCGCTGCCTTTGCGAAAGCGATAAACGCGGTCCACCTCGAATTCGTGCGCCTTGAGCGGCTTGCCGTTCTCGACGGCGCATAATTTGGCCGTCGTGCCGCCCATGTCGAAAGAGAGGAGATCGGAAAAACCGGCGCGCGCGCCGAGATGCGCCGCCGCGAGCGCGCCCGCCGCCGGGCCGGATTCGAGCAGGCGCACCGGAAAGCGCGCCGCGGTTTCGGCGGTGGCGATGCCGCCGCTCGACAGCATGACGAAAAAATTTCCCTCGAAAGCGAGCCGGTCGAGCCGCTGCTCCAGCTCCCGGAGATAATTCGCGACGCGCTCTTGGACATAGACGTTGGCGACGGTCGTACTCGTGCGCTGGTACTCGCGGATCTCCGCGACGACTTCCGAGCTGAGCGAAACGCGAATCTCCGGCGCGACGTCGTTGATAATCGCGGCGGTGCGCCGCTCATGGTCGGGGTTGCGGAAGCTGTTCAAATAACAGATCGCGACGGCTCGGATGCCCTTGTCTCTGAGTTCGGTTGTCAAACGGCGGACGAAAGGTTCGTCGAGCGGCTGGAGCACGCTGCCGTCGGCGGCGATGCGCTCGGGCACGTCGAAGCGGAGATAACGCGGCACGAGCGGCTGAGGAAATTCGAGATTGAGATCGTAAAGCTCGTAGCGCTGCTCGCGGCCGATCTCGAGCGCGTCGCGAAAGCCCGTGGTCGTGAGCAGCGCCGTCGGCGCGCCTTTGCGCTCGATGATCGCATTGGTAACGAGCGTCGTTCCGTGGACGAGCGTGCCACCTGTGGTGAGTTCAGTCGAACCACCGCCCAGCGCGTGCTTGAGCGCCGTCTCGACGGCGAGACTTGGATCGCCCGGTGTCGTCAGCGTCTTGCCGATAACCGCGCGGCCGTCCGCGCCGATTAGAAGCAAATCGGTGAACGTTCCGCCGATATCGATGCCGACGCGATACATAAAAAAGAAGGCAACAGGCAATAGGCAACAGGCATTAGGAAGGCGATCCGGATTTTCTTACTGTTGCCTAGTGCCTAATGCCTATTGCCTTTTCTACTTCTGCGCGAAGAGTTCCAGCACCTTTTGCGTCTGGTGGTTCGCCGCCGGGCGGAGCAGCGGAATCTTCACGCCGGCGTCGCGGTATTGCTGGACGCGCTTTTTGACTTCGTCCGGCGTGCCGCTCGCGGTCATTCCCTCGACGTAGGAATCGGGAATCGCCTTGATGAGTCCGTCCATGCCGCCGGCGGCGTGGGCCTTTTCGAAGAGTGGGATGTCGTCCTTGCGGATGTACGGCTCGCCGACGCGCATCTTCGGCCCGGCGATGAAGGAAATCTGCACCGGGTCGAGTTTGGTGGCGACCTCCCAGCGCATCTGGTCGAGCGCCTTCTTGTGGTCGTTTTCGACCGAACAGTTGATGATCTGCGCGACTTCAAATTTGGAAAAATCTCTTCCCGCCGCTTCCGCAGCGGTGCGCACGATCTTCAGCGCATTGACCGTGTACTCCGGCGAACAGACGGCGTTCAACACGACGCCGTCGGCGACTTGCCCGGCGAGCTTCAATCCCGTCGTGCTCGTTGCCGGGGCGTAAATAGGAATCGACGTGCGGATCGGCTTCCACCCCATGCCGACGTTGTCGAAATTCACGTACTCGCCGTGATACGAAACTTTCTCGCCGGTGAGCAGCAAGCGCATCGACTCGATGTATTCCTTCAAAACCTGCGCCGGGGTCGCGCTGACGTCCGGATCCAGCGCGTGGACGCGCGCGTGGCTCTTGGTGCACGCGCCGGGCGCGAGCGTCATGCGCCCGCCGGTCAGCTCATCCAAACTCGCGAGCGTCTGCGCCATGACGATCGGGCTGCGGAGCCTGACGATCTGCGTCGAGCCCAGGATCATCTTCTTCGTGGCCAGCCCCATGGCCGCCAGCGCCGTCACCGAGTCGCGCATGATCTCGATCGTCTCGGAAAAAAAAGCCATCTCGTAACCGCGCGCCTCCGCCTGCTGCATCAGCTCGGCGATCTCTCTCACGTTGGTGAATTTGCCGTATCCTAAAGCAAAACCGACTCTTGCCATTCGTGCTCCTTGTCAGGCCGGTGAAAACGCCCATAGGCTTCGTTGTGCTCGGCCCGCATCGCGTCAACGTACTGGAATAAGTACGCCTCCGCTCGCGGACCATCGCACGCCTCGCCTCTGGAGCGTTTTGACCGGCCTGTAAGAAAAATTTTCATATTAAGTTGACGCGACCCGGCAGGGATTATTTCCAAAGCTGTTTGAAAAATCCGGAGGCGTCCAGTTCCTTGACGAAACGGTCGTCGTAGAAATTTTCGGGCTTGGCGTCTTTGGCCTTGGGATTTCTGGCCGCGGCGAGATTCAGCACCTCCTGGACGCCTTCGCGCGTATTGTACGGAATCTTATCGATGTAATCGACCGCATACTGGTAGACCGCGTCGAGCGTTTTCGCGTCTTCGGCCCGGATGTATTTTTTAATCGCGCGCTTGCCGCCGTCCGGGTCGGCGGTCAGCCTGTACACCCCTTCGGAGTAGGCTTTCAAAAATCGCCGCGCCAGATCCTCGTTGGCGTTGAGAAATGCGCGGCGCGCCATGAACGCGTCGTGAGGAAAATAAACGCCGGCCTTGCCCATGTTCATCAGCACTCTCGCGCCCGCTTCCTCGGCGCGCAGGTTGGTCGGGCTGGAAAACGGCGCGGCGACGATGGCGCGCGTGCGCAGCATCGCCGCCGCGGCGAACAGATCGCCGGTTTGAATCAGCGTCACGTCGCGGCCGGGCTCCAGCCCCTGCTTCTTGAGCACGTAGCGCATGGTGAAATCGGTAGACGAGCCGAAGCGCGTAACGCCGACCGATTTTCCGCGCAGGTCGTCGATCGATTTAATCTCGGGCAGCGCCATGATGTAAAAAGCCGGAACTCTCACGAGCGCGCCGAACATCGTCATGTCCGCGCCGGCGAGACTCGCGTCGACCGAGGCGCTGCCGGCGGCGGCGGAGATCGGCAAATCTCCTCCCAGCATCGCCTGGACCATCAGCGAGCCCGAAGCGATCAGCACCAGGTGCGAGTCGATGTTGTACTTGTCGAAAAGCTTCGCCTCGTGGGCGATCCAGAGGCCGGCGAAGACACCGCTCGCGCTGGTGTAGCCGACCGCCAATCGATCTTTTGCGTCGGCGCATTCGGCGCTGAAGCAAAACACGAGCAGCGCCGCCACGATTGTGCCCGTCCGTCTCTTCATGCTTTTCATGCGTCTCTCCTAGTCAACCACAATATAACAGCTAGCTACCCTCAAAGGGAAATTGTGTCAACTCTGGCAGGCCGTGCTCGTGTGATTTTCACGAACACGAGACACGAGCGCGAACCACGCCTCGGTTGACAGGCGGCTTTTCGGCGTGTTAGTCGCGGGAGAGGAGGAAACATCATGGGACGAATTCTCATCAAGAACGGCACGATCATCACTATGGACCCGCGCCGGCGGATCATCAAAGACGGCGCGGTTGCAATCGAAAACGACCGCATCGTCGACATCGGCAAAGCGGAAGCGCTGAAAGATTTTCAGGCCGACACGGTTTTCGATGCCAAAGACCGCATCGTCATGCCCGGTCTCATCGACGCGCACTGCCACAACGTGCAGATGCTGGCGCGCGGACTCGGCGACGACGTTGATCTCATCGCCTGGTGCTACAACCGGATTTTCCCGTACGAGACGCTGCTCACCGACGAAGCCACGTACTTGAGCGCGCTGCTCTGCGCCGTCGAGATGATCCGTACCGGAACCACCTGCGTCTGCGATCCCGGCGGCTATCGCATGGACAACGTCGGGCGCGCGCTCGCCGAGACCGGCATGCGCGGGATCATCGCCTGGGCCGGCATGGACCAGTGGAGCGAGGACCGCGCGCTGCCGGACAAGATGCCGGGCAAGCTCAGCACCGAAGAGACGCTCAGAGTCGAGGAAAAATTGGTCAAGGACTGGAACGGCAGGGAAGGCGGGCGGATTCGCGCCTGCTACGGTTTAAGAGTCGAACCCAACGTCAGCGACAATCTCTATCGCGGCATCAATCAGCTCGCCAAGCGCGACGGCGTGATGGTGGAGATGCACGCGGCGGTGAACAAGGACCAGGTCGAGTGGGTGAAAAAGCGCACCGGCCACACGGTCATCGAGCACATGAACAAGCTCGGCGTTCTCGGCGACCACTGGTATCTCATCCACATGGCGGTGCTGACCGACGACGAGCTGCACATGCTGAAAGACAACGATTGCCGCGTGATTCACGTTCCCGGCGCGACGCTGCACGGCGCCTACGGCTCGGCGACCGTCGGAAAATTTCCCGAGCTGATCGACATGGGCGTTACGGTGGCGCTCGGCTGCGACTCCAGCGCGGCGAACAACAGCATCGACATGTTCCGCGCGATGTACGAGGCCGCCACCGTCCATAAAGAAGCGCGCATCATTCCGGATCTGATCGCGCCGGAGAAGGCGCTCGAGATGGCGACGATCGACGGTGCGCGCGCCGTGCACTGGGACAACGAGATCGGCTCGCTGGAGAAAGGGAAGAAGGCCGACGTAATCATCGTCGAGACCAAGCGCTCAAACTGGATTCCGCTGCACGACTTTTCTCTGATTCCGACGCTGGTCTATTCCGGCGAGGGCGCGGACGTGGAGACCGTCATCATCGACGGCCGCGTCGTGATGGAGAAGCGGAAGATCAAAACGGTGAATGTGAAGACTATTCTCCGCCGCGCCCAGCGCGCGACCGAGAAGCTGGTGAAGAAGCTGCCCTACAAATTGCAGCCGAAATGGCCGTTCGATTAGAAGATGAAACTCGTCTTAGGAGGAATCACCATGTGTAGGCAAATTTACAGGTTAATTTTCTCCGTGGTCTTTTCCGCGCTGCTTGCGGCCTCGGCGTCGGCTGCTCCCGCCCCGAAAGCGGGCGGCGTTCTCAATGCCACGCTCATCGAAGCGCCGCCGAGCTTCTCCATTCACGAGGAAGCGACGGTAGGCGCGGTCTGGCCCGTTATGCCTTGTTACAATAATTTGGTCCTGTTCGACCCGTTGAAAAAGCAGGAAAGCCTCGACTCTATCATTCCGGAGCTGGCGGAGAAATGGACGTTGCAGGACGGCGGCAAGAGTCTGGTTTTTTTTCTCCGTAAAGACGTGAAGTGGCATGACGGCCGGCCTTTTACCTCCCAGGACGTGAAGCACACCTTCGACGTCGTGCGCGAAGCGCCGGGGATCGCGACCAAGCTCCGGGTCAATCCGCGTCAGCTCTGGTACGAGAACGTGGCTTCTATCGACGCGCCCGATCCTACCACGGTCGCCTTTCGCCTGAAAAAAGCGCAGCCGTCTCTCATACTCATGCTGGCCTCCGGATATTCGCCGGTGTATCCCGCGCATGTGCCGCCGGCGGAGTTGAGAACCAAGTGCATGGGAACCGGCCCCTTCAAGCTCAAAGAGGTGCGGCCGGGAGAGCTGATCGACTACGTGAGAAATCCGGATTACTTCGTGAAAGGACGGCCCTACCTCGACGGAATCCGCTACACGATCATCAAGGATCGGAGCACCCGCTATTCGGCGATTCAAGCCGGGCGGCAGGACGTGCCCTATCCGCTGGAGATCGCCAAGACTATCGCGGAGACGGTAAAAAAATCGGCGCCTCACCTCGTTCTCATCGACTCGGCGACCAACGTTTACGATTCTTTCTTTGTCAATCACTCGCGGCCGATGTTCGCGGATGCAAAACTTCGCACGGCGCTCAATCTCGCCGTCGACCGCTCGGGCTATATCAAAGCCGCCAGGCAAGGCGCGGCGGTCGCCGGCGGCGTGATGCTGCCGCCGCCCTATGGGGTCTGGGGACTCTCCGCCGCCGAGCAGGCGAAGATCCCCGGCTTCGGCGACGCGGCAAAACAAAAAGCGGAAGCAAGAAAACTTTTGGCCGAAGCCGGCTACGGCCCGTCCAAGCCTTTGAAGCTGACGGTTTCGACACGGGCGATTCCTTCTTACGTGGAGATGACGAGCTACGTCGTCGATCAGCTCAGGCAGGTCGGCATCGACGCGACGATAGAGCAGATCGAGACCGGCGTCTGGCACGCCAAGATGACGCGCCGGGAGTTCGACTTGGCGGTCGATCAGACCGGCATCGGAGTGGACGATCCGGACGCGAGATTCTTCGAGGGTTATAAATGCGCTTCGCCGCGCAACTACTCCGCGTATTGCAACAAGGAGATCGACGCAATGATCGACAAACAGTCGGAAATTATCGAGCAGAAGAAGCGGCTCGATCTCGTCCATGAGATCGACAAGCGCCTCCAGCTCGACGGCGCGCGCTTCATGCTCGGCCACAGCAAAGAGTACGTGCTGATGCAGCCCTACGTGAGAAATCTCGTGCCGCACCAGTCGGTTTACAATTATGGGCGGATGCAAGAGGTGTGGCTCGACAAGTGACGCGCCGTGTTCGTTTACCTTCTCCAGCGCCTCGCCACCGCCGTTCTGACGCTCTTCGGCATGTCGGTGTTGATCTTCGTCCTGCTGCGCGTCGTTCCCGGCGACATCGTCGATATCATTTTTTCCTCGGCCGGCTTCGTCAATCCGGCGGCCAAGGCCGAGCTCGCGCGCGAGATGGGACTGGACCGGCCGGTCGCGATCCAGTACGTCCGATGGCTCAAGGACGTGGCGCGAGGCGATCTCGGCAAGTCTTATCGATATGACGTGCCTGCCTGGCAGGTCGTCAAGCCGCGCATTCCCGTAACGGTCGAATTGGCCTTACTCGCCATTCTCATCGCCGTCGCGCTCGGGGTTTTCACCGGAGTCGTCAGCGCCGCGCGCCAGGACAGCGCGCTCGACTACGCGCTGCGCTTCTTTAGCCTCGCGGGTTTGTCGATGCCGTCCTTCTGGCTCGGCATGTTGATCATTCTCGCTCTGGTCTCATGGGCGGGATGGGTGCCGGCGATGACCTACGTCTCGCCGTTTCAAGATCTGCGCGCGCACTTCCTCCAATTTATTTTTCCCGCCCTGGCGGTCGGCTACCGCGGCTCGGCGCTCATCATGCGCATCACCCGCTCGGCGATGCTGGAAGTCATGCGCGAAGATTATATTCGCACGGCGCGCGCCAAGGGGCTGCGCGAGCGCGCGGTGATCTTCGGCCACGCGCTCGCCAACGCCATGTTGCCGATCATCACCGTGATCGGCTTCGAGTTCGCTTTCATGATCGGCGGGCTGGTAGTGACCGAAACGGTTTTTAATCTCCCCGGCGTGGCGCGCTATCTCGTCGATGCGATCCTGTGGCGCGATTATCCGGTGGCGCAAAATCTCGTCATGCTGATCGCCGTCGCCGTCGTCACGGTGAATCTTTCCGTCGATCTTCTGTACGGCTATCTCGATCCGCGCATCCGTTACGGAACCAGGTGAGGGAAATGTCGGCCGGGAATTTTCTAAATTTTTGCCGCCGGGAACCGCTGGGCGCTTTGGGCGGGCTGCTGATCTTGCTGATGGTGCTGACCGCCGTCTTTGCAGACGTACTGGCGACGCACGATCCGATTTGCACCGACGCCGAGCATACGCTCGCGCGCCCGACCGCCTCTCACCGGCTCGGCACGGACAATCTCGGGCGCGATATCTACAGCCGCATCGTCTACGGCGCCAGGGTTTCTCTCATGGTGGGACTCGGATCGGCGCTGCTTGGCGCCGCGCTCGGCGCCGTCATCGGACTGCTGTCGGGTTACTGCGGCGGTTGGGTCGATCTTTTCGCGCAGCGCGTGATGGAAATTTTACAAGGCTTGCCGCTGCTCATTTTGGCTCTGGTGATGGCCGCGGCGCTAAAACCTTCCGTGGGCAACGTCATGATCGCCATCTCCGTGCCGATCATTCCCATGGCCGAGCGGGTTATTCGCGGGAGCGTCCTCGCGATTCGTGAGTTCGCCTACATCGAGGCGGCGCGCGCGCTCGGCGTCGGCCACTTGAGCATCGCCTTCCGCCACATCCTGCCGAACACGATCGGCCCGTTCATCGTCCTCACGACCGCGCAATTCGGCAGCGCGATTCTGGTCGAAGCGGCTCTGAGTTTTCTCGGCCTCGGCATTCCCGAGCCGTGGCCCTCTTGGGGCCGGATGCTTTCGGTCTCGGCGGCGGAGTTCGCGCAGAAGGCGCCTTGGCTAGTGATTTTTCCCGGAACCGCGATCAGCCTGGTCGTCTTCGCGTCCAATCTTTTGGGCGACGCGCTGCGCGACACGCTCGACCCGCGGCTCGGGCGGGAGCGGAGTTTATAAATTCATTCAGGGACTCTCTCTGCGCTCCCTGGTTTTCTCCCGCATCAATGCCTTGAGGAGCTTGCCGTTTGTGCCGGCAGCGCCGGACATGTTCCGAATGTATTCGTCGGTAATCGGCTGAATCATGATAGCGTCGTCTCTCTCGTACATACAAACCTGCGTGCCTTTTTTAATTCCCAATCTGCGGCGCAGCTTCGGCGGAATCACAACCTGACCTTTAACCGTTACGACGGCTTTATCCATAAGATCCTCCCTGAACACCAATCGATATTCACATGCCAAGTCTAAAGCGGTAGGCCGACCAGGGGGAACCGAGCGCCGATGAATTCGGGAATGGGCCTTGCGCGCTTAGTGCACGGTGCGCGGCGGCGCGAGTTCTTCGGGATCTAAATCGCCGGCGCCGAGGCGCAACAAATCGAAAAGCACGGTCTCGCGCTCGCCGAGCGACGGCGCTTCGAGCAGCGCCTGCTTCTCCGTCGGATGGAAAGGCAGCGACATGCCGAGAATATTGACCAGCTCGAGGTCGGAAAATTTTTTCACCTGGCCCAACTGCAAGCCGAGATCGTGCGTGCTGGAATATTTTTCGAGACTTTTCACCAGCTCGTCGCGGCGGCAGCGCCAGCCGGGATCGACGACGGAGTCGGCAAATTCTGTGTACCGCGCTTTGATCCTGCGGTAGCCGCGATGCAACTCCAGCTCCGCTTCCGAGCGAAAACGATTGACGCCTCGGAGTTCAAGGACGTAACGCCCGTCGGAAAGCTTTTGCCATTTTTCGACGTAGCCGGCGCAACCCACGGCGTAGAGCTCGGGGTTTTCATTGTCGGCGCCCGGCAGCGGCCGGTTGTCCTGGCGCGGGACGACCGGCTGGATCATGCCGAAAACCGCGTCGGTGTTAAGCGCGTCTTCGATCATATTCCGGTAGCGCGGCTCGAAGACGTGCAGCGGCAGGACCATTCCCGGAAAAACGACCGCGCCCGTCAGGGGAAAAACCGGCAGCACTTCGGGAAGCAATTTAGGCGCGTGATTGACGTTGGCCATTTGCAGTCACTTTATAGAAGAATCCGCGAGGGCGTCAAGCCATGGAAGCTCGCGTTCATGTGCGGATCGGTGTTCGAGTCTCGCGCTGGTCACGAACGTTAGCGGAGCGGTCACGGGCATTCGGACAAGTCACGATTGATTGCGGCTTTGTAGTCACCCTCGCGGAAGCAGCCGTCGTGCCAGATACCAGAGCTCGCTCTATTGATAGTGGAGTTATAATAGTTGCCAAACCCGTTCGGTAGATCATCGCGCCACTCGCCTTCGTAGCGGTCGCCACTCGAATACATGGAGATGCCCCGGCCGTCGCGCTTGTTGTCGCGCCACTCGCCCTCGTAGCGGTCGCCGTTGGCCCACGTGAGGACGCCGCGGCCGTGCCGACGGCCATCGAGCCATTCACCGTCGTAGCGATTGCCGTTGCTGAACGTGACGGTCGCGTGGCCGTTCTGGCGGCCCTCGCGGTATTCGCCCTCGCTACGCTCAGTCGGGCGATCGTTCTCGTACCACTGGAGGACGCCGCGGCCATGCGCAAGGCCGGCTACGCAGGGACCCTCCCAGCGGATAGTTTCGTTCGGCTGAGGGCTCGCGTTCCACACCCGGCATCCAGTGCGCGCATCGGCGATCCAGCCGGGGTCGCGCCGCTCCTGCGCCGCCGCCACCGCGATCAGCCCCATCGACAAAATCGCCGCCAGCACTTGGATCCGCATACTAAACGATAGAAATTTGTTTCTGAGGTCCAACCGCCGCGAGTCGAATCGTTGCAGCTGTCCAGCTTTTGAGATCTTGCTCATTTTATCCCGAGCTCCCGGTTGACCTCGCGCTGGAGTGAAAAATCAAAAATCTTTTCGGCCGCCATCGGCGCCGGAAGACCGAGGATCTGAGCGTCCATCTTGAGGTACTCGCGAATCTCGTCGTCGGTCGGGATACCGTCGGTCGTAAAAGCCGCGCGCGAGATTTGATAAGTCTCCAGCGCGGTCGCCATGTCCACGCTCAGAACCTTGGCCAGGACTTCCGCAGTGCCGCGCTCGTTCTGCTGGAAATAGCGCCCTCCTTTGGCGCGCGCGCGGAGAATCCGCTTGACGAAGTCTCTCTGGTCGCGCAATGTTTTTTCCTGAACCGCAAGACCGTTTTGCAAGCTCGTGAATTCCTCCATCGCGTTGGCCAGCACGTTCATCTTGTACTTGTCGCGCGCGACGATGACCGTCGGCGGCGAGAGGATGCCGATCTGGATCGAGTTGGCGACCAGAGCCTGGAGCTGCGTGGGGACGTCGCCGGCGAGAACTACGGTCACGTCTTTGTCGGGATCGAGCCCGGCCCGGCGCAGCATGCGAATGCCGGCCGTGTGCTGGCTTCCTCCCAGCGTCGTCGTTCCGGCGACCTTTCCCTTGAGGTCGCGGAAAGACTTGAGCTCCGGCCGCGTCACGAGCCAGAAAAGGGGCCGCCGAAGGCTCACCGCCAAAGTTTTCACCGGCGCGCCGCGCTGGATCGCGCGAATCGCACTGCCGACCGAGCCGAGCGCATCGACGTCGCCGGAGACGATCGCGGCGATCGCCGCGGTCGCTCTCACTTGCACGAGTTGCGGCTCGAGTCCCTCCTCGCGGAAGAAGCCGCGCTCCTGCGCGATGAAAAGATCGACGGAGGCGATGCTGCG
>JBGPTS010000038.1:0-24324 GCA_041490745.1 Binatia bacterium | reverse complement strand
TGCGAGTCGGTGAGCTTGTTCTCGACCAGATTCTTCCCGTCCATGATGATGAGCTTGGAATTGCGCAGATCGTTGAAATCGCACTCCGACGCTTGCAGCCCGTGCACCCACGGATGGCCCGGCGCCTGGTCGCCGTGCCAGGTGTAGTTGGAAAAATTACGCCCGGCGCGCGCTTGCTCATGATCGACGCCGCGGATTTTCACGTCGAGCAGCGCGAGCGAGTTGTTGAGCCGGTACATGCCGTACTTGCCGATCACGCCGAGAAGGCCCATGCCGCCGCGCATCTTGATCGTGCGCGTGCCGGCGCCGCCCATCGCCTGAACCATCTCGGGCTGGTAGCCTTGCGCGAGTAAGAGTTTTTTCCCCTCCTCGCCGCTGTAACGGGTGGAGATGGCGGACAGCGCCTTGGCGATATTCTGAAACACATCTTCCCAGGAGATTTGCACGAACTCGTCCTGGCCGCGGCTGTCGAACATGTATTTCGCGCGATTCTCCGCCGTCAGCTCGGGAAAGCCGGCATCGGCCCACGCCTTCCAGCCTTTGCGCACGATCGGATGGCGCAATCGGTACGGGCCGTAGATTACGCGATGGAACGTGTAACCCTTGGCGCACTGGCGCGGGTTCCAATTGGCCGTAGCGTGATTGCCGTAGAGGTCGGCGTATTTTTGATAGTCGTAAGTATTGCCGAGGCGCGTGACGATGCCGTTGCGCACGAAGGCGCGCACGCGGCAGGCGTGTGTGTCGTTCGGCGAGCAGACCCAGTCGAAAGAGTAATCGTATTTGTATTGATCGCGGTAGATTTTTTCCCACGCGCGATCGATCGAGCCGGCCAGCGGATTCTCGCCGGGCCGCGCCGCCGCGAGGAGGCGGAGCGGCAACGCGCCGCCCACAGTCGCAGCGGTCGTTCCCGCGCCCATCCACTTCAAAAAATCCCGGCGCGTCACGCCGGCCAACTCGTCTCTTTTTTCATCGGTCATGGGTTACGCTCCGTCGTTGTGTTCAAAAGTTCAATGTTCAAAGTGCAATAACCAACCTTTAAACGTTGAACCTTGAACTTTGAACGCGTTCATTTTGCTATCTTCAGCTCCTGCCAGATCGTCACCGATTTTTTTCCGTCGCGGTCGCCGGCACTGCCGTTCCATACGGCGAACGCGACCGGCACCGTCGTTCCCGGCGTCAGCGTCACGGCTTCCTTGCCGGTGGGCTTCATGCTTCTCCTGAACATGACCCGATACGAAGCAGCGCCGTAAACACCGCGCGCATCGACTTGCTGATCGATTCGCGGTCTTGCTCTCAGCGTGCCGAAGCCCTGCGCCGTCAGATCTTCGGCCGGGCTTTTCCGTTCCGGATCGGAGACGATGTTTCCCGCGCCCCAGCCGGTGACGAAAGTCTTGTTCGATTCGAGCGTGAGCGCGTGGCGCGACGGCTGCTCAACGGGCGACTTGAGGAGATTCGGATAGGAATCGACGCCGAGATTCGGATAAACTTTTTCCAGGTCCTGAAACGCCGGCTCCAGATCGGCCTGGCGCTCAGATTTCCACATCCAGATGTTGATCGGCTTGCCCACCTCTCCCATGGCGAAAAACGGCGGGTTCGGCGTGAGCGAAAATTCCACCGCGACGGCGTCGCGAAAATCCTGCGGCCGCATCGCCGTGTGATCGTTCGTCTCGTCGCCCCAGACAAGCAGCAAGGCGATTTCTTTTCCGTCGTGGAGCGCGCGCACGGTCACTTCCTCGGGCCGATCGCTGCGCCACCAGAGCGGCATCAGATGGAGATTGACCGGCGGCGTCGTGCGCCAGACACCGGCGTCAGGATGGTCCGGAAGCTCTTTCACGCGCGTGGCCGTGATCTCGAATTGTTTCATCTCGACGCGCGCGCGCTGCGTGTCGCTCGAGAGCGAGCGCACGTAGTGGACGAGATGCCAGGCGTCGTCGCCCCAGGCCCAATCGCTCATCGGCATCGGCGTGCCGGGAATGCCGGCGAGAATGCGCCGGTACAGCTCGGCAGGATCGGGATTGCCTTTGAAGACGCCGGCCGTCAAATCGCGCGGCCGGGTCGGGAATCCTTCGTCATCGACTTGTTCCTGCGCGCCGTCGCCTTTAGCGGTCGCGCCGTGGCACGCTGCGCAAGCGTCGGCGAAACGCTCCAGCGCCTTCGCCTTCGCGGCGGCGTCATAGGGCGGCTCGGGTGGAACCTTGATGATGCCTTCGCCGCCGCTGCCGTCGGGCGCGGGATCTTTCTGCGATTTTACCGCGAGAGATTTCTGCGTCAGGGATTTTACATAATAGACCAGCGCCCAACGCTGCTCCGCGGGGAGATGGCCCCACGACGGCATCGCCGAGCCCGGCATGCCGCGCGTGATCGTGTTGAAGAGATCCTGATCGGTCGGTACGCGATCCCAGGTCGAGACCAGCCGATAATTCGCCGCAGTGAAATCGCGCGGCTTGGGATATAAAAGGTAGGCGGCTTCGCCGTCGCCCTTGCCTTGCGGGCCGTGGCAGGCGACGCACTGTTGATTGTATATCTGTTTTCCGAGCGCGAGAAGTTTCGCCGACGATGAAGGCGGTCCAACGTCAGCGGGATGAAGGCTACCGGCCCAGAATAGCAAAAAGGCCGCAGACAGGAACGAAATGATCCGTTTCATTGTCACTCCCCCAAGATCGCACGCTCTGGTCTTGAAAATCTCCTGATCGTCGTCCACTCGGCCCGCGGCGAACAAGTCAAACGAACGCCATCGCTCCAATGGCTTATCGATCCTGTTCCCGCGCCAGATCTGCCAGGGTCGTGCGCTCCATAAGTTCGCCGACGATGTGCTGCCTCGTCCGTTTCCACCGGCCGTGCAATGGACAGGGGTTGGTATCAGCGCAGCGATCGCGCCAAAAAATACAGCGGTTAAAATAATCCGCTCCCTCGGTAGCCAGAAGGATATCTTTTAATTTGATGTCTTTTGTCCGGCGGGCTAAGGCATAGCCGCGGATCGCCCCTCTGGAGGAGAGAACAATGTCGTTTCGGGCAAGCTTTTGGAAGATTTTCGCGAGAAAACTCGCCGGGACTTCGCGCGCGGCGGCGATATCGCGTAATAGCACCGGCGTGCCGAACGGCTTGGCGGCCAAGGCGAGGAGACCCTCAATCGCGTATGCGCTTTCGCGTCCGAGTTTCATCTGGACCGCACCGGAGTCAAAGGACCGATTGACTCCTTTGGTGACAGCAAGATGTATACCAGTGAAGCTTGTAGAAAATTCGCAGTGGATCGCTCATCTGTGCCAAGCCCTATTCCGGAAAATCAGAAATGGAGGGCCGTTTTTCCCAATCACGGGAGCCGCCGCTCCCTTCAGGAGACTGCCGCATGGTGGAACCGCCGGCGTGACTTTTCGCTCTCACGCCGCGACATCGGATCTCTTTCCCGTCAAAATTTATTTTTTGCTCAGCTCGATCGTTACCTTCGCCTCTTCCCCGGCCTTCACGGTTACGTCTTTAGAGATTTTTCCCAGAGTCTCGTGCCAGATCTCGATTTTCTGCGCGCCGGCCGGAACGTTCGCGATCTTGAACGCGCCCGATGCGTCGGTCGCCGCGATATAAGGATGATCGGTGACGACGAGCCATGCCGACATCCAACCGTGCGCGTCGCAGGTAATCTTGACGATCTCGGGCTGGGCGAAGGTCTCGGTCATTTTCTTTTTGAAACCCGGCTGCGCTTTGTTGACGACCGTATTTTTCGTGCTGATCGTGTGAAAATTGTGCAGGATGCCGTCGTCGTTGACGATATCGACCGGCGTTCCTACCGGCGCGATCAGAACGTGCGGGCTGAACGCGCAGCCTTTCTGATCAATGGTCGGATTCGCCGCCGGCTTGGCGATCGCCCCTTTAACGCCGATCAAGCTGACCACGGCGTCTTTGATGCCGCGATCCGGAGAAATAACGAGATCCTCCGCATTTTTTTCTTGACCGCATTTTTCTTGATCCTTGGTGATCTTGATCTTCTTCACTGCCGGAATCTCGCCGACCAGCACCACGCGCCCGGTGATCGTGCCGGTCGCGTCGGCGGCCAGCAATGAGCGAAACTGAAGGCCGCCCGCCAGGGCCAATCCTGCAAGCGAAAATACTAACAACCATCGTGACATGCTCGATTCTCCTTTCGACCGTGAGAGTCGTTCGCGACTATATAATTGAGCAAGCGGCGGGCCAGACAATCGGACCGCGCCGGGAAAGAATTTTTTCACGCGCCGTCGCGCTTTTTTTCTTAAGTTTAAGAAATTGCCGTCGCGCTTTTTCTAGTACTAGGAATGCGCGAGCGAGCGGCGCCGCCCGCGCCTTTCAAACTCTCGGCTAAAGCCGTGGTATGCCGTTTGCGTCGCAAAATTTTGCGAACACTTTCATGCACGCGTTGTATATCGCATCGGTCTGGTTGCACATCGTCGCCGCCGCCGTCTGGATCGGCGGGATGGCCTTTTTCAGCCTGGTCATGGTGCCGATGACGAAACAGCTCGCTCTCCCGGCCGTCGTCGTCCGGTGGGTCGGAGTGAGGTTTCGCTGGGTTGGGTGGATTTGTCTCGTGCTCATGTTGCTTACCGGCACGGTCAACCTCACGCTGCGCGGGATCGGCTGGAGCGATCTGTGGCGCAGCCCGCTGAGAGAAACCCTCGGTGTAAAACTGCTCTTCGTCGCCGCGATGCTCGTGGTCAGCGCGTTGCACGATTTCGTCGTCGGCCCGAGGGCCGGCGTCTTATTGCAGAACGACCCGACCTCGGTCGAAGCAAAAAGGCTGCGACGCATGGCGAGTTGGATCGGGCGCATCAATTTTCTCGTCGCGCTCGTTATCGCGGCGTTGGGCGTGATGTTCGTGCGCGGCCCGCTGTGGTAACTTTGAGACCGCATGCCGAATGAGCATCGGCTCCGAATTCCGTTGATCGCTTTGGCCGGCCTCTCGCTGCTCGCCGGGGTGTGGCTCGGCTTGCTCCGATTGGGTTGGCCATTGCCGCAGCCGCGCCTGCCGTTCCCCTCCGCGCACGGGCCGCTGATGGCGAGCGGATTTTTGGGCACGTTGATCGGCCTGGAGCGCGCGGTGGCGCTGGAAAAACGCTGGGCCTACGGCGCGCCGGTGTTTGCCGGCTTGAGCGTTCTTGCGCTGCTGTTTTTTCCACCGTCGAACGCCGCGCCTCTACTGGCGGCAGCCGCCAGTCTGTTCCTGGTCGGTATTTTCGTCGAGCTGTACCGCCGGCTCCCTTCGAGCTTCTTCGCCGTCATGGGCGCCGCAGCTTTTCTCTGGCTCGGCGGCAATTTCTTCTGGAGCCTGGGCGTTCCGTTTCAAGAAGCGGTGCCGTGGTGGACGGGCTTTCTGGTTTTGATGATCGCAGGCGAGAGACTGGAGTTGTCACGCGTGCTCCACCTGTCGCGCCGGGACTCGGTTAAATTTTTCTTAGCCGTCGCGCTTTTTCTCTTCGGCCTCGTCGTATCGTTGGTAAAGTTCGCCGTCGGCGTCAAACTTTCCGGCGCCGGGCTGGTCGCCGTGGGAGCGTGGCTTTTGCGCTACGATATGGCCCGGCACGCGATCCGCCAGCCCGGCCTGCCGCGTTTCATGGCGGGCGCGCTGATATGCGGCTACGCGTGGCTCGCCGCCGGCGGCGCGTTGTGGATGATCTTCGCCGATTTCTTTGCCGCCGGCCCCGAGTACGACGCGATGTTGCACGCGATTTTTTTGGGTTTCGTCTTTTCGATGATCTTCGCCCACGCGCCGATCATTTTCCCTTCGATCACCGGCCTGCCGATGCCGTTTCAGCGCGCGTTTTACGCCCACCTGATTTTACTCCACCTTTCGCTATTGCTCCGCGTCGGCGGTGATCTCGGTGAATCGCTCTTCTGGCAACAGTGGGGCGGCATGCTGAACGCGCTGGCGATCCTCTTGTTTTTGTTCAACAACGCTCGCGCCGTGCGGCTCGGGAGCGCTCGTTCAAACACCTCCTGAAATCTATTTTTCCCGCGGCCATCCTATTTTTGGGAAAAGTGACATGGCGACGTGGCAAAATTATTCGTGATTTCAACGCGTCGCCTCAAATAGATGGTGGCATGCGTTTTGCGCTGAGATTTCAAATGGAAAGGTCTGGGCAAACTTTTTTCGGGAGGTAGATCATGGGAAGCGATACAGGCGCGTGCCACACCCACGCGCATGAGCATGAGCATTTTTCCACCGCCACGGCGGTTTTAAAGGCCGAGCACCGCGTGATCGAGAAGGCGCTCGACGCGTTAGAACGACTGGCGAAGGGGGGCGATCGCTCATCGCTCGGGGACTGGGCGAAGGTGATTGACTTTGCCCGTAACTTCGCCGATAAATGCCATCATTTGAAAGAAGAGCAACTGCTTTTTCCGGCGATGGAACAGCACGGCATCCCGCGCGAAGGCGGCCCGATCGGCATGATGCTGGCCGAGCACGAGGAGGGACGCGGGTACGTCCGCGCCATGGCGGCGGCGCTGGACACGGCGGCGCAAGATGCCACCGGAGCGCGGGCGACGTTGCAAAAATATGCCGCGGCTTACATCCGGCTTCTGCGCGAGCATATTCAGAAGGAAGACGAGGTTCTCTTCGAGATGGCCGACGACGTGCTCGACGACGCGGAACAAGAACGGTTACTGCGCGATTTTGAGGAGCACGAGCTCAAAGAGATGGGCTCGGACGTGCATGAAAAATACCTAAAGATAGTGCAGGAATTGGCCTAGCGCCCGTAGACGGAGGTGGCAGTGTGGTCGCAAAAGATATCATGACCCGAGACGTCATTTCGGCCGGCCCCACCGCTACTGTGAAAGAGCTCGCCCAGATGCTCGTCCGGCAGCAGATCAGCGGCGCGCCGGTGGTGAATAAGAAGGGGCGCATCGTCGGCGTCGTCTCCGAGGCCGACATCGTCGCCAAGAAAGGCAAGCAGGTCAAAGATATCATGAGCAAAAACGTCAGCAGCGTCGCCGAGGAGACGCCCGTCGAAGAGATCGCCGCGCTCATGGCGACGCACAAGATCAGCCGCGTGCCGGTGATGCGCGGGGAAAAATTGGTTGGGATCGTAAGTCGCGCCGACATCGTCGGCGCCATCGCGATGGGAAAACATATCGCGCTGAACACGCCGGTGTATGATCTCTAGGAGCGGCGAGACGGGTTGAGTAAACGGGCGCCGCCGAAAAAATACTTTCAGAAATACGCTTTTAGAACGTACTGCTGCAACATTCTGTGCGTATTGAAAAAAGATCCGTTCAGGGCGATCGCGTGCAACATCACGTCGATAAACCTCTCCCGCTCGCGGTAGAACAGCGGCATGACCACCCGTTCTAGTTTGTCGTAGAGAGAAGCGGCGTCCCGGGACCGATCGGTTTCTTCCGTAGCGCCACGGGTTTCGTCTCCGATCGCCCAGCCGGTTAGTCCTTCGATGCATCCTTCGATCCACCACCCGTCGGCAATGCTCAAGCTGGGCACGCCGTTCAGCGCCGCTTTCATACCGCTCGTGCCGGACGCCTCCAGAGGAGGCTGCGGCGTGTTGAGCCAAACGTCGGCGCCGGCGGTCATCAACTGCCCGATGCCCATGTCGTAGTCCGCGAGATAGGCGATCGGAATCTCCCGGCCGATGGTCTCCTTGATTTGAAAAATTTTTTTAATGAGCGCTTTCCCGCCCTGGTCTTGAGGATGAGCCTTGCCCGCATAGACGACCTGGAGCGGACCCACTCGGGAAACAATCGACTTCAATCTCTCGATATCGTCAAAAAGAAGATCCGCCCTTTTGTAGGTTGCCGCGCGCCGTCCGAACCCGATCGTCAAGACATCGTCTTTCATCGCAACGCCGGTCTCGCGGCGGACGTGCTGAAGCAGGCGCTGCTTGGCTTGAGTGTGCGCCCGCCACACTTCGTCTCGGGAAATACTCAGCGCATAGCGAAGACTGAAGTTATCCTGTCTCCAGCCGGGGATGATGCGGTCGTAGAGCGCCTGAAACGCGGGCGACGTCCAGGTGACGCCGTGGACGCCGTTCGTTATGGCGTCGATGTTGTACCTGGTAAACATCAGCCGGGAAATTTCGCCGTGTTTTTTTGCAACGCCGTTGATGTAGTGACTGAAATTGAAGCCCAGGAAGGTCATGTCGAGCACATCGCCGCAATAGATCAAATCTTTGACGTCGGACATTGCCTGGTGCTCGCCCAGCACTCGCTTGGCCAAATCGAGCGGGAACTGATCGTGCCCCGCCGGCAGCGGGGTATGCGTGGTAAAGACGCATTTTTTTCGCACCGCCTCGACGTCGGTGTGCGTGATCACCGGTCTCCCCGCCTTCCGCGCTTCCTCGTCCAACAATTCCAAGACCAGAAGGCTGGCGTGTCCTTCATTCATGTGAAAGCGGTCGATATTTCCGTAACCGAGGGCCCGCAGCATGCGCACGCCCCCGATTCCCAAAACGAGATCCTGGCAAAGCCGATAGTGCTGATCGCCTCCGTAGAGATAATCGGTCAGCGTCCTGTCCCATTCGCTGTTTTCAGGAAGATCGGTGTCGAGAAAATAGACGGCGGAGCGAAACCCGCCCGCGCCGCGCACTTCATGCCTCCACGATCTCAGGCGGACCGCTCTCTCTTCTAAGACCACCTCGACTTTTTGAGGCATTTCCTCCAAACGTTCGCCCACCGCCCACGCCGCCGGCTCTTCGATCTGCCATCCCGCATTATCGAGTCTCTGATGGAAATAACCTTTCCGATAAAGCAGGGTCACCGCGACCATCGGGGCTTTGAGATCCGCCGCGGCGCGAATCGTGTCTCCCGCGAGAATGCCCAGGCCCCCGCTGTAGGTCGGCATGGCCGGCTCAAGCGCGACCTCCATCGAAAAATACGCGACGATGCTTCCCGAATTCATGCCCATCCCATCACCGACTCGTTAGTTCCGGTCGGGGGTTTTCGGGTCAACGTTAGCAGAAAGTCGTGAATACGACTAGGAGGATTAGCGAGTGAGCAATAGAACAGTAGAAAGTAGACCGCATTGTCGCATTCGCCCAATGTTCCATTGTCTAATGCTCTACTGCTCTAGATAATAAAAAACCCGTTTCCACGGGTTTTTTATTTTCTGGGCCCACCTGGATTCGAACCAGGGACCGACCGGTTATGAGCCGGTAGCTCTAACCAGGCTGAGCTATGGGCCCGCGAAGGATCAAGACGAGGGATGAAGGATGGATTATGAATGGACGGGAAGCGAAACTCAACTCTCCATGAAGCTTTTGAGCCGCTTGCTGCGGCTGGGATGCCGGAGCTTCCGCAGCGCCTTCGCCTCGATCTGCCGGATGCGCTCGCGCGTGACGGTGAATTTTTGACCGACTTCTTCGAGCGTGTGATCCGATTTCTCGCCGATGCCGAATCTCATCCTGAGCACCTGCTCTTCGCGCGGGGTCAAGGTCGCGAGGACTTTCCGCGTTTGCTCCTGCAGGTTGATATTGACCACGGCGTCCGACGGCGTCATGATCCGCTTGTCCTCGATGAAGTCACCCAAATGGCTGTCCTCTTCCTCGCCGACCGGCGTTTCGAGCGAGATCGGCTCCTTGGCGATTTTTAAGACCTTGCGCACTTTGTCGAGCGGAATTTCCATCTTGGACGCGATCTCCTCCGGCGTCGGCTCACGGCCGATCTCCTGGACCAAGTAGCGCGAGGTGCGGATCAGCTTGTTGATCGTCTCGATCATGTGCACGGGAATGCGGATCGTGCGCGCCTGGTCCGCGATGGCGCGCGTGATCGCCTGGCGTATCCACCACGTCGCGTAAGTCGAAAATTTGTAGCCGCGCTGGTATTCGAACTTATCGACCGCCTTCATCAAGCCGATGTTGCCCTCTTGAATCAGGTCGAGGAACTGGAGGCCGCGGTTGGTATATTTTTTTGCGATGCTCACGACGAGACGGAGGTTGGCTTCGATCAGCTCTTTCTTCGCGATGTTCGCCCGGGTTTCGCCTTCGATGATCGACCGCACGCGCCGGCGGATTTCGTCGGCCGGCATTTCCAGCTCTTTTTCGACTCTCCTGACCTCGCGCCGCGAGCCGCGGATCGCTTCCGCCATATGCTCGATCGCGCCGTGGCTCATGCGCAGCGCTCCGATCGCCTTGTGCCAGGCTTTTTTACGGCCGTTGTGCGGCACGATGTCCAGAATCTGCTTCGTCACCTTGCCCGTTTTGCGCTCGAAATCCAAAATTCTACGGTCCATGATCCGGACCTGGTCCATGGCGGTCTTGAGTCCCTCGACGATCGCCTCCGTCTGCCGGCGATTCAACTGCAAGCCCTTGAGGCCGTCCATGATTTTCGTCTGCTGCTTGGCCAACGTCTCTTCGAACACCTTGCGCCGGCGCGCCGAAATGCTCTTGGCGAGGATTTTCTTTTTGATTTTTTCCCGCTCGCGCGCCATCCGCCTGAGCTTGCCGATCTGGTCGAGGAGCCGTTTTTCATGCACCTCCTCGTCCTCCATGAAATCCGCCTCCTCCTCGCCTTCCTCCTTGATAATCTCCCGCACCCGGATTTCATGCTCCGCCAGCTTCTGTCCGAGATCGAGCACGTAGTTGAGCGCCAGCGGGCTGGAGAGGACTTCGTCGAAGACCTGCTTTTCCCCTTCTTCGATTTTCTTGGCGATCTCGACTTCTCCCTCGCGGCTAAGAAGCGACACCGTCCCCATTTCCCGGAGATACATCCGGACGGGATCGCCGGTCTTGCCGGCTATGTCCCCGTCCACCTCGACCTCGACTTCTTTCTCTTCTTCCTCCTCCTCCACCAGCTCCTCGGCCTGTCCGGCGAGGCTTACCCTTTGATTCGAGTCGATGACTTCGATGTCCATCTCGCCGAAGAGAGACATGACATCGTCGATCTGGTCCGGCGACACGACGTCGGCCGGCAGCATATCGTTGACCTCGTCGTAAGTGAGATAGCCCTTCTCCTTGCCGAGATCGATGAGTTTCTTGACCTCCTTGATCTCCTTTTTCTGGGCGATCGGATTGGAGGAGGCTGGCTTTTCGCGCGCGGCAGGCTCTCGACGCTGGGCGCGATTTACTGGCGCGTTAGCTGTCGTTCTTTTCGGACGACTTCTTGCCATTCAAGCATCCTTTCTTTCTTGGTTTTCTCGTCCTTTTTTTCTTCCGCGATGCGAATCGCCTGCCGGAGATCGCGCTCCAGACCGCGCAAATGGCGCCGGCGCAGGTGGGCGATCAGGTCCCCCGTCATTTTCTCGGCTTCTTCTTCTATCTCTGCGATCGTCTCTCCTTCCAGCATCAATCCCGTGATCTCCGCGGCGCGGCCGGGAAATTTTTCCGCGATTCCCGCGCCTTCTACCCTGCCGCGCGCCCGCCACTCGGCGAGTATCTCGTTGAGAACGTCGTTCCACGCGGGACTCACCAGCTGCTCGATTTCCGTTTCCTCCTCCACGCGCCGGACGGTGGCGGGGAAGCGCAGCATGAGGCCGATGAGCGAGCGCTCCGCCGCGTCCTTGCCGGCTTCCGTGGACGCGTTCGTAATCGGTGGCGACGCCGGCTGCCGTGTCTCGCCCGCGGAGCGGAGCGTTGCGCGCAAAAGATTCTCCTGAATGCCGAAATCGACCGCGCGCCGGATCAACAGATCGGCCTCGAGCGGATTCCGCACCTTGGCGAGGACCCGGTTGATCTCCTGGGCGATTCGGCTCTTTCCTTCCAGGCTTAAACCGTAGCTTTCTTCTAACCAGGTAAAGTAATAGTCTGCAAGGGGCCTGGCTTCGCTCAAGATCGTTTCCAGCGCCTCCTTCCCCTTGGCGCGGACGAACGTGTCCGGGTCTTCTCCCGTGGGCAGAAACGCGCCGCGTCCCAAGAGGCCGCCTTCGACAAAAATCTCGAAGCTCCGCGCCGCGGCCTTTCTGCCCGCGTCGTCGCCGTCGAACAGCGCTATGATGTTTTTCGTATAGCGTCCGAGAATCCGCACGTGGTCCGGCGTGAGCGCGGTGCCGAGCGTCGCGACGGCGTCGGCGATGCCGAATTGCGCGAGCGCCACCACGTCGAGATAACCTTCGACGACGACGACGCGATCCTTTTCGCGGATCGTCTCCTTGGCCTGGAACAGGCCGTAGAGCGTCGCGCCTTTGCGAAACAGCGGCGTCTCGGAAGAGTTCAAGTACTTCGGCATTCCCGGTCCGAGCACCCGCCCGCCGAAGCCGACGATCTTTCCGCCGGCGTCGGCGATCGGAAACATCGCGCGCCCGAAAAATTTCTCGCCGTAACGCTCTCCGCCCCGGTCGCTCACGAGTCCGAGCCGCGTCGCGTCCTTCAATGAAAGACCTTCTTTTTTGAGAAAGCCGGCCAATCCCGGCCCGGATTGCGGCGCATAGCCCAAAACAAAACGCCGCGAGACGCGCTCGTCCACGCCGCGCGCTTTGAGATAGTCCAGCGCGCGCTTGCCTTCGCCGCCGCCGAGCAACTGCTGCTGGAAAAAGGCGGCGGCCTTCTCGTTCAAACGATAGAGCGACTCTCGCTCCTCCGCCGCCCGTTTCGCCCCGGGGGCTTCATGCCGCTCCACTTCGATCCCGTAGCGCTTGCCGACGCGCTCGACCGCTTCGGGAAAACTCAGGTGATCGTACTGCATGAGAAAATGAAACACGCTGCCGCCCGCGCCGCAGCCGAAGCAGTGAAAGATGCCCTTCTCTTCGTTGACGGTGAACGACGGAGTTTTTTCCGAGTGGAACGGGCAAAGCCCGAGGTGATTGCGGCCGGTTTTTTTAAGCGTTAGATAATCCGAGACGACCTCCAGGATGGAGGCGCGATCGCGGATCTGCAAGATTTTTTCTTCGGGAATCATAAACGCGCTTGCGAATTCCGCCGGCCCGCGCGGCCGCCCGCGCGCGATTCCGCCGCTTCCAACAGCTTGGCCTTGCTCAACGCGACGATCCGCTCGGCCAATCGGTTAAAAACCGCCGCGAGTTGAGAATGGCCGATTTTCTCCTGCGCCTTGCCGGGGACAAGCGGCGAAGAGGTCAGAAAAAAAAGCGCCAGGGCCGTCAGCGCGGCGCCTTTCCCGATGCCCACGACGACGCCGCCGATCCGGTTGATGCCCTGGAGAAACAAAAACGAGGCCGAGCGATGGAGCAGCCAGCCGACCAGATTTAAGCTGAAATAAGTGACAAAGAAAAGGGCCGCGAAGGCGGCCGCTCTGAGAACGATCGAGGAAACTTTCCAGGTGGCCGCGAAAAAAACGGCGGCCGGCTCGTCGTAACGCGCCGCGACCACGAAGCCGCCGACAAGCCCCAGCAGGGAGAACGTTTCGCGGAACAGCCCTTTGAAATAGCCTCTCAGGGCGAAAAGAGAGAGCAGGATAAGTAGAATGAGATCGACGATGTTCACCGGCGGGTTATTTCCAACCATCGAACGAGATCGCCGAGCGGCCGCCCGTTAGGGGTAAAATGCATTGCGGCCCGATCGGTCCGAGGCAGAGCGCGCGCCGACTAATGGCTCAAGATCTCCAAGGACTCTTTGACCAGCTCGCTCACGCGCTTGCCGTCGGTTCGGCCCGAAACCTTGGGCATCACCTGCTTCATCACCCGCCCCAGGTCCTGAAGCCCCTTCGCGCCCACTTCCTCGATGGAACTCCGAATCGCGGCGCGAACGTCTTCCTCGCTCATCGCTTCGGGCAACAGACGGCGCAGCACGGCGAGCTCCGCCTCTTCCTGCTCCAACAGGTCGGTCCTTCCGCCTTTGCGAAAAAACTCGATCGACTCCTGGTGCTGCTTGCAAAGAGAAGCGACGGTCTTTTGAATCTCTTCGGTGCCGAGCTCTCGGTGCTGTTTGATCTCTTCGTTATGGAGCGCCGACAATAAGAGCCGGAGAGTGGAAAGGACGATCCGATCGCCGCTTTTCATGGCGGCTTTCATCGCGTCCTGGATTTCAGCTTTCAGTCCCACTCTTGTGAACGCAGCGCGCCCGGAGCGGCGAGTCTAAAAGTAATGGCTTCGCGCCCGCCTAAGGGCTCTCTTCTTCGCCGCGATGGCCTTCTTCTTGCGCTTGACGCTGGGCTTTTCGTAGTGCTCGCGCTTACGCAACTCCGCCAATATGCCGGCCTTTTCGCACAGCTTTTTGAAGCGCCGAATAGCGCTCTCGATGGATTCGTTTTCTCTAACTCGTATTCCAGTCATTAAGTACGATCACCCCCGCTCCACCGTAATCCGCATCGTCTTCCATGCAAGAATCGATTTTATCCGAATCGCCTGCCAAGTCAAGCTGATTAGCGGCTAAAACGCGCGCATTTTCAAGGGAGCGGGCGATCGCGCCGCGGTGCTCTTGGTGAGAGTATCACGACTTCCTCTTCTGCCTGATCTTCCAAAACTTCTCCGGATAATCCGAGAAAATTCCATCGATCCCCAGCGCGAGAAATTTTTCCATCTCGGGAACTTCGTTCACCGTCCACACCAAGGTTTTGAGGCCCAACTGGGCGGCGCGCTCCAACACGGGCGGCGTCGCCAGCTCTTTCTGGATGTGAATGGACTCAGCTCCGATCTCGCGCGCAATTTGAAACGGGTTGTCTTTGATCTCCGCGCAGTGCAGAACTCCGATGCGCGTGTCGGGCGCCAGCTCGCGCAGGCGGCGCAGCACGCGAGAATCAAAGGAGGAGAAGACGCAGCGCTCGAGATAGTCGTAGTGGCTCAGCGTAAACAGCAGCTTAAGCTCGATGCCCAGGGAGCCTTGCCGGTCCGACTTGATATCGACGTTGAGTTCGACCTTGCCGTCGAGAATTTCGAGCGTTTCTTCCAGAGTGAGAATCCGCTCGCCTTTGAACGACTTTTTGAACCACGCGCCGACGTCGAGCTTCTTGAGCTCCTTGAGAGTTTTACCGCTAACGGAACCCTTGGCGCGCGCCGTGCGCCGCAGGTTCTCGTCGTGAAAGACGACGACGTGCCCGTCCTTCGAGAGCTGGCAATCGACTTCGATCATCTCGACGCCGGTCTCGATCGCTTTGACGATCGCGACACGCGTATTCTCCGGATACGAGCCGGAGCTGCCGCGATGGGCCACTCGGATAAAATCGGTCATAATTCCTCAAGTCCTCACGAGAGCGCGTCGAGATATTTCAAACCCGAAGCCGTGTTGAAGAGCAGCACGCTCTCGGACGGTTTGACCCATCCCTCTTCGGCGAGACGGCCAAGCGCCGCGACGCCGGCGCCTCCTTCGGGACAGAAAAACATACCTTCGAGCCGCCCGACGCGCGCGATCGCGGCGATCATCGCTTCATCGCTTACGCTGAGCGCCGTCCCCTGGCTCTCGCGGAGGACTCGGAGCATGAGAAAATCGGCCACCGCCTGCGGCACGCGCAGGCCCGACGCGATCGTCCGAGCGTTGGCCCACGGCTCCGCTCTTTCTTTGCCTTCGCGAAACGCGCGCACGATCGGCGCGCAATGCTCGGCTTGAACGGAAACCATGCGCGGACGCCGCGCGCCGATCCAGCCGATCTCTTCCAGTTCATCGAAGCCCTTCCACATGCCGATCAGCCCCGTGCCGCCGCCGGTCGGATAGATGATCACGTCGGGCAGCTTCCAATTAAGTTGCTCGGCGATCTCCAGTCCCATCGTTTTCTTGCCCTCTAAACGATACGGCTCCTTCAGCGTTGAAACATCGAACCAGCCTTCGGCGTCTTTCCTCTCGGTGATGATCTTGCCGCAATCATTGATGAGGCCGTCCACCAGCGTGAGCCGCGCGCCGTATTTTTCCACCTCGGCGATGTTCGCGCGCGGCGCGTCTTTCGGCATAAACACATAAGCCTCGATCCCGGCGCGCGCCGCGTACGCCGCCAGCGAAGAGCCGGCGTTTCCCGCCGAAGGAATCGCGACTTTTTTGATCCCCAGTTCCTTCGCCAGCGAGATCGCCACCGCGATGCCGCGATCCTTGAACGATCCGGTCGGATTTTGCGCTTCGTCCTTGATCCACACGCGCTTGAGGTTAAGCTCCGCCGCCAGCCGCGGCGCTTCCAGTAATGGAGTGAATCCTTCGCCGAGTGAGACGCGGTTCTTGTCGGATCGGAGCGGCAATAACTCGCGGTAACGCCACAGCGTCGCCGGCCGATCTTTCAAAGACGATTTTTTTGCCGCGCGCTTAATTTTTGTTAAATCATACTCGACCGTCAAAGGCGAGCCGCACGGGCAAAGATTGATGATTTTGCCGGCGGAAAATTTCTTCCGGCAGCGCGGGCACACGATTTTTTTGGCGAAGGTCATGGAGCGAAGCAATCCGTGATCGTGATTCGTGTTCGTACGAGCACGAGCGACGAGCACGAGCCACGTCAGTCGAGCTTCCGCAGATAAATAAAAAACTCCCTGTTCCCCTTCGGCCCCAACAGCGGCGACTCCGTCACGCCGATCACATCGAACTCAAGCGCGCGCGCCGCCGCTTTGATCTCTTCGATCACCCGCGCGTGCTCATCTTCGCGCCTGACGACGCCGCCCTTGCCGACTTTTCCCTTTCCGACCTCGAATTGAGGTTTGATCAGCGCCAGAATTTCTCCGCACGGCGCGAGAAGTTCTCGAACCTTGGGAAGAATTAAACGCAGCGAGATGAAAGAGGCGTCGATGGTCGCCAGTTGCGGCGTGTCCGGCAGCGCGTCGGCCTGGAGATAGCGGATGTTGGTTTTTTCTCGGACGACGACGCGCGAATCGTTGCGCAGCTTCCAATCGAGCTGCCCATAGCCCACGTCCACCGCATAGACGCTCCGCGCGCCGAAGGCGAGCAGGCAATCGGTGAAGCCGCCGGTCGAAGCGCCGACATCGAGCGCGACCTTGTCCTTGACGTCGGTCTTGAATTCGTTCAGCGCCGCCGCCAGCTTGAGGCCGCCTCGGCTCACGTACGGAAGATTTTCTCCCCTGAGCCGGATCGGCGCATCGGCGGCGACGAGGCTGCCGGCCTTGGCGAACGGCCGGTCGTTGACCAGTACTTCGCCGGCGAGAATTCTCCGCCGGCCTTCTTCCCGGCTTCCCACCAGCCCGCGCTCGACCAGCAGCTTATCTAGACGCTCCCTCTTTCCCATCCCTCCTTTTTTCTCTTCTTCTCTCCCCGCATCATCTGGAGAGCCGTTTGCGCGATCGCGTCCTTGTCGATGCCGCATATTTTTCTGAGCTCGTCCTGCGTTCCGTGCGGAATAAAGCGGTCGGGCACGCCGAGGCGGCGCACGTGAACGCCGCTCATGCCCTCGTCGGCCAAAAGCTCCGCGACCGCGCCGCCGAAGCCGCCCGCGACCACGTGGTCCTCGACGGTGATCGCGCGCGGAACGCGCGCCAGAAGATCGACCAATAGCTCGCGGTCGAGCGGCTTTACGAAGCGCGCGTTGACGACCGCGGCATCGATGCCGAGTTGCGCCAGATCGTTGGCGGCTCGGAGCGCCGGCATGACCGTGTTGCCGATGGCGAGAATCGCGATGTCCTTGCCGTCGCGCAAGAGTTCGCCCTTGCCGATCTCGAGCGGGTGAATCTCTTCGTCCAGAGCCACGCCCCAACCGTCGCCGCGCGGATAACGGAACGCGATCGGCCCGTCGTGGTCGATCGCGGTTTTGAGCATGCGCCGAAGCTCGTTCTCGTCTTTCGGCGCCATCACGACCATGTTGGGAATCGATCGGAAATAGGCGAAGTCGAAAACGCCGTGGTGCGTCGGGCCGTCGGCGCCGACCAGGCCGCCGCGGTCGAGCGCAAAAACGACGTGGAGATTCTGGAGACATACATCGTGCACGATTTCGTCGTAGCCGCGCTGGAGAAACGTCGAATAAATCGCCACGACCGGAATCCAGCCTTCGGTCGCCATGCCCGCGGCGAAAGTGACGGCGTGCTGCTCGGCGATGCCGACGTCGTAGGAGCGGTCGGGAATTTCGCGCGAGAGCTTGTCGATGCCGGTGCCGCTGCCCATCGCCGCCGTGATGCCGACGACCTTGGGATTTTCCTTGGCGAGACGGATGAGCGCGTCGGCGAAAATGTCGGTGTAACTCGGCACCGGCCCCTTCTCTTTTTTCGCCTTGCCGGTCAGCACGTGAAACGGCGCGACGCTGTGATATTTGATCGGCGCCTGCTCGGCCGGCTTGTAGCCCTTGCCTTTGCGCGTGATGACGTGGACCAGCGTCGGGTGCTCGATTTTTTTCACGTTGTGAAACGTGTGGATGATCTCCGCCACGTTGTGGCCGTCGATCGGACCGACGTACTGAAAGCCCAGCGCCTCGAAGAGAAAGCCGGGCGTCACCAGGCCGAGAAAAGATTCCTTGAACTTGCGTGCGACGTGATAGAGATTTTCCCCCACTTTGGGCAGCGTGCGCATCAGCACACCGAGGTTGTGCTGCAAGCGAACCGCTAGATCGGTCGTCAACTGCTTGCTGAGGAACGCAGAGAAAGCGCCGACGCGCGGATCGATAAATATTTCGTTGTCGTTGAGAACGACGATCAAGTCCTTGCCGAGATGGCCCGCCTGATTCAAACCCTCGAAAGTCAGGCCCGCGCTCAAGCCGCCGTCGCTGATGACCGAGACGACTTTATGATTCTCGCCGCGGAGCGATTTCGCCGCCACCATTCCGAGGGCGGCGGACACCGACGTTCCCGCGTGTCCCGCGCCGAAAACGTCGTATTCGCTCTCCTCGCGGCTTAAGAATCCGCTGAGACCGCCGAGCTGGCGAATCGTCGAGAGTTTGTCGCGCCGGCCGCAGATAAGTTTATGCGCGTAGCCCTGATGCCCGGTGTCCCAGACGATGCGGTCGCGCGGCGTGTCGAAGGCGTAGTGGAGCGCGAGCGTCAGCTCGACCGCGCCTAAAGTCGAAGCGAGATGGCCGCCGACCTCGGAGACGACCGAAAGAATTTCCTCGCGGACCTCTTCCGCCAGCGCGGGCAGCTCGTCGATCGAGAGCTTGCGCAGATCTTCGGGGGTGCGAATGTTGTCGAGCAGTTTGGTCATAAAAAAGCTGTCAGCAAAGAAGCTTTCAGCGCTCAGCTTTCAGCTCGGAGCTTTTTGCTGAGCGCTGATGGCTGATAACCGATCGTTTTTCTTCCAGCGCGCGTTCCACGATGATGCGGGCGATGCCTCTGAGCGGGTCCCCGTTCTTACCAAAAACCTCGATCTCCTTCAAGCAATCGGCGAGCAGCTCGCGCACGCGGTTCTTCGCCGCCGCCATGCCGACGACCGCCGGATAAGTCGCCTTGGCTTTTTCTTTGCCGCCGGCGCGAGGGTCGGCGACATCTATAATGTCATCCGCGATCTGAAACGCCAAGCCCAAAAATTCCGCATAGCGGCTCAAGCGCCGCATCTCTTTCGGCGCCGCGCCGCCGAGCGTCGCGCCGACACGGACCGAAGCAAGAATCAACGCGCCGGTCTTGCGCACGTGAATGCATTCCACGGTCGCCGCGTCCGCTTCGCGCCCCTCGGCTTCGAGATCCATCGCCTGGCCGCCGACGATGCCGCCGGCGCCGGCGGCGCGCGCGACTTCATGGACCAGCGCCAGCGCCGTTCGCGGCTCGAGCCCGCGCGTCGCCGGCGGCCCGGTCATTAAGTAAAACGCCTCCGCGAGCAGCGCGTCGCCGGCGAGGAGCGCGATGCCTTCGCCGAACAATTTATGCGTCGTCGGTTTTCCCCTTCTGAAATCGTCGTCGTCGAGGGCCGGGAGATCGTCGTGAATGATCGAGTACGTGTGGATCATCTCCAGCGCGCAGGCGAACGGCAGTAAAATTTTCCGCTCGGCGCCGACGAGCTCGCCCGCGGCGAGCGTCAAGATCGGACGCAGCCGCTTGCCGCCGGAGAACAGGCCGTGATGCATCGCCTTGTGGATCGTCCGGCTCTCCTGTTTGGATTCCTTCAGAACCCGCTCCAGGCCGCGGTCGATGAGGGCGCGGCGCTCTTTTAAATAAGTCTCGACGTCGAAGGCGGGCACGCGGCTTACGACTCTCCTTCCGGCTCTTCCTCTTCATCCTCCAACGGCTTGAGCTGGAGGGTGCCGTTTTTGTCCTTGACCAGCAGCTCGATTTTCTTCTCGACCTCGGTGAGCTTCCGATTGCAGAATTTGACCAGCCGGACGCCGTCTTCAAACGCCGCGAGTGATTCTTCGAGTGACAGCTCGCCGGATTCCAAACGCTCGACGATCTTTTCCAAGTCTTCGAGCGCTTCTTCAAATTTCTTTTTTTCCAGGTCTTTCTTCGCCATCTTCATTCCTATTTCAGCCGGATCCTCCTGAGGCGGACCCGCCGTGCCTTGTGGCGGGGGCTGATCCGCCAATCTTTTTGGCGGAGCCGGTTTCAGCCTAAGGCTGATCCGCCAATGTTTTTTGAGCCTGAGGCTCATCAGCCTTTCTTCTTGGCTGAGGCGGAGCCTGTTGCCTCTCTTCCCTTATTTCCAGCACCCCGATCGGGTCGATTCGCGCGCCGTTAAGCCGCGCCCCCCAGTGGAGATGCGGCCCGGTGACGCGGCCGGTCATGCCAGCGAGGCCGATCACGTCGCCTTTGCGGACTTCGGCGTCTTTCTTTGCGCGAAATTCCGACAGGTGGAAGTACATCGTATAAAGCCCGCCGCCGTGATCCAAGATCAAGCTGTTGCCGCTGAAGAAGAATTCGTCCCGGAGAACGACCCGGCCCTGATTGGCCGCCATCACCTCGCCGCCCAGAGCGGCTTTCAAATCCACTCCGGCGTGCGGCGCGCGCGGCGCGCCGTTGATGACGCGCCGGAAACCGAACGGCGAGTTGATCGTTATCGGAACCGGCGGCGCGAACGCGCCCTGCCAGAGGCGCGCCGGGGTCCGAATCTTCCAGAGACGATCGAGCGCGGCCTGTTCTTTTTCGATCCGCATGAGCGTCGCCTTGTCGAGCTGGTCGAAAGCGGCGGACACCGACAACTCCTCGCGGGGAAATTCCTTGGCTTTCACGTTGACGGTCGCGCGGCGCGCCCAGCTTTCGCCGCCGACGCGCCGGCCGCGAAGCGTGACTTCTATCGCGCCGGGCCGCTCCGCGAGATCGATGCCGAGCCAAAGAACGTAGCCGTCCGCCGCCGTAAACACCGGGATGTCCTCGCTGCCGCGAAGCGCTTTAACGCCGGCGATGTCGCCACCCGAAATTCTAATCTCGACGATTCCTCCCTGTTCGACTTCCGCCGGCCAGATTACGAGCTCCGGCTCTCCGGCGAAAGACGGCGCCGCCAGGAGCCCCAGAAAAATCGCGGCGCCCAAACCGCGCCTCATTCCGTCTCCTCGACCGCGCACAGCGCCTTGCCGCGCGCGAAGGTGACGCTCAGGCGATCGCCGATCTTTACCGCCGCGCTGTCTTTGACGATCCGCCCTTCGGGCATTTTGTGCGCGATCGCGTAGCCGCGGTCAAGCACCGCGAGCGGACTCAAGCCGTTCAATCGCTCCGAGCCGTGGGCCAGCCGCTGCCGCGCGCGCGTCAGGCCGTCTTGAAAACGCCGCCACAGGCTGAGCGACAATTCATCGATCAGCATTTGATTTTCGCTCAGCCGCCGGCGCGGATCGGCGAGCCTCCGCGACAAGCCGGCCAGGGCGTCGCGCTCGGCCTCGATCCGGTTTTGCGTCGAGCGCGCGAAGCGGCCGTAGAGTTCGCCGAGTTGCTCGATCAAGTCCTCCCGCCGCGCGATCGCCATCTCCGCCGCCGCGGTCGGCGTCGGCGCGCGATGGTCGGCGACGAAGTCCGCGATGGTAAAGTCCACTTCATGGCCGACGGCGGAGATCACCGGCACCGGCGATGAGAAGATCGCCCGCGCGACGACCTCTTCGTTAAACGCCCACAGGTCTTCCAACGATCCGCCGCCGCGGCCGACGATCATGACGTCCACGAGGCCGGAGCGGCCGAGCTCGGCGATGCCCTCGGCAATTTCCGCCGCCGCGCCGTCGCCCTGGACTTTGACCGGCCGGACGATCACTCTCCGTTCCGCAAAGCGGTCGTTCAGAATTCTCAGCATGTCGCGCAGCGCCGCTCCGCGGAGCGAGGTGACGATGCCGATCGAGCGGGGCAAAAACGGCAGCGCTCTTTTTCTCTCCGCGGCGAACAATCCCTCGGCGCCGAGACGCCGCTTTAACTGCTCGAAGGCAAGGTAGAGCGCGCCCTTGCCTCGCGGCTCCATGATCTCGACGTAAATCTGCAGATCGCCGCGCGCGGCGTAGAGGCTCACGCGGCCGAAGCAAAGCGCCTCCATGCCGTTCTCGGGGCGGAAAGCGAGACTCGCGCTCTCGCGCCGAAACATCACGGCGCTGATCTGGCTCTTGTTGTCTTTCAGGGTAAAGTAGAGATGGCCCGAAGGCGGGACGCGAAAATTGGAGATCTCGCCCACCACCCACACCGCCTCGATCTCGCGTTCGAGCGTGCCTTTGATGAGCTGGCTGAGTTCGCTGACGGTGAGATAGGCGCGCGGCGCTTCGGAGAACAGAGGCAGGTCGTTTTCCCTTTTGCCGTCTCCCATGCCGACACTATAAAACCATTAGCCCTCCGAGGGGAGGGCTAATTCGTACTTCGTCATTCGCATGCTCGCGACTCGACAACCAACCCAATTACGAGCAGTGATGTCAGTCGATTTTCTTCTGCAGCACGAGCTGTTTGAAGACGTCCGACACTTTTAAGAACTCCAGCGCGCGCTTGAGTTGGACGTCGTTTTCCGTGCCTTCGCTCGGCGGCGTCGGCTGAACCGTTTTCCCGGTCTCTTTTTCCTTGTCCGCCTCTTTGTCTTTCTGCGAGTCCTTCGGCTCCTGATTGAGCTGCTGATTGCGCAAATGGCCGGGGAGATTCTCTTCCCGGAGAGAAGGCCGACTTTTCTCGTCGGCCTTCGTCTCGATCGGCACGATCGGATTTTCGATCACGATGTCCGGCACGATGCCGGTCGCCTGGATCGAGCGGCCCTTGGGCGTGAAATAGCGCGCCGTCGTCAGCCGCAGCGCCGAATTGTCGTCGAGCGGCAAAATCGTCTGGACCGATCCCTTGCCGAAGGTCTTGGTGCCGAGAATCACCGCGCGCTTTTGATCCTGCAGCGCGCCGGCGACGATCTCCGAGGCGCTGGCGCTACCGCCGTTGACCAAAACGACGATCGGGAAATTGCTCCAGGTGCCTTCCTTATGCGCGAAATATTTCTGTTTCTGGTTTTCCAGCCGCCCTTCGGTATAGACGATCATGCCGGATTCGAGAAACAGATCGGAGACCCGAACCGCCTGCGTCAAAAGCCCGCCGGGGTTGTTGCGCAGATCGAGCACCAGCCCTTTGAGGCCGCCCTTCTCTTCTTTTAATTTTTCCAGCGCCTTTTGCACGTCGCGGTCGCTCCGCTCTTGAAACTGCGCCAGCCGAATGTAGCCGTAGCCTTCTTCCAGCTGCCGGCTGCGCACGCTCTGGACGCGAATAACGTCGCGCACCAGGTTAAAATTGAGCAGCTCGGCGATGCCTTCGCGCTTGATCGAGATGGTGACCTTGGTGCCTTTGACGCCGCGCATCTTTTTGACGGCGTCGATCAGCGTCATGTCTTTGGTGAACTCTTCTTCGATTTTGATGATCTGGTCGCCCGCCTTCACGCCGGCCTTGTAAGCGGGTGTGTCTTCGATCGGCGAGACGACGGTGAGAAGTCCGTTGCGGACGGTGATTTCGATGCCGAGGCCGCCGAACTTTCCCTGCGTATCCATTTGCAGGTCTTTGTAGAGATCCGGGGTAAGAAAGGCGCTGTGCGGATCGAGCGAGCTCAACATGCCGTTGATCGCTCCGGCAACGAGGTCCTTGGAGTTGACCTCGTCCACGTAGTTCTTTTTGACGATGCTTAAAATGCTGGTGAACGTCTCGACGCTCTCGTAGTCTTCGCGCGGAACGGCGGAAACATTGGTGACCACCTGCCCGCTGAAGACGAAGACCAGGCCGAGACAGAACAGGATCAACATGAGCGAAGAGCGGTGCTGCTTGACCAACTTCATGTCACACTCCTAGGAAAAATATCTCACAAGGGTTTACCTTAGCTCAAACGGAAACAAATAGCCATCGCTTTTCGCTGGTCCCCGCCGACGAGGCCGCCCTGACCCGCATGGAGTAATGGAGTGGGGGGGCCAATACTCCAGCACTGCAATCCTCCTGTTCTTTTTGTCTCCCTCCCCGGTCATTTTTTGAACCACGGCATCGGGTCCAGCGGCTTCCCGTCCTTGCGGATTTCGAAGTAGAGCCGCGCGCCGGCGAGCGAGTCGCTGTCGCCGACGAGCGCGATCGGCTCGCCCCGGCGCACCGTATCGCCCGAATTTTTTAGCAGATCGGACAGATGGGCATAGACCGTATAGTACCGCTGGCCGTGATCGACGATCATCATCTTGCCGTAGCCGGAAAATCGATCGGCAAAGACGACCTTGCCGGTCTCGACCGCCCTG
>JBGPTS010000037.1:0-24920 GCA_041490745.1 Binatia bacterium | reverse complement strand
CATCGCGAGCCGCGTCAAGCATCGAATCCATCGAACCGGACCGGAAACGATCTGGCTGGCGGTGCGCGTTAAAAAATAGCGCCTGAAAGAAACGGAGCGATGGCGCAAGGCAACATCGTCGGTGGAATTGTAGGCGGCGCTTTAATCGGCATTGCGAGTTTGCTGCTACTCGCTCTTAACGGGCGCATTGCCGGGGTCTCCGGGATACTGGCGGGCATAACAAGCGGCGGTGCGGGAGACCGCTCATGGCGCGCGGCATTTGTCGCCGGGCTGATCGTCGGCGCGGGGATTTATGCGCTGGCGGGCGGAGGCTTGCCGCTACATCTTCAGGCGCGAGGTTCATTATTGATCGTGGCCGGACTCCTCGTGGGAGTCGGCACGCGCGTCGGCTCCGGATGCACATCGGGACACGGCATTTGCGGCCTGGCGCGATTATCGCCGCGCTCGCTCGTGGCAACGCTGACATTCATGATCGTCGCCATCGCCACCGTCTATTTGTCCCGTTATGTTTTCTCATGAAACTGATCGTCAGCGCATTTTCGAGCGGCGTTATTTTCGGTCTTGGACTGGCGGTTTCCGAGATGACCGACCCCGCACGCGTCACCGGGTTTCTCGATCTCGCGGGCGCGTGGGATCCGACGCTTGTTTTCGTCATGGGCGGCGCTCTTCTGATCAGCTTGCCCGGCTTTGCGCTGATTCTTCGCCAGCCGCGTCCGCTGCTCGGCGCGGAATTCATGAGGCCGACGAAAAAGGACATCGATGCGCGGTTGGTCGGCGGCGCGGCGATTTTCGGCGTCGGCTGGGGTTTGTCGGGATTTTGTCCGGGACCCGCTATTGCGGCTTTGTCCACGCTCTCGCCCGCGGTCGTTCTGTTCGTGGCCGCGATGATTGCCGGTCAGTGGCTTGCGTTGCAGGTCGAATTGCGATTCGGTATGAATGTGCCGACCATCTACGACGATGAATGAATCTTGACCGAAAACTATAATAAGGAGGTGCGATCATGGCGTATTCCATCAGGAAAGTTGACGTATGGGCGGCGGAGATCGACGACCGCCCGGGCGGGCTGGCGGCAAAGTTAGAGGCGTTGGCCGACGCCGGCGCGAGCCTGGAGTTTATCATTGGGCGCCGCCAGCCGGACAAACCGGGCACAGGTGTTGTTTTTCTCACGCCGCTGAAGACGGGCAAACAAAAGCAAGCCGCAAGCGCGGCCGGCTTCAGCACGGCGAGCAATCTGCAATCGGTGCGCGTGGAAGGGCCGGATAAACCGGGCCTCGGCACCAAGATGACGCGCGCGCTCGCCGAGGCCGGCGTCAACCTGCGCGGTATCTCCGCCGCCGCGCTTGGACGAAAAGGCGTAACTTACCTCGCTTTCGACAGCGCCGCAGACGCCGACAACGCGATGAAGCTGTTGAAGAAAGCGCTAAAGTGAGAGCAGCCGAACCGACTCCGGCTCTCAGCTAAATTTCGATATTCCGCGCGCGGATCGCGCCGGCGCTCACGCTCTTCTTCGGTTTATTCGACGCACGGCGCGATCTTGCCGCGACTTTCGGCGGCGGGGGAGGAGTCGGTTGACGGGCCGGACCTGACGGTCTTCCGGCTGCCGGTTTTCTTTTGGGCTGCAGATTGCTGGTAGGTTAGGTTAGCAGCGTCATGGAAAATCGGAAACAATAGTTTGCTATTCCCCCTCCTCCACCTCTTCCTTGATCCTTCTCTTCCGCACGGCATCGGCCAAAACATCCAGCAGTTTTTTGCTCTCTTCCCAGCCTAAACACGCGTCGGTGATGCTCTGGCCGTAAACGAGTTCTTTGCCGGGCAATAAATCCTGTCGCCCAGCCTTCAAGTGACTCTCGATCATGACGCCGAAGATGCGGCCGTCGCCCGCGGCGAGCTGGGCGGCCACTTCGCGCCCGACGTCGACCTGCTTCTCGGCGTCTTTCGCGCTGTTGCCGTGGCTGAAATCGATCATGATGCGCGCCGGGATGCCGGCCTCGGCCAAATGTTTCGCCGCTGCGTTGACGCCGGCCGCATCGTGATTCGGCTGCTTGCCGCCGCGGAGAATCACGTGGCAATCCTCGTTGCCGCTGGTCGACACGATCGCCGAGCGGCCCGCCTTGGTCACCGAGAGAAAATGGTGCGGCGCGTTCGCCGCGCGAATCGCGTCGAGGGCGATGCGTATGTTTCCGTCGGTGCCGTTCTTGAATCCTACCGGGCACGACAAGCCCGACGCCAGCTCGCGGTGCACCTGGCTCTCGGTCGTGCGCGCGCCGATCGCGCCCCACGAGACGAGATCGGCGATGTACTGCGGCGTGATCATGTCGAGGAACTCGCTCGCCGCGGCGACGCCCATTTCGTTCAGATCGACCAGCAAGCGGCGCGCCGTGCGAAGCCCGTCGTTGATTTGAAAGCTGCCGTCGAGATTCGGATCGTTGATCAGCCCTTTCCAGCCGATGGTCGTGCGCGGCTTCTCGAAATAAACGCGCATCACGACGAGGAGATCGCCGGCAAGACGCTCCTTCGCTTCCTTCAGCTTGCGGCCGTATTCCTGCGCGGCCTTCACGTCGTGAATCGAGCACGGTCCCATGATCACCAGCAGGCGGTCGTCGGCGCCGTGCAATATGCGATGAATCGCCTGGCGCGTCTCGTAAACGGTCTCGGCGGCTTTGTCGGTAATCCGGACTTCGCCCAGCAAAGTCTCCGGCGTCAATACCTCTTTGATTTCTTTGATCCGCAGATCGTCGGTTCGAAATTTCATATCGGGTCTTATGATAGACCAAAACTCCGCGAATCAAAAATGCTCCGCGGGTCTATGGCCGCGCTTTATCTCTTCAGCGTCTCGCGGCCGAAGACGGCCAACAAGAAGGCGGACAGCACCAGCAAGGGCGCGTAAATCAGGAATGGGACGCCGGGATTGAAGGCATCGGCCAAAAATCCGCCGAGCAGCGGCGCGGAGACGGCGCCGATCTCGGCGACAGTGCGGCGCGCCGCCTGGAGTCTCCCGCGCACGGCCGCCGGCACGACGTCGTAAGTCGAAGTGGCGAGCGAGCCGAGCGAGAGGCCGTTGGCCACGCCCATGAAACACATCAGCACGGCCAGTTGAAGGAAACTCCCGGAGAAGGGGATGAAGAGAAACACCAGCGCCGGAATGCCGGTGCTCGGAACCGTGGCCCATTTTCTGCCGACCTTGTCGATAATAAAGCCGGCGGGAAAAATCATGGCGAAAACAAAAATCCCCATGATACTGAAGAGCACGCCGACCTCGCTCGGTGTCAGATGCAGGCGCGAGCTGGCGTAGAGCGGCAGCATGCTTTGCAGCGTCACGCGGTGGATGAAGCTCGTGAAGGTGGCGAAGACGATCACGGCGTAGGTCGCGCGCAAATGCGGCTCGATCTCCCCGAACAAGGTTTTTAGCCCGCGCAGCCATTGAAGCGCAGACGCGCGCGAGGCAGGCGCGGTTCGGGCGCTCAATTGGATGCGCGGGGCCGGGCCTGCGCCGCCGATGAAGCCCAGCGCGACCGAAACGCCTGCGCAGAGCGCATAGCCGACGAAAGCGGCGCGGAAGCCGACGGCTTCCGCCAGCGCGCCGCCGATCAGCGGTCCGAGGGCGAGGCCGAAGTTGTTGACCCCGTGAAAGCCGCTAAGCACCCGGCCGCGTTGATCCTGGCGCGCCAGATCGATGCCGGCGATCTCGCGGCCGAACGTCCAGAGGCTGTCCGATACGCCGATCAGCGCGACCAGCGCGAGCATCGCCTCGAAGCGCGGCGCGATCGCCGCGCCGAGCGCAGCCGTTGCACCGAGCGCCGGCCCGCTCACCAACGCCGCGCGCGTGCCGAGCCGATCGAGCACCATGCCGCTCAGCGGCATGCCGAGAAATCTGCCGACGGCCAGCGCCGTGACGATTTGTGCTGCGACGCCGGGGGAGATGCCGAAGCGCGCGGTCAACAGCGGCACGGTTGGGATGATCATCGACCACATCCCGGCGAGAAACGTGCTGCCGTAGAGGACGGCGAGTCCGCGGGCGAGGGGGTTAAGTCTCATGGAATTCGGATCGCCTAAACTCACAAACGAACTGCAACACCTTGCTTCATTCGCGCCGGCGACCGGGAGGTCAATATTTTGAAACCAGCGATGGCGTGATGAAAGTTTCAATCAACGCGGCGAGCAGGAGCAGGGGGACGATGACGACTAAGAAAAACCTAAAGCCTCGGGCCAGCTCGCCGGTTATCTTTTCTTCTCCTCTGCCGAATGTTCGTTGGATCGCGCGTACCCCGAGCATCAGGCCTATGCTCGCTCCGAGTAGCACCGCCGGGAGTTCGAACAAACCGTGCGGCAGAATGGCGGCAACGAGTGCCGGCAATTCTCTGGATTGCGCCGACGCGTGAAGGACGATGCCGATGACGAGGCCATTCCCGAACAGGAACACCAACGGCAAGATTCCACCCAGTATTCCCAGAACGAGGACCGCCAGGGTCTTGAGGCTGTTGTTAAGAAAAATTGTCAGCGCTAAATACGGTTTCGGGAGTCCGAGAAGCCGTTTAATAAATTGCCCGAGGGCTCCCAAGATCGCCCCTGAAACCTCCGGAGCGTACGTAGAAATTGCGACGCCACAAACCGCTCCTGTCAGGAGCAACAGAATGCCGGCAATACAATAAGGTCCGAGTTCCCGGAGATAACGAGACTGCTCTTGTTTCGACCATGCGGCTGGTCCGCGTTTCGTTTCCATTTTTTGCGCATCATACCACAAGCATGAATATTTTTTTGCTTCGCGCCGCTTGCGGCGGTTCCGCAAGAGGTAGTATGGTCGGCAAAATTCCGAGCAAGAATGGTTTTCCTCGATGAAATCCAATGACAAGGGCGACGCCCGGCGAACTTCCGTTTTCACCGCAAACGAAGCCCGGACTCTCGCCGCGGTGGCCGACAGGATTGTCCCGCCGACCGATACGCTGGGCGCGGTCGAGATGGGCGCGGTGAATTATATCGAGCTGGCGCTTGCCGGAGACTACGCGGAGTTGCTGCGGGACTATCGCAAAGGTCTCCGCGCGATCGACAAGCACGCGCGCGGCAAATTCGGCGCTAAATTTGCGAAGCTCGGCGACACCGAGAAGGACGCCGTCCTGCTCGATTTCGAAGCGGGACAAGTGCCCGGGTTCAAGCCGGCGGCGAATTTTTTCGAGACCGTGCGCTGCCATGTATTGGAAGGCGTCTTCGGCGAGCCGCAGTACGGCGGCAACCGGGGCATGGCCGGCTGGCGTCTCGTCGGCTTTCCGGGACAGCAGCTGGGCTATCCCGACGCATATATCAACAAGCGCGTCGACCTTTCGCCGGTTGCAGCCGGTCTACCGCAGGAGGAGGAATGACGGCGGGTGGGCCAATAGCGGATGTCTGTCTCGTCGGCGTCGGCGCCATCGGCGGGATTCTGGCGAAAGAGCTGGCTTCGGCGGGACTCAAGGTCGTCGGCCTGGAGCGCGGCCCGGCGCCGCGACGGGAAGATTACGCGCCGCGCGACTCGATCAAGTTCATCGCGCGCGCCGATCGGCTCGACTGGGTGCGCCACGAGCCGACGACCACGCGCATTCGATCGGGCGGCAAGACGGAGCTGCGCTACCGCACCAGCCCGCTCAACGTCCTCGGCGGCGCGCTGCTGCACTGGACCGGGCAGGCGTCGCGCTACATGCCGGGCGATTTCAAGGTCTATACGAATGAGATCGCGAGCGGCGTCGCCGAGCGCGCCGGCGCCGACCTTCGCGGCTACGACGTCGTCGATTGGCCGCTCGGCTACGACGCCCTGGAGCCGTATTACGAAAAATTCGAGTGGGAGTTCGGCGTCTCCGGCCGGGCGGGCGTCAATCCGTTCGCCGGGCCGAGAAAGCGCGGCTATCCTCTGCCGCCGCTGCGCCGCAGCGCGAAGATGGAAATTTTCGCCGAGGCGTGCAGGAAGCTCGGTTACCATCCTTACGATACGCCGGCGGGAATTTTGTCCGAGCCGTACCGACCGCCCGCGCCGTTCGATTCGCGGATCGCCGAGCGTCCGGCCTGCGTCTATTGCGGCCACTGCAATTTTTACGGCTGCCACGTGCACGCCAAAGCAACGACGCTCTACACGACGATTCCCGTCGCGCTGGAAACCGGCAACTTCGATCTCAGGACCAACTGCAAAGTTTGCCGCATCAACGTGGACGACGCCGGGCGGACGACCGGCGTCGCGTACTTCGACGCCGACGGACGCATTCAGGAGCAGCGGGCGCGCGTGGTGATTTTAGGGGCATTCGTGTTTGAAAACGTCAGGCTCTTGCTGTTGTCCAAAACCGACGCGCCGCGCTTCGCCAAGGGACTCGCCAACTCCAGCGGCCTGGTGGGGAAATATATTTTGGCGCACGGCGACGTCCGCGCCTACGCGGCGTTCGACGATTATATCGTCAACGGCTTCATCGGCCCGGGCTCGGCGGCGATCCGCGTCGATGATTTTAACGGCAACAATTTCGATCACGCCGGGTTGGGGTTCATTCGCGGCGGCACGATCGGCACGAGCGGCGACGGCACGCCGATGACGCGCATGGACGTGATCGCGCCGGAAGTGCGCCGCTGGGGCCGAGAGTACAAGGATTATGTCGCGCGCTATTACACGCGCACGTTCGATCTCAACATGCAGCCCGAGACGCTGCCGCACAAAGCCAACCGCGTCGATCTCGATCCCAAGCGGCGCGACGCCTGGGGCCTGCCGCTGCCGCGCGCGACGTTCGATTTTCATCAGAACGAACATCGGCTGCAAGCGTTCATGGCTCAGGTGGGCGAGAAGCTCATGCGTGCGACCGGCGCGAATCGAGTGTGGACGGGAGGCAAGGAGAGGCCGAACCGCTGGGCCGGCGGCACGCGCATGGGCGCGGACCCGCGCCGCTCGGTCGTCAACGAATTTTGCCAGAGCCACGACGTGCCGAATTTATTTATCGTCGGCTCGTCGGTCTTTCCGACGCTGGCCGGCTATCCGCCGACGGCGACGATCGCCGCGCTGAGTTACCGCGCGGCGGAATATATTCTCAGACAAAAAGAATGGTTCGCGTAAGAGAGATCCTTCGCGTTGCTCAGGATGACAGATGAAGAGTTCCTCACACAAAACTTCTCCACCACGATGGTTCTGCGCCCTTCACTTCTGTCATGCTGAGCGCAGCGAAGCATCTCTCCCCGCATTTTGTGGAAGCTGAGCAAACACGCCGAATGCTCACACCGGCGGGCGCTGCTCGTACCACTTCGCCTGCTGCTGATAGGCGTAAGCGGCGCGCAGCACCGTCGCCTCGTCGAACGGCTTGCCGGCGAGCTGCAGCGCGACCGGAAGCTTGCCTGTCGAGAAGCCGCACGGGATCGAGATCGCCGGCACTCCCGCCAGATTGAACGGCGACTGATACTCCGGGATCAGATGCTTGTATAAGGTGTCGAGCGGACCGGTCTCCTCGAACGTCGGCGCGGTTTTCGACTGGCAGGGCAGGGCGAGCAGATCGACCCGGCGAAACACTTCGGCGAATTCGTTTCTCAAGCGCGCGCGAACGCGCTGCGCCTGGATATAATCGGCCGCGCTCGTCAACAAACCTAGATAGACCCGCGCCCGCGCCGAGGTGGCGGCGTTTTTAATGATGCTCTTCGCGTCCTTCCGGTGGGCCGCGAAGTGCTCGTTATAATAAATCACCGCGTTGGCGATCGTCGCGACTTTGAGCGCCGGCAATTTCACTTCTTCGACGCGGGCACCGAGAGATTCCAGCACGCCCGTCGCCTTTTCCACCAGCGCGAGAACTTCCGGATCGGTGCGTGCGCGGCATAATTCGATAAAGTCTCGCGGCACGCCGACGATCATTCCTTTGATTCCCGATTCCAGCGCCGCGGCATAATCGGGCACCGGCGCGTCGATCGACGTGGGATCTTTCACGTCGTAGCCGGCAACCGCCTGGAGCATGTGCGCCGCGTCTTCGACCGTCCACGTCATCGGCCCGCAATGATCGAGCGACCAGCAGAGCGGCGCGAGACCGTTGCGGCTGACGCGGCCGTAAGTCGCCTTGAAGCCGACGATGCCGCAGAGCGAGGCGGGATTGCGGATCGAGCCGGCGGTGTCCTCGCCGAGCGCGCCCATGCAGAGGCCGGCGGCGACGGCGGCGCCCGCGCCGGTGCTGGAGCCGCCGGTGATGCGGCCGGTGTTCCAGGGATTTCGCGGCTGCGGAATTTCGATCGGCAGGCTCGACATGGCGAGCTTGCCGAGAATAACGGCGCCGGCCTGGCGCAATTTTTCCACTGCGGTGGCGTCGGCGCAGGCCGCGCTCTTGGCGCCGCGGATCAAAGCCGGCGCGTCCTTTACGTCCAACTGATCTTTCACGGCGAGCGGAATGCCGTGCAGCGGTCCGCGCCAATTGCCGTGAGAAATTTCCGCCTCGGCGGCGCGCGCTTCGGCGAGCGCGCTCTCGGCCATGAGATTCAAATATGCGTGCAGCGTTCCATCGACGGCCTCGATGCGCTGAAGCATCGCGCGCGTCAATTCCACCGGCGACAAGTCGCGCTTGCGGATCAGTTTCTGTGCCGCGTCGATGGTGAGATGATGTAACGGTTTTTGTTCTGTGGACATCGCCGCACCTACTTTTTGATTTGAGGATCAAACGTGGGCGCGATCTCTTCGTCGCCGAGATCGAAGGAGTGAAGCCCCTTCAGGCTCGCGACGTAGGTCTCCAGCACGTCGCCGAAGCGATCCAAATCGCCTTCCTTAGCTTCGAGGCCGAACTGATTCAATAACGCCGTCAAACTCCGCTCGATGGTTTTTTCCATGAGGCCTCCTGTCATCGGCTCCACAGCCGCTTCACGAATCCTTCCTCTTCCAACTGTTTGAGATAGCGGTCGCTGATGTAACTCCTGGCGTCGACCTGGCGCGCCTTCGGATTCGTCTCCGCCAGTTGCGCGACGACCGCTTGCATCCCTTCGAGCGACGGGTAGGGAACGTTCGGCAGCGCATTCTTGAAGTAGTCGTAGCCTTCCTCGACCGCCTTCAAGTTGCCGAGCCGCGTGAACTGAGACATCGCCTTGATCGAATATTCGCGGTCGGTCTTCAATATTTTGATCGCTTCGAGAAAGGCGCGCATAAGATTGAGCGTCATGGCTTCGTGCTGGTCGAGAAATTTTTTGCTCGCCAAAAGTCCGGTGCCCAGGAAGGGAATTTCCATCTTTACGGCGTCCGCCAGGACGTAGAGCTTCAGCCGTTCCGCCTCGACGCCGAAAGGCGCGTTCATCACGGTGCCGTCGATGTTGCCGCTCTTCAGCGCGGCAAGCCGCGCCGGCTCGTCGCCGATCTGGAGAATCGTCACCTCTCTCGCCGGATCGACGCCGAGCCTTTTGAGCATTGCGCGCAGACCGAAATCGGCGGACGAAGCGAAGCGGCTGACGCCCAGTTTTTTCCCCTTGAGCTGTTCCGGGTTTTTGATCTCCGGCCGGGTGACGAGCTGGTAGTTGAGCTTGTCCACGAACGCGGCGGTATAGACGATGTCCGCGCCCGCGAGATTGGCCGCCGCGCCGGGCGCGCCGGTGAGTTGCGAAAAATCCAAACTCCCGGAAACGAGCACCTGAATATTGGTCGAGCCGCCGGGGATGTAGATGATTTCCGGCGCAAGACCGTATTTGGCGAAAAGTCCTTTGTCCTTGCCGATCCAGACGAGGCCCGACTGAACGCTGACCGAGCCATAGGCGATGCGGACTTTTTCCTGCGCGTAACCGCGGCTTGCGAGCAAGCACAGAGCGGCGACGATAGCCGTAGCAATGGGACGTGTCATGTGCGATCTCCTCGCGCGTTACAAGTAGCCGCGATCCCGGTAGTAGCGCTCGGCGCCGGGATGGAGCGGAATGTCGAGCGGCCCTTCTTCGGTGCTGCGGCAGAAAGACGACATGGCCGGAATCTCTGCCGAGTCGTAAGGTATCTCCTCTCTGATTTTTTCCAGCGCGGCGACGAACTGATAGGCCAGCTCGTCGGGAAAATCCGCGCGCGCGACGATCGGCCAGCCGCTGTAATCGACGACTTCGGTGGCGGGATCGAAAGGGCCTTTCAATCTGCCGCCGCCGAGCGGGGCGCGGCGAAAGCCGTAGCGTTCGAGCTTGACGAGGGCTTTTTTTGCGAACGGCAGAAAGACAAAGCCGTGCTTTACCGCCACGTCGCCCCACGAGTCCAGACCTTCGTCGATCACCATGTTGATCTCGCCGGAAATAATTCCGTCGCGCCGGCGCGGATTGCTCGGCCGTTCGACCGGCTCGACGGCACCGCCCCATTTCTTGAAGGAGGTTAGCGTGAGGCCGTGCGCTTTCAACATCGCCGCGATGGAGAAGTCAACGCAATCGTTGGTTGCGACGGAGGCGCGAAGCACAGGGCGCTTTTTGACGAGGTCTTCCATCGTGCGGATGCCGAGATTTCCCGCGACCGCGACGACGAGGCGATCCCACGAGGGAAAGACCGCCAGCGCGCGAATCGGCTGCGCCCGGCGGAACGGCCCTTTGCCGAGATAAGCCATGGTCACGATGACCGACGGATTGATCCACGCGACGTCCAGCTTTCCCGCGCCGACGAGGCGCGCGCCCGCGAGACCGCTGCACCACGCGGGACTGACGGCGAAGGTAAAAGGATAGGGCGGGCCGCCCGCGCGCGATGCGCCCGGCAGCTCGACGCTCAAGCGCACGGCGCTGGTCAAAAGCGTCGGCGCGTTCTCGTACATGCCCGCCAGCACGCGCGTGGCGATGCGCGCGCGCATGAGACTCGCGCTCATCGGCTTTACACTGCGATCGTCGTAGGCCATAAAACGGATCTCATCGAAAGAGATAGAGGTAATGTGAAAGTAGTCCCGTTGTCAACCGTAGAACCGTGTTCGTGTTGCTTCGAAGAGGTCCTTTGAAGTTTCGTGTTCGTGCTCGTCCCGATCCCCTCCGATCACGAGCCCCGATCACGAGCACGGCTTTTCCGAAGGCGCTTGACTCGCCGCGCCCGGTTCCCATACTTTGGTGCGCAAGCCGCGATGTCTCGGCCGAACCGGGGGACGACCGCATAAAAATGGAACGAGAGCACGGGGAGAGCGGCCCGATCCGACCTTGGGCTTCACTGCTGATTCGGGACTTCCGGCTCATCTGGAGCGCGAGCGTCTTGGCGGCGATCGCGTCGCAGATGCGCAATGTCGCCAGCCTTTACCAAGTCTATCAGCTTTCCGGCTCGTCGTTTCAGTTGGGTTTGACCGGATTTTTTCAGGCGCTGCCGCATGTCGTCCTCGGACTTTTCGCCGGCGCGCTGGCGGACGCTTTCGACAGAAAAAAACTTCTCGTCCTCACGTACGGCCTGCATCTCGTCCCGACGCTGGCGCTCGGATTCCTCACGTTGACTGGCGCGATTCAGGTGTGGCACGTCTATGTGATCAGCGTGGTGTCCTCGGTGATCGAAGTCTTCAGTTGGCCCGCCCGCTCCGCGATCGTCCCGCGTCTGGTTCCGATTTCCTATTTGATGAACGCGATCACGCTCAACTCCATGGTCCTGCAAAGCAGTTTTCTTGTCGGCCCGGCCATCGCGGGACTCGTAATCGATTATCTGAGCCTGCCGCTGACTTATTTCTCCAGCGCCGGATTGCTCGTGCCCGCGATTGCGTCGGTCTTTTGGGTCAAAAGCTCGGGCAAACCGGAAGGAGAGCGCCGGCGGGTAAACCTCAAGAGCATGATCGAAGGCGTGGAGTTTATCTGGACGCAGAGGATCATCCTTTCGCTTTTTCTACTCGACTTCGGCGTTACGCTTGTCGGATTCTACCGTCCGATTCTGCCGATCTTCGCGGGATCCGTGTTCAAAATGGGCGCGACCGGCCTGGGCATTCTTTACGCCGCGCCCGCCGTGGGCTCGCTTCTCGGCTCGACGTCGTTGCTTGTCGCCGGAGACTTGCGGCGCAAAGGGCCGGCCGCGATCGTTGCGGCAATTTTCTTCGCGGCAAGCCTGGCGCTTCTGGGCATGTCTCAATGGTTCTGGATGGCGGTGGCGGCGGTGGCGATTTTGGGTTTCACCGATTCGATCAGCGTGGCGATACGCAGAACCGTCGTGCAGCTGCTGGCGCCGGACACGATGCGCGGCCGGGCGGCGAGCTTGATCACCGTTTTTGCGCAGAGCACAAACGCCCTCGGCGCTTTGCTTGCCGGCACGGCCTCCGAGTTCTGGGGCGCCCCGCGGGCGCTCGTGATCGGCGGCGTCGTCTGTGTGCTCATGACCTTCGGCATCAGCCGCGCGATCCCGCAACTGTGGAGCTACAGGTCGGAATAACCGTGTTCGTGCTCGTGACTCGTACTCGTGGGGGGGAGACGAACACGAACACGAGACTCCGAAGGACAGCTTCGGAGTGACACGAGCACGAAGAGCGATCGCTTGACGCCGGGTGTTTCACTCACTACCGTTGATTCCCAAATGAACCCGCCGGAGCCAATCCTAAAGGTCGAAGGCCTCTCCAAAAACTATCGCCAGGCCGGCGGCGAATCGACGCCGGCAATCGACGATATCTCCCTTGAAGTCCAAGAGGGCGAGTTCGTCTCCCTTGTCGGGCCGTCGGGCTGCGGCAAGACGACGCTGCTCATGTGCATCGCGGGTCTGGCCGAGCCGAGCGCGGGCCGCGCGGTCGTAAAGTCGGTCGAGGTCGCCGGCCCGCCGCGCAATCTGGTGCTCGTATTTCAGGAATACAACAAGTCGCTGTTCGCCTGGCGCACGGTGCTGGGCAACGTGCTCTTCGGCATCGAATCGAAAGGAGCGCGCGTCGCCGGCGCGGAGGCGAAGGCCGGGCGTCTGATCGAAATGGTCGGCCTCGTGGGCTTCGAGCGCCATTATCCGTGGGAGCTTTCCGGCGGCATGCAGCAGCGCGTCGCGATCGCGCGGGCGCTCGCGTACGAGCCGGAAGTTCTTTTAATGGACGAGCCGTTCGGCTCGGTCGATGCCATGACGCGGCTCGAGCTGGAAGACGGCTTGCTCAAGCTCTGGAAGGAACTCAGGACGACGATCCTGTTCGTGACGCACGACATCGAGGAGGCGATCTATCTCTCGGACCGGATTTACGTGCTCGGCCGCCGGCCGTCGCGCGTCGTCCAGACGCTGGACGTTGGCCTGCCGCGCCCGAGAAATCAGATCGCGACGCGCGCCGATCCGGCGTTCATGCGCCTCAGGAACGAGATCTACCGGCGCACCGCGGACGGGAGCGCGGAGTGAAACCGCGGCGGCTCAACGTATCCGGTTTCGCCGTGTTTACAGCGGCGCTTTTTTTCTGGGAAATATTGTCCCGCACCCGCCCGGAGCTTCAGAGCTACTTTCCGCCGCCGAGCGGAGTGCTTCGAGCGCTCGCCGAGCTTTCCGTCCTGCGGGAGATTTTGCGCCATCTCATCGAAACTCTCGGCCGGTTTCTCTCCGGCTATCTGATCGCCGCCGCGCTCGCCGTCGGCGCCGGGGTGATTCTGGGCTATTCCCGAACGGCGTACAGTTTTTTCGCCGCGCCGATCGAGCTTTGCCGTCCGATGCCGTCGGTCGCGATCATTCCCGTGGCGATTCTCACGCTCGGCATCGGCAACGCGATGATGATCGCCGTGACCGTTTACGCGGCGGCGTGGCCGATCCTTGTCAACACGATCGACGGGGTGCGGCACATCGACCGGACGCTTATCGACACGGGCCGGACCTTCGGCCTCGGGCGCTGGAAAATCCTGCGCCGCATCGCGCTGCCGGCGGCGGCGCCGCACATCGCAACCGGACTCCGCGTCAGCCTGCCGATCGCGCTGATCCTCGTCACCACGGCGGAGATGGTAGTGGGAGCGAGCGGGCTCGGATTTTACATTCTCGACGAGGAAAGGTCGCTCCGGACGACGAACATGTACGCCGGAGTGGCCGCGGTGGCGCTCGCCGGCTATTCGCTCAACCGGCTTTTTGTCGCCGTGGAGTCGCGCGCGATGGCGTGGCACCGCGGCGCGTCGGGAAAGGGATCGCGTGAGCGGGAATAGAGAATCGACGCTGAACGGCGTGCTCGTCCTCGCCGGCGTCATGACCGCGTGGGAGATCGCCTCACGCGGCGAATTCGTGCCGCCGCTGTTGTTCCCGGCGACGAGCAAGGTCTTGGGGACGTTTTTCGCGCTGGTTTCTTCCGGAGAAATTCCAGCGCAGATTCTCAGCAGCTTGAGAAGAGCCGCGGCCGGTTATCTCATGGCCGCGACGATTTTTATTCCGCTGGGCGTCGTCATCGGCCTGTTCGAGCGCGTCGAGCGCGCGCTGGAGGTCGTCGTCGAGACGCTGAGACCGATTCCGCCGCCCGTGGTCGTGCCCGTATCGGTGCTCTTTTTCGGGCTGGGCGACGGGATGAAGATCTTCGTGATCTTTTTTTCCTCGGCCTGGCCGATTTTGTTGAACACCATCGACGGCGTGAAAAATATCGATCCGGTTCTGGCGCGCACGGCGCGCACCTTCGGTCTGTCGCGGCGGCAGGCGATCGTCAAAGTCGTGTTGCCGGCGGCGTCGCCGGAGATCATGACGGGTCTCAGGATCTCGCTGGCGATCACCCTGATTCTGGTCGTGATTTCGGAGATGGTGGGGAGCACCGACGGGATCGGCTACTTTATCCTCGACGCGCAGCGCCGGCTCAAAGTCGATCGGATGTACGCCGGGATGCTTTCTCTGGCTCTGCTCGGATACTTGCTGAACCAGCTATTCCTATTCGCGTCCGGCTGCTTTCTCTCGTGGCATCGCGGCATGACGGGCAGGTAAGTTCAAAGTTCAAGGTTGAAAGTTCCTCGAACCCCCGAACGTGGAACCCGGAACGTTGAACCTTTCCAACCCTAGACCCTGCTCATCCCGCCGCCGGGAGGCGGCGTCGGCTGGTTTTTTCCCGGCATCCACTCGGCGTCCTTGCGCAGCCCTTTTCCTTTGACGAAAAATTTCGCGCGCCCTATTTTTTCGATCTCGATCTCCAGCGTGTCGCCGTCGTTGATCGGGCCGAGGCCTTCGTGATACGTGCCGGTGGCGATCACGTCGCCGGGATTCAACTGGACGAATTTCGTCAGCCAGGCGATCTGCTCGGGGATTTTGTGCGCCATAAATTTCGTGTTGTAGTTCTGGCGCGGCTGGCCGTTGACCCACGACTTCACGACGATGTTGTGCGGGTCGGGGATTTCGTCTTTCGTCGCGATCCACGGGCCGCACGGGCCGTAGGTGTCCTGGCCCTTGGGGATAAACTGCGTGCGGCGCGTGAGGCCGCGCGCCGAGACGTCGAAGAAGGGGACGTAGCCGAAGACGTAGTCCATGGCTTTTTTCTCCGGCACGTTTTTGGCGGTTTTGCCGATCACGAATGCCAGCTCCGCTTCGGGCTGATAGACGACCACCGGCGGAATGTCGAGCAGCTCGATGACTCCTTCGGGACCGACGAGCTCGGGCGCTTTGTAAAAATATTCGTTCGGCAGCGATTCCGGGCTGCGGTCGGGACGATCGACGTAATTCACGAATGCGGCCATGCACTTGCTCGGCCGCGGAATCGGCGCGAGCAGCTTGACGCTCGCGAGCGGCACGCCGGTTTGCTCGGAGGCGACGCGCTCGAATCGGTTCCGGTATTTTCTGAAATGCTCGATGACGTCTTCCATCACGCGCTGCGGCCCCTTGGCCTTGAGCGAGCTGATCGCGCCGCTCACGTCCACGACGTTGCTGTCGCCCTTGAGCACGCCGATCCGGTCGTCGTTGAAGCGAAGAATTTTCACGGGTTCACCCTCCCCTCTGCAAAACGCGCATATCATTGCGTCAACGACAATAAAATGTCAAACCTGCTCAGGCCGTTGTTGCTTTTTATAAACTCGCAATCTACTGTCTCAATCGGCAAAGCGAGACTTTTCGTCATTGCAGCGGACGCGGGATTCCAAGGTCTAAAAAAACGACTCTGGATTGCCGTTGTCACGGGAATAACGACAAAGAGGAGCGGGGAGTTTAAACTGAGTTAGGAGACACCATGCTGCTAATCAACAATCAGGAAGTCGAGCGGCTCTTCAACATGAAAACCTGCATCGAAGCGCTGGAAGTCGGCTACGACGATCTCGCCAAGGGCGACGCCGTTTATCGGCCGCGGCTGGACGTGTGGGCGCCGTGCGACCGGCCGGACGGCTATTACCGTTGGGGCACGATGGAGGGCGCGAGCCGGAAGATCGGCGTATTCGCGATCCGCATGAAATCGGACATCGTCCACTGGCCGGAAGGCGGGACGGAAGAAAAATATTGCGTGCAACCGGGAACCTACTGCGGCCTGGTGATGGTTTTCAGCATTCGGAACGGCGAGCCGCTGGCGATCATCAATGACGGCGTGTTGCAGCATATGCGCGTCGGCGCTTGCGCCGGCCTCGGTGCGAGGTATCTCTCGCGTCCCGATGCGGCCGTTGTCGGCATTTTCGGCTCCGGCGGGATGGCGCGGAGCTACTTGTCGGCTTTCAATGAGGTGCGCAAGCTAACTCAAGTAAAGGTTTATAGTCCGACCCAAGCCCACCGCGACGATTTTGCGCGCGAGATGAGCGTAAAGTTAGGTGTGCCGGTCGAAGCCGTCGGCGATCGCGAGTCCGTCGTGCGCGGCTCGGACATCGTCGCCGCCTGCACCGATTCGACGCGCACGGTTTTCGACGAGCCGGAGTGGCTCGCAGAGGGCGCGCACATAACCTGCGTCCGCGCGTGCGAGATCGGACCGCGCGTGGTCGCGCGATGCGACGTGTCGATCAAGCTCGGCAGGAACACGGTCGAGACCCTGGACGAAGGCATGGTCCGCTTGCACGGCAACGTCGGCTACATCGCCGGCCAGCCGGACGAGCGCGCGCGCATTCCCAATCCGACGGTCGATAATTATCGCGGCGGCTTTTTCAAATACTTCATGGATCTCAAGGCGGGAAAAATTCCCGGACGGACGAACCCGAAACAGACCACTTTCTTTATCAACGCCGGCACGCAGGGACTCCAGTTCGCCGCCTGCGCCGGAAAAATTTATCAACTGGCAAAGGAGAAAGGCGTCGGCAGGGAGATTCCGACGGAGTGGCTCCTGCAAGACATCAGGGACTGACGCGGGCGAGAGGCAATGGTAGGGGCGATCGGCCGGTCGCCCCTACACGTTCAGGCCTCTGCATTCTTCAAAAGCCCAAATCTTCGATCTCCTCGTCGTCCATGCCGAAGAAATGCGCGATCTCGTGCACGACGGTGCGGCGGATTTGTCGGCGCAGTTCCCCGGGATCGGGGAAGTCGCGCATCAGCGGCTCTGAGAAAAGGGTGATTTTGTCCGGCAACACCGGCGGATGAAACACGGAACGGTCGGCCAGAGGGACGCCCTGATAGAGGCCGTAAAGATCGTCATGTTCGGGATCGAGTCCGAGATCGCGCAGTTGGTTTTTGGTGGCTCGCTTTTGGACGACGATCGCCACGTTGTGCAGCCGCCGGCGAAAAGGTTTCGGCAACCGGTCGAGGGCGCGCGCCGCCTCTCTTTCAAACTCCGCTCGATCCATCGCCGTAAAGTTTGCATGAAACGATGATGCCAGGCAATAGGCAGCACGCGGCAGGCAACGGTAAAAAGCGAGGAAGCCATAGATTTCTGCGCGCTTTGTCTCGAAGCCTGCCGGCGCTGAGTCTCATCGCCTCGCTCGCGGAGCCGCCGCGCATTCAGGCGGGCGAGGCTCCACTCGCCATCGAGGACGATCTCGACCGCGGGTCGCTGCGTCTGGCCATCGAGCGGAGCCTCGAGTTTCTCGCCAAACTTCCCGGCAACCAGACGGTCGGCGAGCGGCCGAAAAGGCTGACCGCCCGCGAGGCGAAGGATTCGTTCCACGGCTTCGTCGCGCTGCTCGATCTCTGGCAACGACCGCAGCAATTCGCCGAGGCGGTTCGTTCGCGCTTCGACTTCGTTCCTTCCATTTCCGATGCATCGCGCGGCGAGCTGCTCGTCACCGGCTACTACGAGCCGGTGCTCGATGGCAGCTTGAACCCGACTCCGGTTTATAGCTTCCCGATTTATCGTAAGCCCGACGACCTCGTGGGCATGACGCCGCGGCTCAGCGGCGAAAACAGCGGCGGCGCGTATTTGTCGCGGCGCGAGATCGACGTTCTCGGACAGCTCCGGGGCAGAGGTTACGAAATCGCCTGGGTGAAAGATCCGGTCGATCTCTTCTTCCTTCATGTGCAAGGCTCGGGCGCGATCCGGCTCGAAGACGGTCGAACCGTGCGGGTGAATTACACCGCGAACAACGGCCGCTCCTACACCAGCATCGGAAAAATTTTAATCGACGAAGGCAAGATCGCAGCGGAAGAATTGACTGCGGCGAGCCTGCGCCGATATCTCGTCGAGCACGCCGCAGAGCGCGATGCGCTGCTGGCGCGGAACGAGCGTTACGTTTTTTTTCGCTTCGCCGAGGGCGGGCCGTTCGGGAGCCTCGGCGTGCCCGTCACTCCGGGGCGCTCCGTCGCTACCGATCCGGGTTATTTTCCGAGAGGCGCGCTGGGATTTCTCGCGAGCCGGATGCCGCTGATCGGCACCGACGGCAGTCTCGCGGGATGGCGGCCGTTCTCGCGCTTTGTCGTGAGTCAGGACACGGGCGGCGCGATTCGCGGGCCTGGGCGAGTCGATCTCTTTTTTGGCAGCGGGGAGGAGGCCGGAGGCCCCGCGGGATATATGAAGAGCGGCGGAAAGTTTTATTTACTGGCGCGGAAAAATGCCGGCGGCAAGTAGAATGCGGCCGCTTACAGCGTGAGCGATTGGCCCTGTTTTAAGATGCGAACGCGGAGGCCTTTCAGCTTTTTAAGCTCTCGAACGATTTCCGCGCGGTACTGCGGCTTCATGTGCGTGACGAGAATCGGCACGGCGGGCCGGCCGAGCTTGGCGACCTCGCGGGCCAAAGTTTGCGGCGTGAGATGTTGACTCAAATCGGCGAGATTTTGCAGCCGGTTCGGAAACGACGCCTCCAGCATGACGGCGCGCAAGTTCTTTTTTGCCTGCGCCAGCGTCCAGACCTGGGCCGTCGGGCCGGTGTCGCCGACGTGCAGCAGCGCGGTCTTGGCGTCTTCGATGAAAAACGCCGTGCTGGTCACGGCGTGATTCACCCGGACCGCCGTGATCTTCAAGCCGCCGACGCCGGTCGGCGCGTCCGCCGCCAGGCGATGAAGGGTTAAAATCGGCGCCGATTGGCCGTCGCCCGTGATGCGGGTAAAGTCCGGCCAGAGCGTATCGTTGAAAAACGAGGTGCGCAGCCCGTCGATCACCTCGTCGAGTCCCCAGACGTGGATCGTGCCGTCGATGCCGAACAGGTTGTCGGCCATCGTCGCGAGACTCATCACGTGATCCAGGTGGGCGTGTGTGACGAGGATGTTCTTGATTTTCTGCTGCGCCTTGAGGCCGAGCACCGCCGTGGTCGATCCGGCATCGACCAGCAACGCGCCGTTGACGAGATAAGAGGAGAGGTGTTGTCCGGGCACCTGGCCGCCCGAACAGCCGAGCACGCGCAATTGCATGGTGGCCTTCTTAACATGTTTTAGAGATAATGTCATACTCGGAAACGAGCGGGCTGCGAGCGGTTCGCGGCGCATCTTTCGAATGATGAATTCTCATTTCGAGTCTTGAGCGGGGTCAGCCGTGCAGGAGAGAGCGTTGCTCTTGAGAAAGCCGTGGGCGTGGACGCTGGCGATATTTCTCATCGCCGGAGCCGCCTCGATCGTCCTGTGGACGCACCGGGCGAGCGGGCCGGCCCACGTATCGAAAGCGGAAAAAAATCTCCGCACGCTCGGGAAGGTGCCCGACTTTTCGCTGGTCGAGCGGAGCGGCAAAAAAATCCGCCTGGGCGATCTCCTCGGCAAAGTCTGGATCGCCGACTTGATCTACACGCATTGCACCGATACCTGTCCGATCCAGAGCGCCGAGATGAAATCCCTGCAAGACAAGTTCGCCGCGGCGCCGGACCTCCGGCTCGTGTCGATCACGGTGGATCCCAAGCGTGACACGCCGGCGGCGCTGAGAAAGTACGCGGCGCGCTTCGGCGCCGATCCCGCGCGCTGGCTCTTTCTTACCGGCGACGAGAGGGCGATCTATCGTCTGGCGCAAGAAGGATTTCATCTGGCCGCGGCGGAAATTCCAAAGGCCGAGCGGGACGGCTCCGGCGCGACGCATCTGCACAGCCCGCGCTTTGTCCTCGTCGATCGCGCGGCGGAGATTCGCGGATATTACGCCGGCACGGAAAAAGCAGCGCTCGCGCGCCTCGGCGGCGATGTAGAAATTCTCCTCGGGAACTCAAGATAAACATGGCGGCGTTTGATGGCAGCGGGGCGCGGCAACGGGGTAACTTGGAGCGGACGACGGACGGCCGCCGATTGACCTGGGCGCTCGGCATTACGGCGGTATATTTTTTCGCCGAGCTTTTGGGAGGCCTTTGGACCAACAGCCTGGCGTTGCTCTCCGACGCCGGCCACATGTTTTCCGACGTCGCGGCGCTGGGACTCACTATCTGCGCGTTTCAGATCGCACGCCGGCCCGCCACGAGCAAGCGCACCTACGGCTACCAGCGGCTGGAGATCCTCGCGGCGTTGATCAACGGCCTCATTCTCTGGCTCGTCGTCGGCGTGATTTTCACCGAGGCCTATCGCCGTTTGCTCGACCCTCCGGAAGTTCGTGCGACGGGGATGCTCGTCATCGCGCTCGGCGGGCTCGCCGTGAACGTCGTGGCGGGACGCATTCTCTACGCCTGCGACCAGGGGAGCCTCAACATCCGCGGCGCGTTCCTGCACGTGCTCGGCGACGCGCTCGGCTCGGTCGGCGCGGTGCTCGCGGCGCTCGTCATGATGCAGACCGGCTGGACGCTCGCCGACCCGCTCGTCAGCGTGGTCATCGGCGCGCTCATCCTCTATACGTCGTGGGAGCTGGTCAAAGAGTCGGTCGATATTTTAATGCAGTCGGTGCCGCGCGGCATCGACGCGGCGGAAGTTCAGCGGACGATGGAAGAGATCGCCGGGGTGATCAAAATCCACGACCTCCACGTCTGGTCGGTGACTTCCGGCGTGGCGACTCTGACGGCTCACGCGGTGGTCGAGCCGGACGGCAATCCGCAGGCGATCCTCGACCGGATCGAGGCGCGGCTCAAAAGCCGCTTTGCCATCGAGCATACGACGATCCAGTTGGAGACGGAAAACAGGGAAGAAAGGGAATTTCCCGATTTTTAACGCGGGCGCCCTTGGGAGCTGACGATCTATGGAAGCACGGCAAGTTTGTATTCACTGTAAGCGAACGTTTCCTCTCGCCTCATTGATCTCCGGAGAACTGATTCGTCCCGGCGTGGGAGAGTTCATTCGAAAGCGCGAGCCGTCATGGACGGCGTCGGCCATGCTCTGCCACGACTGCGTGAACTTGTTCCGCTCGGAATACGTCGAGGACGCTCTGGAGGATGAAAAGGGAGAGCTGTCCCGATTAGATCTCGAAGTCATCGCCAGTCTCAAGGAGCAGGAGACGCTGACCGAGAATTTGAATCTTGCCTTCGAGAAAGATCGGAGCTTCGGCGCCCGCGTGGCCGACCGGGTCGCCGCCTTTGGCGGCAGTTGGCGTTTCATCATCATCTTCTTTACGGTCCTGATTGTCTGGATGGCGGTGAACTCCGCCTTGATCCTGACCCGACCGTTCGATGCCTATCCGTTCATCTTGCTGAACCTGGTTCTTTCCTGTCTCGCGGCAATTCAGGCGCCGATCATCATGATGAGCCAGATCCGCCAGGAGGCGAGAGACCGGCTGCGCTCGGAAAACGACTATCAGGTCAATCTCAAGGCGGAGCTGGAGATCCGCCACCTGCACGACAAACTCGACATGCTGATCAAGCATCAATGGCAGAAGCTGCTGGAGATCCAACAGATTCAGATCGACTTGATGAAGGAAGGCGCGCTGAGCAAAAATCCACGCGGGCGAGGCGACGCCGCATAAGAAGGACACGCCGGATCATGGACCTCTGGACTTTCATCGCCGGTTTTCTTCTCGTGACGTTCGTCGGTCACGGCGCGGCATTTACTGCGCTCGCGCTCAGGCGGCGGCGGAAATATTATTTTCTTCTCACCGGGACTTTCGCCTTTCTCAGCGGCATCTACTTTCTCAAGCTCGAAGGCTGGCAGCCGAGCGTGCCGGGCACGAGTTTTCCGGCAGCCTGGTTATTGAGAATCGGCGCGACGCTCTGCACGCTGATTTATCTACGAACGATTTACTACGAGCCGGGATCGTGGCTGTGGAAGCTGACAAGAAAAGGCGGTAGGCGATAGGCCCCTTCGGCTTTGCTCAGGACAGGCTCCGGCGGTAGGCAGAAACTCAAAACTCATTTCCTTGTGCCGCTACGACTGCGGTGGATCCACTCTCTTCTCGCCGGCCGTCGTGTCCCAGCGAAATTTCGCGACGGCGGGAACTTTCCACACCGTGAGCGCGGTGACGGCCGCGACCACGAGGCCGCCGAACAGGGTGGCGCCGGGCGCGCCGACGAGCGGAACGACGAATCCGGTTTCGGTCTGCCCCAGCGGATGCAGTCCGCGGTTGCTGAGATAGAACACGCCCATCACTCTGCCGCGCAGCCCCTCGGGCGTTGCGACTTGCAGGATAATATTGCGCGCGGCCGCCCAGATGGTGTCCGTCGCGCCCACGATCACGAGCAGACCGAGCGACAGCGGAAACCACTTAGAGACGCCGAACAGGGCGAAGCCCGCGCCATAAAGCATCGCCGAGACGAATAGAATCTTTCCCTGCGAGCGCGCGTGTCCCATCGAGATCATCACGCCCGAGCCGACGATCGCGCCGACGCCGCGCGCGGATTGGAGGAAGCCCAGGCCGCTCGCGCCGACGTGGAGAACGTCGCGCGCGAAAATGGTCAGCATCGCCGGATCGAGTCCGAACACGGAAGAAAACCCCTCCATGACCATCACCGCGAGAATGATCTTCCGGCTGAGGACGTAGGACACGCCTTCTTTGAGTTCCTGCATAAAATCGCCGGTCATGCGCATCCGCGGCGCGCGCGTCTTCATCAACAAAAGCGCGATCACGACGGCGAGAAAACTCAGCGCGTTGGCGTAAAACGCGCCGTCCGTGCCGACCGTGGCGATGGCGATGCCGGCGAACGACGGGCCGATCAGCGCGGTTCCCTTCCACAACAGAGCATTGAGCGCGATGGCGTTCGGCAGAACGGAGCGCGGAATCAACGACGGAAAGAGCGCCTGGCGCGCCGGCGCGTCGAGCGTGCCGACGACGGCGCTCAAGAACGTCAAGGCGTAAATGTGCCAGACCTGAATGCGCCCCGTCTGCGCCAGCACGCCGAGCGCGAAGGCCAACAACATGGAAGTGCTCTGCGTCGCCAGCAGAAGACGCCGGCGGTCGTAGCGGTCCGCCATCGCGCCGCCGAAGATGCCGAGCGCGATGGAGGGCACCGCGCGAAAAATTCCGTTCAGTCCGAGTTGCAACGGCGAGTTGGTGATCTCGTAGAGCATCCAACTGATGGCCGTCATCTGCATCCACGTGCCGGTGTTGCTGATGAACAGGCCGACCCAGAAAAGGCGGAAGTCGCGGTAGGCGAGCGCGGCGAACGGACCGGTCGTCCGCGCCGCTTCAGCAGCTTCGTTGTCGGACATAATATCTTGATCGTGAACAATATCCGCCGCGTCGGAATTTCACAAGGCGAGCGGCCGCGGAGTCGCGCTTGCAAGGAAAAAGTTCCCGCGATGCGGGCGGGTTGTGATACAATATGGCTCGATTTACATTCGGGCAGTCCACGAGGAGAAATAAAATGAATCGACTAAAACGGCTCTGGCCGCGCGGTCTCTTCCACAAGGTTGCTGGTAAAATCGCCCCCGCCACCATCAAGGAAAAGCTGACGTTCTGGTTTCTGTTTCTCTCGCTCGCGCCGATCCTTGTCATCGGGGTGTTGGGTTACAGCAACAGCCGCGGCAGTCTCGAGAAGGAAATACTCAACAAGCTCGACGCCGTAGCGGACAATAAAAGTTATATCCTCGCCAGCTGGTTTAAATCCCAATTAGCGGACGCTGCGAGCCTCACCGCCAACGACGCTATAAAAGATCTCCTCTCACCCGACTTCAGGGTCGTATATCCCAACCTTTCCGCAAACACGGACGCGGAAAGAATCAAGAGGGTCAAGGATATCGTCACGGCGCGGCAGGAGACCAACTCTTTCTATGTCGACGTGTTGATCGCCGATACCGAAGGCAAGATCCTCGTCTCCAGCTCCAAGAGCCTGCTTCAGCAGGGCAAAAATTTGAGCGATATCGGCCTGGCGCAGCCTGAAGAAAATGAAACCTTTTATGTCAGCCCGGTCTTTTTCTCTCGGGGAGCGCAGCAGCATGTCTTCATGGTCGCCACTCCCGTCCACGATAACAACGCCAAGGTGGTCGGCCGCGTGATCCTGGAGGTCGAATTTCGCCCGGTCTACCGGCTGATCGATGAGCGCTCAGGCCTCGGCGAGACGGGCGAGGTCGTCATTATAGACCGTGATCACCGGATGCTCACGCAGTCGCGCTTCAGCGAGGCCTCGACGATTCTCAAAACGATCCCGGATAACAATGCAATAAGCCGCGGTCTCAAGGGGGAGCAGGGGCACGAGACCCATACGGACTATCGCGGGATCTCGGTCGTCGGCTCTTTTCGTCCGCTGCCGGAGATCGGCGCGGTGCTGATCGCCAAGATCGATGAGTCCGAAGGATTCGCGCCGATCGACAAGCTCGGCTATGTTGCGCTGGCGGTGGTGCTCGCGACCTTTTTTCTCGCCGCGGTGGCGTCGCTGTTGCTGGCGCGGACGATTTCGCGGCCGATCCGCGAAGGGGTTCTGTTCGCGCATCGGGTGGCGCAGGGGGATTTGACGGCGACGCTGCCGGCGCGCGATTCCTCGGAGGTGGGTTCGCT
>JBGPTS010000036.1:0-25062 GCA_041490745.1 Binatia bacterium | reverse complement strand
GATTCTCGGCGAAGGCAAGAGCGCGGCGGAGATCGCCGCGATCGCGCGCGCGATCCGGCGGCGCCGCGACAACGTGCTGATCACCCGTCTCTCGCCCGAGAAAATGGCGCGGATAAAAAAACAATTCAGGGGACTTCGCTACCATGAGAGCGCGCGCGCCGCCACCTGGGTGGGCCGGCCGATTCGCGTCACCGGGCGCGGCGCCGTGCTGGTCATCTCCGCCGGCACCTCGGATATTTCAGTCGCCGAGGAGGCGGCGCTTACCGGCGAGATGATGGGCAACCGCGTCGAGCGTCTCTACGACGTGGGCGTGGCCGGATTGCACCGCTTGCTCGACAACCGCGAAAAACTTTTTTCCGCCGCCGTCTTGATCGTCGTCGCCGGCATGGAAGGGGCGTTGCCGAGCGTGGTCGCCGGCCTCGTCGATCGCCCGGTGATTGCCGTGCCGACGAGCACGGGCTACGGCGCGAGCTTCAACGGCCTGGCGGCGCTGCTCGGCATGCTCAATTCCTGCGCCGGCGGCGTGACCGTCGTGAATATCGACAACGGCTTTGGGGCGGGCTTTGCAGCCAGCCTGATCAATCGGGTATAAGGGGCTGATGAGCTTATCTAGGTCGACAGCGAAAGTGCGATGAGCGAGGCAAAAAAATATCGAACCGTTAACCGTGCGTCCGATCTAGCGGTGAAAATCTTCGGCGCGAGCCAGGCCGAGCTGTTCGCCAACTCCGGCTTTGCGCTCTTCGACATGATGACGCAGATCGACAAAATCGGGGTCGCCGAACATCTTACGCTCGAAGTCGAAGGGACGGACCGCGACGACTTGATGGTGAATTGGATGCGCGAGCTGCTCTATCTCTACCAGGGGAGCGGCTATCTCCTGAAAGAATTCGTCGTGCAGGAAGTGAAAGACAATTATATCCGCGGCCAGGTGAGCGGAGAAAAATTCGATCCCGACCGCCACGAGATCCAGCGCGAGATTCGCGCCGTCGTCTCGCACCAGAGCCGGATGGAAAAAACCGGCGATCAATGGACGGCGCAGGTCGTGTTGGAGTTGTAAAGCCGATGCGCCAGCCGCTCGACAGCGAATACGAAGGCACGGCGCTGCTCGCCGATCCGATCCATCATTATATCCAATTCACGGTTCCTCTCGGCAAAGGCGAGGTAACGGAAAAGCAGATCATCGACTCGCCCTGGGTCCAGCGACTGCGCTACATCTATCAACTACAAAGCGCGCGCTGGGTTTATCCGACCGCAGAGCACAGCCGCTTTCAGCATTCGCTCGGCGCGATGCACCTCGCCGGCGAATTCGCCAAACATCTTTATCCTTCGCTCAAACAAGTTCTCGGCGAGGAATGCCCGTCGGCGCCTCTGGTCGAAGCGTACATGCGCATGACCGGCCTGCTCCACGACGTCGGCCACGGGCCGTTCGGCCATTTCTTCGACGACAATTTTCTCGCCGATTTCGACATCACGCACGAGGACATCGGCCAGGCGATCATTCGGAACCATCTCGGCGATTTGCTGCGGCAGATCCGCCGCAGCCCGAGCGGGCCGTTCGCGCCGGGCGAGGAGCTCAAGCCCGAAGAGATCGCCTTCCCGATCAAAAAAACGGGCAAAGAGGATCAGAAAAAACCTCAGTGGGTGAAGCTCCTCCAGCCGCTTACCAACGGCATCTTCACCTTCGACAATCTCGACTACGTCTCGCGCGACTCCTACATGTGCGGCGTCGCCGTCGGCCCGATCGATCGCGAGCGGTTGATGCACTATACTTTCTTTACGCCCAAGGGCCTCACGCTGCACAAAGCAGGCAACGCGGCGCTGACGATGTTCTTGAACACACGGCTCTATCTTTATACCAACGTCTATTATCACCGCACGACGCGCGCGATCGATCTCCATCTGCGCGAAGTATTTCCCGAAACCATGAAGGTTATTTTCTCCGGCAGTCCGCTCGCGCACATGGAAGACTATTTACGGCTGACCGACTGGTCGCTGCTCGAAGAGGTCGCGCGCTGGCGGCGCGCGAAAGAGCACGGCGCGCTCGGGCGCGAATGGGGCAGGATCCTCGACCGCGACATCAAATGGAAGATGGCCTACGACCGGACGCTGTCGCTGAACGAGCTGCGCTACGGCATGTCGTTGATGCAGGACTCCGATTGGGAAAAGAGAATTCGCGCCGCGCTGCCGGACAACGCCGCCGATCTTGTCTTTCGCGTCGATGCGGCGACGCAGGACCCGCGGCCGGAGAACCCCTTTGCGATGGGAAAAAAGCAGATCCACATCTACGATCCGTCGAGCGGCGAGATCGCCAAGGAGTCGCTCTCTGAGCTGTTCGAGTTCATTCCTTCCAAAGTGGTCCAGTACCGGGTCTTCGCCCTCGATCACGACAACGATCGCCTGCTCGCCGAAGTCGCCGAAGCCGCGCTCAAAGGCGCCGGCCCGGCGGTCAAGACGAGCGTGTAGCCGAACCCGTCGATCTTTCTCACCGCTTCTTGAATGCTTCGAGGCAACGGTCCAGCAGCGCTTCTGGCTCCGGTCCGTAGAAAAGACTTGCGCGCGTCGTTTTGTTCGTGAAGGCGAGAATCTCGCGGATGTGATCGGCCACGCCGCCGCTGCCTTCGAGAACGCCGATGACTTTGTCCTCGTCGTAGGCAATGGTGAATTCGTTCAGCGTTCCGGTCGCGCCGCTGAAAATGATCACGATATCCGAAGACCGGACATTGACGACGTTCCGCCCCTTGAAGCCGAATCCGGTGTAAAGAACGATCTCGGCGCCGTCGCCGGGCAAGCCAAGGCGTTCGTGTTCTTCGGCTGAGGACGCGGGCGAGACGCCGACCGTCAAGGCGCCGAGTTGTCGCGCCGCGCGCGCAACCAGATCGGGCAGTCCGGTGGTCGCACCGGTGACAAGAATGCATCCGCGGGCGGCGATCGCCGCGCCCAACCGCTTGGCCAGAGTCTCGAGCCCCGATTTTTCTGCGGCCGCGAGCTCGGTGGCTGAAGCTCCCATGACGCCGATTTTTATTTTTTGCATTCGATCCCTCCCGCTCTAGAAATGCTAAACCCACGATCTCAATCCCGCAAGGTTTGACACAGAGCGACACGCACTATACACATCGTACCAGTGGAAAATATACCCATTATCGATCTCAAAGCGCAGTATCGCAGCATCCGCGGCGAAGTGCGCCGGGCCATCGACGAAGTGCTGGAATCGCAGCAGTTCATCCTGGGACCGACGGTTGAGAAATTCGAGCACGAAGTCGCGACGTATCTCGGTTGCCGCCACGCGATCGGCGTCGCCTCGGGCAGCGACGCGCTGCTGCTCTCGCTTATGGCTCTCGGCATCGGCGCGGGCGACGGCGTCGTCGTGCCGCCGTTTACTTTTATCGCGACCGTGACGGCGATCACGCGCCTCGGCGCGACGCCGATCTTCGTCGATATCGAGCCGGAAAACTTTTTGCTCGATGTCGAGCGATTGGACGCTCTGCTCAAGAAACACTCCGACAAAATCAAAGCCGCGATCCCGGTGCATCTCTTCGGCCGGATGTGTCCGATGGCGGAGATCGCCGCGCTCGCCGCCAGGCATCGGGTTCGCGTCGTCGAGGACGTGGCGCAGGCGTTCGGCGCGAGCGCGGGCACGAAAGCCGCCGGCACGATCGGCGCTCTCGGTTGTTTTTCTTTTTTCCCGACGAAAATTTTGGGCGGCATGGGTGACGGCGGGCTGGTGGCGACCGGCGAGCCGGAGCTCGCGGCAAAGCTCAGGATGCTCCGCGCGCACGGCGAGAGCGCGAAATATAACCACACGGTCGCCGGCGTCAATTCGCGTTTGGATGCGATTCAGGCGGCGGTCTTGCGCGTGAAGCTGAGACACGTCGATGCCTGGCGCGAGGAGAGAATCCGCCGCGCCGATCTCTACCAGAAACTTTTTCTTGCCGCCGGCCTCCCCGGCGGCGCCGTCCGCGTTCCGGCGCCCGGCGACGGCAATTCTCACGTTTTCAACTATTACGTTGTCCGGGCCGAGCGCCGCGACGAGCTGAAAACTTTTCTCACCGCGGCCGGCGTTCAGACCGAGATTTATTATCCGCTACCGCTTCATTTGCAACCCTGCTTCGGCTATTTGAATTACCGCGCGGGCGATTTTCCTAATGCCGAGAAGGCCGCCGCGGAGGTTCTCGCCCTCCCGCTCTATCCTGAGCTCAAGGCGGAAGTGCAAGAATGCGTGGTTGGACAAATCTCCGCCTTCTACAAAAAGTGGTAGTGGGTTATTTTAGGAGAGATCCTTCACTTCGTTCAGGATGACAATCCAACCCACGTTATTCTGAGCCCTTCGCTTTCTGTCATGCTGAGCGAAGCGAAGCATCTCTCTTTTCCGCTCAGGGCTCCGCGAAGAAACTCGGTTCTGGATTATGTTGCTCGCAAGCTGAAAATGACCCACTACCCAAAAAGTAGCTCGCTTTACCCCTCCATTCCCGTATGCTACAAAAGTTCAAGCGTTCGTAGGAGAAATCATGGCCAAGACGGCAGCGAATACCATTTCGGCAACCGACGGCGGCAAGACGAACTACGAGAAATGGGTCGAGAGCGAGGGGATTCCCGTCATCAAAACATTTTTCGTCGACGACATTCGCACGGTCAAGCTTGAATGGTGGGAGCGCAAAGGCGGCCCAGGCGCGTTCCTGCAGATGGAAGGCGCGGGACAGGTCAATAACTGCTACATCTGCGAGATTCCACCGGGCAAAAGCTTGAAACCGCAGCGGCAATTGTTCGAAGAGTCGATTTATATCGTGAGCGGCCAGGGCGCCGCCACGGTGTGGAACGACGAAAATAAAAAGCAGACCTTCGAGTGGCAAAGCGGCTCGCTCTTTTCCCCGCCGCTCAACGCCCGGCATCAACTGTTCAACGGCAGCGGCAGCGAGCCGGCGCGCTATCTTGCGGTCACCACCGCGCCGACGATGATCAACCTCCTGCACAATCTGGACTTCATTTTCCACAACGATTTCGTTTTTAACGACCGCTTCGACGCGCGCGACGAATATTTCAGCGGCAAGGGTACGCTCTACGGCGGTGAATACGACGGCTTTAAGTTCGCCGGCAACGCGTGGGAAACCAATTTCGTGCCGGACGTCCGCAGCTTCAAGCTGCTCGAATACGACGTGCGCGGCGCGGGAGGAAAAAATATCAAGTTCGAACTCTCGGAGAACACCACCGCCTGCCACATCTCGGAATTTCCCGTCGGAACTTACAAGAAGGCCCACCATCACGGACCGGGCGCGCACGTCATCATTCTCGGCGGCGAAGGCTACTCGCTCATCTGGCCCGACGGCGCGCCGATCAAGAAATACGATTGGCGCGAAGGCAGCATGGTCGTGCCGCCGGACGGCTGGTGGCACCAGCACTTCAATACGGGAGACAAGCCGGCGCGTTATCTCGCGCTGCGCTCCTTCGGCAGCAAAAAACACCGTGGCGCGGGGAAAAAGTACAAGGGCACGGTCGATCGCAAGCTCGGCGGCAACCAGATCGAATACGACGACGAAGATCTGATGGTCCGGCGCATGTTCGAAGCAGCGTTGGCCGAAAAAGGCGTCGCGAGCCGGATGGACGGCTTTTACACGAGAAATAGATAGATGAAAGAAGCGATCGTCAAAGCGTTCGAGGACAGCGCTCGGACTAAGAAGGCGTTTCTCAGGGACAACCTCGAGACGCTGCTCGCGGCGATCGATGTGATCGCCCAGGCGTTTCTCCGCGGCAACAAGCTGCTCATCTTCGGCAACGGCGGCAGCGCCGCCGACGCGCAGCACATCGCGGCGGAATTCGTCAATCGCTTTCGCATCGACCGGCCGCCGCTCCCGGCGCTCGCTCTCACCACCGACACCTCGGCGATCACGAGCATCGCCAACGACTTCGACTACAAGGAAATTTTCGCCAAACAGATAAAAGCGCTGGGCAAAGAAGGCGACGTGGCGCTGGCGATTTCCACCAGCGGCAACGCGGAAAACGTGCTCGCGGCGATCGATGTCTGCAAAAAACTCAAGATCACGACCATCGGGCTTGCCGGCGGCGACGCGGGAAAAATGGCGCGCAAGGTCGATTACCTACTCTCGGCCACCGAGGGCAAAAACACCGCGCGTATCCAGGAGACGCACATCCTCGTCGGCCACGTCATCTGCGAGATGATCGATCTCAGGCTTTTCTCCGCGTGAGCGTTCTGCGCGCGTTGTTGCCCCATCGCCGCCGTTCCATGCTACAATCCGCCTCGGACGATAAATTCTAAAATTCCATCATGCAACTCGACGTTCTTATTTTCGGCGGCGGCATCGCCGGTCTCTGGTGTTTGGATCGCTTCCGCCGCGCCGGCTATCACGCGCTCTTGCTGGAATCGGCTGCGCTCGGCCGCGGCCAGACGATTCAAGCGCAGGGCATTATTCACGGCGGCGGCAAATACGCGCTCCGGGGCGTGCGCGATTTCGCCGCCGTCAACGCGACGAAAGAGATGCCCCGGCGCTGGCGCCGCAGTCTCGCCGGAGAAATCGCGCCGAATTTAAGCCGCACGCGCGTATTGTCGGAGCGCTGCCATCTCTGGCTGCCGCGCGGCTCGCTCGTCGCCCGCGTCCAGTCGTGGGGCTTTATGTCGGTGGTCGTGAAAACGGGTTTATTATCCACTCGGCCCGAACGGGTTCCTGAGTCCGCATGGCCTGAGGCGCTACGCGGTTCTGCGCTCGCCGTCTATGCTCTCGCCGAGCCGGTCATTTCGACCGGATCGCTGTTGGAAACCTTGGCATCGCTTCATGCAAAATATATTCGGCGCTACGACGCTGCAGCCGTTCGCTTCGGCGGCAAAGAAGTGATTATCGCCGGCGTCGCGCTTCGGCCGCGCATGATCGTCCTCGCCGCCGGCGAGGGCAACGCCGCGTTGCTCAAACAAGCCGGTATCGACGGCGAACCGATGCAGCGCCGTCCGCTCTGCATGACGCTGCTCCGCGGCGCGCTGCCGCCGCTCTTCGGCCATTGCATTGTCGGGGGAAAAACCCAGATCACGGTCACAACGCCCGCCCAGGGAGTTTGGCAAGTCGGCGGCGAAATTTCCGAGCGGCTCGCCGACGAGCCGGACGCGGCAACGGCGCGCAGGCTTGCGCTGAGCGAAATCCGCCGCCGCCTGCCCGCGGTTAATTTCTCGAATGTCGAGCTCGCGCTTTACCGCGCGATCAGAGCCGAAGCCCGCACGGCGGATCAGCGCCGCCCGAGCGGCGTTCATGCCGGGCGCGTCGCGCCCCGGACAATCGCCGCCTGGCCGACCAAGCTCGCGCTCGCGCCGGTTTTAGCCGAAGAAGTTTTTTCTCTGGCCGCCGCGGAACTTAAACAGCCGGGCGATTACGATAAAGACGTCTTGCCGCCGTGGCCGCAGCCGCCGGTGGCGCGCTATCCCTGGGAGGAGGCCGAATGGTTTCCCGCCCGTTAGGAAAGGCCGGTCTCGTCGTCGGCCCGATCGGTCTAGGCACGGTGAAGCTCGGCAGAAACACCGACGTGAAATATCCGGAGCGCTTCGCCCTGCCGTCGAACGAAGAAGTCCAAGAGCTGCTGGAGACTGCGTTGAAGCTCGGCGTGAACCTGATCGACACGGCGCCGGCATACGGCGAGAGCGAGGGAAAGCTTGGACCGTTCGTCGCGGCCAACCGCGACCGCATCGTGCTGGCGACAAAGTGCGGCGAGCAATACCGCGGCGGACGTTCCACATACGATTTCTCCGCGAGAGCGATCACGGCCTCGCTCGATGAGAGCTTGAGCCGGTTGAAAACCGATCATGCCGATCTCCTGCTGCTGCATTCCGACGGCCGTGATTTGGAGATTCTCGACCAAACCGACGCGCTCGAAGCGCTCGCGCGCTTGAAGAAAAGCGGCAAGGCGCGCGCCGTGGGAATTTCGGCCAAGACGGCAGCGGGCATTGCGCGCGCCTGCGAGACGCTCGACGTTGTCATGGCCCCGTTCAACGAATCAGAGACTTCGCTGGCGGACGCGCTTGAGAAAGCCCACGATGCCGGCCTCGGCGTTTTGGCAATCAAAGGACTTTTCAGCGGACATCTGGAAGCGCGGGCGGCAATAGAGTTTGTGCTCCGCCAACCGTTTATCGACGCGCTGATCGTCGGCACAATCAACCCGGCGCATCTTCGGGAAGCAGTTAAAGTCGCCGAGGCGCGCTTCTCCAAGGAACCCTGATGCCCTCGCGCCACGTGAGCGATCTATTTTCGATTGCCGATTTTCGATTTTAGATTAGGGAAGGGGCTTTTTGAATCGGAAATCTAAAATCCAAAATCTAAAATCGATTTCCCGTCGCGAGCTGATGCGGCTTTACCGCCGCCTCTACGATCACTACGGCGATCTCCACTGGTGGCCGGCAAAGTCGCCGCTCGAAGTCATGGTCGGCGCGATCCTGACGCAAAACACCGCCTGGACCAACGTGGAGAAAGCGATCGCGCGATTGAAACAGGCCCGCGCCTTGAACGTAAAAAGGCTTCACCGGTTATCCCACCGCCGCCTGGCGCCACTCATCAAATCGGCCGGCTATTTTAACGTGAAGGCGCGCCGCTTGAAAAACTTTATCTCATTCCTGCACGGGAGCTACGCCGGGAGTTTAAACAAGATGTTCCGGCGCGATGCCGGTGCGCTCCGCGTCGAATTGCTTTCGGTCAACGGCGTCGGCCCGGAAACCGCCGACTCGATCCTGCTCTACGCTGCGGAAAAGCCCGCCTTTGTCATCGACGCTTACACGAAAAGAATTCTTTCGCGCCACGGCCTCTTGCCCCATGAAGCCGGCTACGACGCTTTCCAAGCGTTCTTCACCGAGCGCCTGCCGCGCAACGCGGCGCTTTACAATCAATTTCACGCCATGTTCGTCAAAGTCGGCAACGAATTCTGCCGCGCGACGCCGCGCTGCGACGCCTGCCCGCTTAACGGCTGGCGCGGCGTGCCGTAGATATGCAGGGCCGCTGCGCGAACCGCCCCTACTTTACCCCCGAAACAATTTCCGTTAGATTGCTTCCGATGGAGACGAAGCTCATTACGCTGACGACCGACTTCGGCTACAAAGATCCGTTCGTCGGCGTCATGAAGGGCGTCGTCCTCGGCATCAATCCCGCGGCGCGGGTCGTTGACTTGACGCACGGCATCCCGCCGCAGGATATCAGAGCGGGCGCGCTGGCGCTCCGCTACTCCACCCCGTTTTTTCCGCCGGGAACGATCCACGTCGCCGTCGTCGATCCCGGCGTTGGCACCGAGCGGCGGCCGATTTTGATCGAGACCGAAGATACTTTCTTCGTCGGCCCGGATAACGGCGTACTGAGCCTTGCGCTTCAAGGCAAGACCGTCAAACAAGTGATCGAACTCACGAACGAGAGCTACCACCTCAAGCCCAAAAGCGCGACGTTTCACGGCCGCGACATCTTCGCGCCGGTCGCCGCGCATTTATCGTTGGGCGTTCGGGCGCGTGACTTCGGTCCGGCGCTGGAGAATTGCCAGCGTCTCGAATGGCCCGAAGTCATTAAGAACGCCGGCGAGGTGCGGGGCGAAGTAATTTATGTCGACAACTTCGGCAATCTCATCACCAACGTGCGCGAGCGCGACCTGCAAGCGCTGCCGCGTGAAAAACTCGCGATCTCGCTTGCCGACTTGACCATCCGCGGCATCGCCCGCAATTACGCCGGCGCCGCGGAAGGCTACGCGGCCCTGATCAATAGCTGGGGGCTGCTGGAGATCGTTTGCTTTAACGGTCACGCCGACCAGCGCTCCGGCGCCGACATCGGCGACCCGGTGCATATCCGCGCGGCGTAAGCCTATGAACGGGGAGATCAAAGAGGCGCGAAAAATCTGGCTGCACGTGGCGCTGTTCGTCGCGACGTTCGGGACGACGACGGCGGCGGGGGCGTGGCAAACCGGCGTGGATCTTCTTTTAAATCCGCAGGACATTACCACTGGATTGCCATTTTCAATTACTCTGATGTCCATTCTTCTCGTGCACGAGATGGGCCATTATTTAACCTCAAGTTATTATGGCGTGCAGGCCTCTCTTCCTTACTTCATTCCCGGACCGCCATTCCTTGGAACCTTCGGGGCGTTCATCAAGATGCAATCACAAATGCCGGACCGTAAATCTCTATTCGACATCGGAGCGGCGGGCCCGCTGGCCGGTCTGGCGCTTTCTATTCCTGCCGTAATAGTAGGACTTCACCTTGAACCCCCTCCGGAAACCGGTCCTGAGATTTTTCTGGGTCCTTCCTTTCTATTTATGTTTCTCGTCAAAATGGCTTTTGGTTTCTTGCCCGAAGGAGGATTCTCGCTACACCCGATTGCAGCCGCTGGCTGGGTGGGTCTGTTTGTCACCGCGATGAATTTATTGCCGGCAGGCCAATTGGACGGTGGGCATGTTATGTACGCCTTGTTCGGGCGAAGATACATCTGGGTCTCGCGCCTCACCGTAGTCGTGCTGCTTGCGCTAGCGCTTACGGTGTGGCCCGGCTGGTTGGTGTGGGGCATATTGATCCTGTTTGTTATGGGCGTGCGCCATCCGCCGCCGCTCGATCCCGACACGCCGCTCGACCCGAAGCGAAAATTTGTCGGCTGGTTTCTTTTGGCGACCCTGGTCGTGACTTTCATTCCGGTTCCCTTCTCGATCCAGGAGCTGGAACGGGGCGAGGAGCGGCGCCCTCCGCCCAAGGGAGCGGAACAATTGCGGCGAACGAGAGGAAGAGAGGTCTTCGATGAGCGAGCGACCGAGCTGGGATCAATACTTCATGACCATCACGCGCCAAGTGGCCGAGCGTTCCACCTGTAAGCGGGCCAAAGTCGGCGCGGTGATCGTGCGCGACAAAAATATTTTGGCGACCGGCTACAACGGCGCGCCGGCGGGCATGCCGCACTGCACCGACGTCGGCTGCCTCGTCTATCAATCGAAGACGCCGAACGGCGACATCGAGGAGAACTGCTTCCGGACGATTCACGCCGAGATGAACGCCATCGCCCAGGCGGCAAAGAACGGCTCATCGATCCGCGACGGTTCGATCTACATAACGCACACGCCCTGCATTCACTGCCTCAAGGTGCTGGTCAACACGGGAATCAAGAGCGTTTTCTACGAGAGTCCGTACAAGCTCCACACCCTGGAGGAAATCCTTCGCTTCACGCACGTGCAGTTGGAAAAGGTCGAGCTGCCGCCGAAATAAAATAGGGACGAGGCAAAGGCCCCGTCCCTTTTTTTTCATTCCTTACGGAAGTTATATCTTGCCCTGAAGAAAAAACGCGATGACGAACGCGTAAAGGGCAAGCGCCTCGATGAAGGCGAGGCCGAGAATCATGGGCAGCTGGATTCGATCCGCTGCGTTCGGATTCCGGCCGATGCTCTCCATCGCGGCCGCCGCCAGGCGTCCCTGACCGAGCGCCGCGCCGAAAGCCCCGATCGCGATCGCCAGTCCGGCGGCGATCGCTAGGGCCGCCTTGGTCTGCGAGTCGCCCCCGGGCGCTGCGGCTTCAGCCGCCGCCATGGCGACGCCGGAACCCAAGAGAACCAGCGCTGCTACCGCTAACGACAGTATCCTTCGCATCTTCCTACCTCCTTTCCAACGAACGCTAAGCCCTTGCCGCTCCTCTCTCATCATCCTCGCCGCCGGGCCGTCCGCTTAGTGCTCATGGCTCACCGCCATGGCTACGTAAATCACGCTGAGTATGGTAAAAACCGCCGCCTGTATCAGCGATACGAGCGAGCCTAAAATGTAAAACACCACCGGGATCACGACTTTTGTGAGGTTGCTGAAAATCTCCAGGACCAGATGATCGCCGAACATGTTGCCGTAGAGACGAATCGACAGCGAGACCGGTCGAAAGACGTGCGAGAAAAGTTCGATGACGATGAACAGCGGCGCAAGAAAAAGCACCGGACCCATGAACTGCTTGAAGTAACCGGCGCCATGCTCGCGCACGCCGAAATAATGATAGGCGACGAAAACCACCAGGCCCATTCCCAGGTTGCTGAAGAAGCTGCTCGTCGGCGGCGTGAAGCCGGGAATCAGCCCGAAAAAATTCGCCAGCAGTATGAACAGGAACAGGCTGCCGAACAGCGGCACGTACTTGCGGCCTTTCTTGCCGATGATGCTGTCGGAAAGTCCGACGACGATCTCGACGAGAAACTCCAGGGCGTTTCTCACGCTCAGGCGCTCTTCGGGAATGACCGGGTCCTTGGCGGCGGCAACGGCCCGTCTAAAACCGTAGGCCAGGGCGACCAGAAGAATCATCACTACGAGCGCGGTGAAATTCGGCTCGCCGAGCAAGCTCAGAGGATACGGCAGATACGGATGCAACGATGCGTACCAGGTAAAGGGATGCTCCATTTTATGCACCTATCGACGATAAGGCCCAGATTCGATCGACAAAAATCGCCGCCAGGAGCGACGAAAAGCCGAGCGTAAACGACAACGGGTCCAAATGTACGCGCCAGAAAAGCGCCGCGATCACGCCTAAAAATAATCCCATTTTCAAAACCAACAGCAGAATGCCGGTTCTGATTCTTCCCTTGCCGGCAAACGGCGTCAGCACCCAGCGGATGCCGAGACTCAACAATAAAAAGTTGACGCCCATGAAGAGTCCGCCGACGACGAGCGACCCGGGCTCGACGACGCGGAGCGGCGCGAGCGCGAGGCACAGGCCGGCAATCAAGCCAGCGTGCAATAATTCGATACGGACGACCGCGCCGCGCAACTCGTCAGCTCTCATGGTTTTTGCCGCCGAAATACTTCAAATACTGCGTCAACCGATAGACGGCGCCGAAAAATCCCAACACCGACGCGGCCACCGTTACCCACGGCGACGTGCCGAGCTGATAGTCGATAAAATAACCGACGACCAGTGAGCCTACGATTGTGCTGGGAATCTCCAGGCCGATCGCGAGGTATTTGGCAAACTTGGCGAAGGGGACACTCACTTTCCCCGGCTCCCGATCAGGTTGCTTCGCCCCTGGCCCCACTTCCGAGAACGCTTATCATGGGGAAACCCTCACTTCAACCTTTTGCCTCTTCGCGCGCCCAATGATCGAAGGCTTCGACCGCCCGGTCGATGTCCGCCGCTTCGTGCGCGAGCGAGACAAACGCCGCTTCGAACTGCGACGGCGGCCAATAGACGCCGCGTTCGAGCATGCCGTGAAAAAAGCGCGCGAAGCGCTCTTTATCCGCGCCGCGCGCCTCTTCGGCGTCGCGCACGCGCTCGACGCCGAAGAAGAGCGTGAGCATCGAGCCCTGGCGGTTCACCACGGCGGGAATCCGTCGCGCTTTGAGCACGCTCTTCAAGCCCGCTTCAAACCTCGCTCCCTTCTCTTCCAGCTTTTCGTACACGCCCGGATGCGACAGTTCGCGCAGCATCGCAAGCCCGGCGCCGACCGCGAGCGGATTGCCGGAAAGCGTTCCGGCTTGATAGACGGGACCTTCGGGAGCCAGCAAGTCCATGATCTCCGCCCTGCCGCCGAAGGCGCCGAGCGGGAGGCCGCCGCCGAGAATTTTACCGAGGCAGGTGAGATCGGGCTCGATCTTGAACAGCTCCTGCGCGCCGCCGCGCGCGACGCGAAAGCCGGTGATGACTTCGTCGAAAATTAAAAGGGCGCCGTCTCTCCGCGCGATCTGTTGGAGCGAGGCGAGAAATCCCGGCGCGGGCAAGATCACGCCCATGTTGCCGCAGACCGGCTCGACGATGACGGCGGCGATCGACTGCCGATTTTGGCGGAAGGCGGCTTCTACTCCCGCGCCGTCGTTAAACGCGGCGATGACGGTTTCAGCCGCGAAGGCGGCCGGCACGCCGGCGCTGTCGGGGAGGGCGAAGCTTGCCACGCCCGAGCCGGCGCGCGCGAGCAGGCCGTCGGAGTGACCGTGGTAACAGCCGTCGAACTTGAGGATTTTATTCCGCTTGGTGCTGGCGCGGGCGAGGCGGACCGCGCTCATCGCCGCTTCCGTGCCGGAGCTGACGAGCCTCAACTTCTCAATCGAAGGAAAACGGCTCGAAACCGCCTCCGCCAGCTCCACTTCCGCCGGCGTCGGCGCGCCGAAGCTCGTGCCCCCGGCGAGAGCCGCGGTCAGCGCGGCGGCGATCTTCGCGTGAGTGTGGCCGAGAATCAGCGGCCCCCACGAGCCGACGAAGTCAATATACTCGCGGCCGTCAACATCGTAGATCCGCGCGCCGCTGCCGCGCGCGATAAAAAGCGGCGAGCCGCCGACAGCCTTCCACGCGCGCACCGGGCTGTTGACACCGCCGGGAATTCTCTTTCGCGCCCGCTCGAACCACTCACGCGACCGATCCGACATTGTTTTGGCCTAGCACCGCGCCGGATTTCCTGTCAAGCTCGAAAGCGTCCGGCGGAAACATTTTTCGCAAATTTTTTTCTTGCATTGCCGGATGAAAAGGTCTATGAATTTCCCCGCTACGACAAAAGGATCGACCGACGTTTGTCGTTCTATCGCCTGCTGACTCAAAACAGAAAAACGAGACGTGATGTTCGGGCCGAACTTCGATCAGAATCCGCGTTTCTCCCGTTGGTCGCAGAAAAGTTTCTCTAACATCGCTTACGCGGCTGCAGCGAAGCCGTTCACTCCCCTGTTCAACTTTGCTTGTAACTCGATAAAGTGTTTTGGGATTTTTGAGTTATCCACAGCTGTGGATAAATTTGTTTGTAACTTATTGGCCTTTTACCCTGGAAGATCAAGGAGTTAACCCCCGTTCCCGGACAAGGTCGTCAATGCAGGAGCTTTGGCAAAAAGCGTTGGTCCAACTGCGTGAGCAGCTCGGAAATCAAAATTTCGAGACCTGGATCCGGCCCATCCGCGTCCGGGACAGCACCGGCGACGAGATCAACCTGGAAGTCCCGAATAAATTTTTCCGCGATTGGCTGGCCGAGCACTTCCTCCGCTCGATCAACGAGAATCTCTCCGCTCTGGCGCACCGGAGCATCAAGGTCTCGCTCAACGTCAACCAAAAGCTCCAAGCCGGTGCGCCGGCGCCGGAAAAGAGAGCCGAACGCGAGTCCCCAAGGGCGCCGGCTAGAGTCAACAACCTCATCCCCAAGTACACATTTGAAAATTTCGTCGTCGGCGCAAGCAACCAGTTCGCCCACGCCGCCTCCCTCGCCGTCGCCAATCAACCCGGCGAGCACTACAACCCTCTATTCATTTACGGCGGGGTCGGTCTCGGCAAAACTCACCTGATCAATGCCATCGGTCACCGCATCGTCGAGAAACGGCCGGCGCTGAAGATTATCTATCTCAGCTCTGAATCGTTCATGAACGAGCTGATCGCCTCGCTGCGCCGGGACAAGATGGATGAGTTCAAGACGCGCTTTCGCAACATCGACGCGCTGATCGTGGACGACGTGCAGTTCATCGCCGGCAAAGAGAGAACCCAGGAAGAGTTCTTCCACACGTTCAATTCTCTCTACGAGTCGCACAAACAGATCATTCTAACGTCGGATAAGTTTCCCAAGGAAATTCCGGAGTTGGAAGACCGCCTGCGAAATCGTTTCGAATCGGGATTGCTCGCCGACATCCAACCCCCGGACATGGAAACACGGGTAGCCATTTTGCAGAAGAAAGCCGAAGTCGAAGGCGTAATGCTGCCTCATGACGTGGCGATTTTTCTCGCCACGCACATCGACTCCAACGTTAGGGAGTTGGAAGGCTCGCTGACCCGCCTGGGCGCCTTCTCTTCGCTCACCAAGGCCACCATCACCATCGATCTTGCCAAAGAAGTCTTACAGAACACACTCAAAGGCAACTCGCGCGAGGTCACGATCGAGAGCATCCAGAAAACGATTTGCGACTACTTCAACATCAAGCTGAACGACCTCAAGGCCAAACGAAGGACGAAAGATATCGCCGTGCCGCGTCAGGTGGCGATGTATCTTGCACGGAAATACACTTCGACTTCGTTTCCAGCCATCGGCTCCAAATTCGGCGGTCGCGATCATTCCACGGTGATCCACGCCACCAAGACGATCGAAAGGAAAATCAAAGACGATCCGCAAATGCAGAGCACGATCGAAAAATTAGAGAAAAACTTGAACGTTAAACGACTGTGAATTTCCTGTTGGCGCAAAGCGCGATCTGTGAATAAAAACCTTGCTCCGATCCCTTAAAGCCGCATTTGCTGATTAGCGGGGATAACCGATAGTTTTTGTGCACAGCAAAAAAGCGTGCGGCCAACCGGAAATAGCCGTCTTTTACACACTGCCAACAGCCTCTACTATTACTTCTCCATTTAAATTATAAGGAGAGTAATAATAGTTGGGAGGACAAAATGGAATTCAAGGCCAAACGATCCGACTTTCTTGCGACCCTTTATTGGACGCAGGGTATCGTCGAGCGACGCAACACGATGCCGATCTTGGCCAACGTCTTGATCGAATCCCGCAGCGGCAAGATTTATTTAACAGCGACCGATCTTGAAGTAGGGATTAGGGGCAAACTTGAAGGGGAAGTCGCGCGCGACGGCGTCGTCACCGTTGGAGCGAAAAAACTTTATGAGATCGTGCGGGAGGCGCCGGAAGAAATGCTGCAGGTGAAGCGCCTGGAGAACGACTGGGTGGAAATCAAAAGCGGCAAGTCGGTTTTTAAGATTGTGGGCCTGGACGCACGGGAATTTCCCCAGTTCCCAACGTTCGAGGGCGAGAAACTATCGAGCGTGCCGGCGAAAGTTTTACGTGAGATGATCGAGCGGACGATCTTTTCCGTGTCCAACGACGAGACGCGCTATAATCTGAACGGCGTTTTTGTCGAGCAGATCAAGGACGGAAAGGTGCGTATGGTGGCGACCGACGGCCATCGGCTCGCGATGATCGATCGAGGGATCGGAGCCGTCGGTCTCGATAAAGGCGTGATATTACCTCGCAAAGGATTGACCGAACTCAGGCGGCTTCTCGAAGGCGCGGAAGACGGTCTGGTATCGGTCGGTTTCAAAGAGAACATGGGACTGGTAGTGAAGGAAAACGTCGAGCTCTTCATGCGATTGATCGAAGGCGATTTTCCCGACTACACGAAAGTTATTCCGAAAGATAACCCCCAACTTGCGCGCCTCGAGCAAAACGATTTTCTCCACGCCCTCCGGCGTGTCTCGTTGCTCTCCAGCGAGCGTTACAAAGGCATTAAAATGGAATTCAAGTCGAGCAAGGTTGCAATCACGGCAAGCAATCCCGAGTTGGGAGAAGCCGTCGAGGAAATTGAAATAGAGTACCAGGGCAAAGCGCTGACCGTTGGATTCAACGCGCGTTATCTGATCGACGTGCTGACCGTTCTCGGCGACGGCGGTGACGTAGAACTTGCATTAAAGGACGATGTCAGCCCGAGTATCCTGCGCAAAGGCAACGACGACGGCTACCTCTACGTTATCATGCCGATGCGGCTGTAAGCGGGTCGCGCCGGCGCCTACTCGCGTGTGCCGATAAGAACTCCAGCGATAATAATGATCCCGCCCACGATTTGATATTCCTTCAGCGTTTCGCCCAAAAAAATCTCCGACAAGATCACAGCGAAAAACGGCAGCGTATTGTACGCCAGGCTCGCCCTGCCGGGGCCGAAGGTCCGGATCGAGCGGTTCCACATGAGGAACGAGAGGAAGGAGGGAAAAATTCCAAGGTAAAGAAATGCCAGCGCAACGTCGCCGCGCCATAAATCCGTCGGCTGCGCGCTGAGCTCGACGGCGGACGCGGGCAGCAGAAAGAGCGCGCCGATAATCGTCGTGATCGACGTCAAGGCGAGCGGGGAAAGGCGCTGCATCATGGGTTTCGCCATGACCATGTAGAATCCCCAGAGCGACGTGGCGAAAAAAACGATCACATCGCCGATATTGAAGTTGAGCTTCCATAAGGCCTCGAGCGAGCCCCGGCTGACGATCCACGCAATGCCCGCAAACGAGAGCGCGATGCCAAGCACGCGACGGCGCGTTATCGGCTCGCGGATTACAAGCCAGGCGATCAACGCCGTTGTTACCGGCGTCGTCGCGTTCACCAATGTCGCGTTGATTGCGCCGGTGTAACGCAGACCGATGTAGAGGACGGCGTTGAAGGCAAAAACGCCGGTCAAGCTCATCAGCAAGAGCGGCAGCCAGGTTTGTCGCGGCGGCCATTCTTTTTGGTAGAGAAGAGCCGGCAGCAGCAACAGAGCGGAGACCGTGAAACGGCCGCAATTGAGCGTCCAAGGCGGCACCGTGCCGACCAGCGCTTTGCCGACGATGAAGTTACTGCTCCAAAAAATCGGCGGCAGAAACAGGAGGAGGTAGGCGACCAGCGATGGCCGGGTTGCGTTGTCCACGGTGCGCGCAGGTTTGCTCAAAACGTTTCGGCCGCCGGCCGGATGTCAATCTCGTGCGTCCAGGCGTTCTTCGGCTGTTTAAGCGCATGCATGACGGCGTCGGCGATGCTATCGGGCGGAATGAGAGTTTCGGCGGCGCGGCCCGGATCTCGCGCGCGTAATTTCGGCGTGTCGATCTGCCCATCGACGATGACGTGGACGACGTGGATTCCCCTGGGGTGGAACTCGCGCGCGAGCGATTGGCCGAGCATGCGAAGGGACGACTTAGTGATCGCCAGCGGTGCGAACCCCGCGCGGCCGCGGAGCGACGCGGTCGCCCCGGTGAGCGAGATGAAACCGTTGCCGCGCTTCAGCATATCCGGGATCACCGCCTGCGCCAGATGAACCGCGCCCATCGCGCCGACCTCGAACGATTGGCGAATCGTTTCGGGATCGAGATCGAGAAAATTTCCCCGGCCGTAACCGCTCGCGTTGTAGGCTAACGCCGCGATCGCGCCAAGCTCGGTGCGGCATTTCTCCACCGCGGCGAACGCGGCGCCGCGATCGGTGACGTCAACCGAAAGCGCCAGAGCTTTGCCGCCCCGCGCGCGGATTTCGGTGGCGACGGGCTCGCTCGACGCGAGTTTGCGCGCGAGCAGTCCAACGGCGAAATTTTCCCGCGCGAAGGCCCGCGCAAGGGAGGCGCCGAGTCCGGGACCGACGCCGGCAATGATCGCCGCGTCCATAAAATTAATCGGTTTTCATCTCGGCGAAAAGTTTCTCCACCGCCATTTTGCCGCCGATGAAGCCCTGTTCCTCGGAGTATTGCATGAGGGTTTCGAGATTTTTCCGGTTGGGCGCGCCGAGACCGTAGGCCCAGGGGTCTTTGCCGAGCAGCTCTTCCTGTTCTTCCAAGGCGTGGCGGAACCAGGCGAGCGGCACCCGGCGGGGATTTTCCATACGTTTGTAAGCCGCCGCCTTCGCCTTCTCGAAGGCGAGGAAGAGACTCGTCGGGACCCAGGGATAGCGCTCGACGACCTCCTGCTTGATCGCCGTCGTGTGCATGATGGGAAAAATTCCGGTCCTTTTATAATACTCGACTTCCAGCTCTTTGTAGTTGGGAAAGAGCCGGCCGACTCTCGGATCGCCGTCGAGGATCGAGCGGATGAGCTCCGGATGGATCAAGGCGTCGATCTCACCGTCCGCAAGCATCCGCTCGATGTCTTTTTCCGGCGCGATCTTCGTGAGCGAGAGATCCGGCGGCATCGCGATCTCCACCTCTTCGTCATCCTGTTTGTACCACTGAATCTTTTTGTGGGGCACGTGGAACTCGTGCTCGAGGATGCCGCGAATCCACAGGTTGCTCGTGGCGGAAAAATTGCGCAAGCCCACTTTTCTGCCGATGAGGTCCGTTGGCTTGCGGATGCCTTTGCTCAAGTTCAAGTATGTAAAGCTGTGACGGAAGCGGCGATGCAAAAACACGGGGATAGCGATGAACGGGAAATCGCGGAATTTCCCCGCGAGATAATTCGACATCGACAACTCGGCCACGTCGAACTCGCGGCCCACGATCATGCGCCAGTGGCGCACGTCGGAGGTCATGTCGGTCAACACGGTAAGCTCGATGCCGTCCGGCTCGACGCTGCCGTCGATCAGCGCGCGGACGATCTCGTAATCGCCGCAGGCCAAAGTGAGATGCACTTTTTTCGACATGGGGATTGTCTATCACGCTTGCGGCGGATTTTCCAAACAGCGGAAAAGAACGATTGACACCCGCTTTCCGTCTGTTGTACGGTTCTGGAGCCAAATCCCTCCGGGAGAAAAGATGAAGATTGGAACATTCACCTCTGTCGCCCTGCTTGTCGCCGCGTCGTTGACAGCGAACGCGTCGGCGCAAAACCGCGTCCGGATCAACTGGACGGCGGTGACCGGCGCGCAGAGCGGCCTGTTCATGGCGCAACAGGAGGGGCTATTCAAGAAAAACGGTCTGGACGTGGAGGTGATCCACATCGCTTCCAGCTCGCGGGGGATTCAGGCGATTCTCGCGGGCGAGATCGGGTTTTCTTTCATGGACGGAAACAACGAGGTCCAGGCGAATCTCAAGGGAGCAAACTTGGTCTTGATTGCCGCGGGAACGAATCGGATGGTGTTTTCCCTTATGGCAAAACCGGAGATCAAGAAAATCGCCGATCTCAAGGGAAAAAAGATCGGCATCACGCGCGCGGGCTCGTCCACTCATACGTCGGCGCTTTACGCTCTGGGGCAGGCGGGTTTGAAGAGCGGCGACTATCAGATTCTCCCCCTGCTCGAAGTCCCGAACATCTTTACGGCGCTGTCCGTGGGCCAAATCGACGCCGGCATCGTCTCGCCGCCCACCAACAGCCGGGCGAAGAAGGCCGGGTTTGTCGAGCTGATGAATATCGCCAAGGAAGGCCCGGAGTATGTGTCCGTCGCGATCGGCTCGAGCCGCAGCTATCTGGCGGCGAACGAGGACGTCACGCGGCGTCTCGTCCGCGCCTATGCAGAGGGGATCTACCTGTTCAAGACCAATAAAGCCGCCGCACTTAAGATGATTCAAAATTACCTCAAGGTGAAGGACCCGGACATCCAGGAGGACACGTTCAATCAGTTTAGCCAGTATTTGGAAATCCCGCCGTACGTGAGCCGCAAGGGGATGGAAGCCGTTATCGCCGACGTGGCGGAGACGGCGCCCGCAGCGAAGTCGGCCAAGCCGGAGTCGTTTATCGATATGCGCTTCGTCGCCGAGCTGGAAAAAGAGGGCTTCTTCAAGAAATTGTCCGCTAAGTAACGATCGAGCCGCGAACCGGAAGCCTGGAACCCGCTATGGGGCACGTCGCCGCGCGATGCCGTTCCATCTTTCTCATATTCGCGCTCGCTTTACCTGCCACCGTCTATAGCCAGCCGAGAAGCCCCCCGTCCGAAAAAAAAATCTCCGTCGCGGTCATCTACGAGGCGCTAGCCGCCACGAACGCGCCGCTCTGGCTCGCGCAGGATCTTTCGCTCTACGATAAATACAATCTCGACGTGAAAGTGATCCACGCGCGCGGCGCGACGCCCGTGCAGGCGCTGGTGAGCGGCGCGGTGGAGCTCGGCGCCTTCAGCGGCTCATCGGCGATAGCGGCCAATCTCGCCGGGGCCGATCTCGTTTTCATCGCGGCCAAGCCCAATTTTTCGGTGATCTCGGTGTGGACGAGAAGGGATTCCACTCTAAAAATCCTCGCGGAGCTCCGGGGCAAAACCATCGGCGTATCGCGCCCCGGCTCGGCGACGCATGCGGCCGCCCGGCTGGCCCTGAAGAGCGCCGGGCTCGGCGACAAAGATGTCAGGTTCCTCCATCACGGCGGCCTACCGGAGATCTTCGCTTCCCTGGAGCAAGGCCTGGTTGACGCCGCCTTTTCCTCGCCGCCGCGGCCGGGGTTTCGCGAGATGGTCGATCTCACGACGCTGAAAATTCCGTTTCTTCAGGGGGCGATCGAAGTGCAGCGCGGCTTTCTTGCGAGCCGCCGCCCGATCGTGGCGAGTTTCTTGAAGGCGTACGTCGAGAGCATCAAGGTCGCCCGGGAGAAGCCCGAGCTCGCCATCGCCGCGGTCGCCAAACGAATGCGGCTAGCGCCCGACGCCGTGCGCGCCGCCTACGCGCCGCACGGGCGCGTCTGGGAGGAGATTCCCTACGTCCGGACGGACTCGGTCCAGGCGATTCTCGATCTTTACCCGGGAGAAAAAAATCCTGAGCGGTTCATCGACAACAGCCCGCTGCGGGAGCTGGAAGAGAGCGGCTTTGTGCGCGAGCTTTACAGGAAATAAACGGTCAGCGCCGCGCCTTGTGCACTCTCCTGACAAAATAGTCCCACATCGAGCCCAGGCGGTGCGGCGTGTAGATCTGCTCATATTTGATCGGCGCTTCCTCGTCGCTCGTCCACGACGGCTCGCCGGAGGCGGTCGCCATGAGTTGGATGCGACAGGCTTTTTCCAGAAACACGGCGTAGAGCGTCGCCACCTCGATCGATTCGCCGACGACCGTCGAGCCGTGATTTTTCATCAACACGCCGCGGCACTTCGCCAAAGACTTCGCGACTTCTCTTCCTAGCTCGGGGGTGCGGATGAGCGCGGTCGTATGGTCGAACAGCGGCAGACCCTGATGGAATATTGAGCCTTCGTGGCTCACGGGCCGAAGTTTTTGATGGAGAGAGCCGAAGGCGATCGCGTACGGCGGATGGGTGTGGACGACGCAATTCACATCCGGGCGCGCTTTCATGATTTCCGTGTGAATGAAAACCTCCGAGTGGCGCTCGTACTTGCCTTCGAGTTTTTTCCCGCTCTCGATGTCGACGACGATAATGTGCTGCGGGCGGATTTCCTCGAAGCCGAAGCTGTGCGGCTTCATCAGAATCTTGTTCTCTTTCGGGATGCGCACCGAAACGTGGCCCAGAATGTTGTCCCAGTGGCCTTCGTGCGCTAGAATATTGCAGGAGTAGGCCAGGGTTTCTTTTAGCTCTTTCAAGTTCATTCTGTCTCCTTGCCGAATAGTCGAAGAGTGAAGATTTTTGTTTCTGTATCATGGTTGATGAGATTTTCCAAAGGGATGGACAAATAGGCCCGCCTGGACTATCGGGGGGCGGTGGTTGCCGGGATAGGAAAGAAGAAGGGATCAGGGTTCGGCATAGAGACAAAAAGCAGAAGGAGGAGATTTTCATGAGGAGACTTTGTTCAGCTCTGACCGCGATGGCTCTGCTGGTCATCTTTGTTCCGACAGCGGCTTTGGCGGCGGGTGCATCGGGCTTTCCGACCTGGTCGAGCAAATTTACTAAGGGGCGGTTTACCGTCTTGCCGCTGTTCAATAATAAAGCCGTCTTCGACAAAGAGACCGGGCTGGTCTGGGAGCAGTCGCCAAGCACGGGCACTTTCACCTGGTTTAACGCTCTCACCCGCTGCTACCAGTTAGAGGTTGGAGGCCCAGGAGGCCGTAAGGGATGGCGGCTCCCGACGATCGAGGAGTTGGCGACCTTGGTGGACACCTCTAATTCAAGTCCGGCGCTTCCTAGTGGCCATCCCTTTACGCTTACGAGTGCGCAAGAGGACGCCTCCTACTGGTCGGCTACTACCTTCGCCAGCGATTCCATCATCGCCTGGCGGGTGCGCTTCAGCGACGGCGTCGTGGACACCTTCAGTAAGACCATCGACGTCCTCGTCTGGTGCGTTCGCGGTGGGCAGGGGATTGATGGGGTTCAGCCGTGATTCAAGAAGCTATCAGCCGTCAGCAATCAGCCGTCAGCGAAAAAACGCTGAACGCTAACGACCGGTGAGGCAGGGTGGACGGGCATCAGTTTCCGCTCCGCAGCCTGAATCTCTGAATTTTTCCCGTGACGGTCTTGGGCAGCTCGTCGACAAAATCGATCCAGCGCGGATATTTAAAGGGCGCGAGTTTGCTCTTCACCAGTGACTGAAGCTCCTCTTTCAATTGGTCGCCGGCTTTGTATTCGCTCTTGAGCAGCACGTAGGCTTTGGGCTTGAGCAGGCCGTCGTGATCCGGTTGGCCTACCACGGCCGCTTCGAGCACCGAGGGGTGCTCCATCAAAGTATTTTCGATCTCGATCGGCGAGACCCAGATGCCGCCGACTTTCATCATGTCGTCCGAGCGGCCGCAATACCAGTAGTAACCTTCTTCGTCCTTATAATAGGTGTCGCCGGTCTTCAGCCAGTCGCCCTGCATCATCCGTTTGGTCTGCTCGTGTTTGTTCCAGTAAAAAGGCGCGTTGGCGTCGCCCTTGACGAATAAATATCCCACCTCGCCGGTCGGCACTTCGCGCCCTTCATCATCGACGATCTTCGCCTCGAACGCCGGCGTCACTTCGCCGCTGCTCCCCGCCTTCGCCCTGCCCGGCCGGTTGGCGAGAAAATCGTGCGTCGCCTCGGTCGAGCCGACGACATCCAAAAGCTCAAGGCCGAATTTGTCCTTCCACTGGTGAAAGAGCGCCGGCGGCAGCGGCTCGCCGGAGGAGAGACAGATTCGGAGCGAACTCAAGTCGTATTTTCTCTCCACGCGGAGCATCCGGGCGTAAAGCGTGGGAACCGAGAAGAAAAAGGTCGGGCGATATTTTTCAATGACGCGGAGAATTTTTTCCGGATCGGGCCGCTCGGGCCAGAGGACGGCGGAGGCGCCGTAGCGAAAGGGAAAGTAGAGTGAATTTCCCAGGCCGTAGGAGAAGAAGAGCTTGGAGGCGGAAAAGCAGAGATCGTTTTCGGTCATCCCCAGCACCGGCTTCACGAACAAATCGGTGATCGTGATCATGTCGTGGTGAAGATGGACCGCGCCTTTGGGCGAGCCGGTGCTTCCCGAAGTGTAGCACCAGAAACAGACGTCGTCTTTGCTCGTCGGCTCCGCTTCGAGGCGACTGGAGGCCTTCGAGGTGAAAGTTTCGAACGAAACGGCGCGCCCTTTCGGCTTGCCGACGACAAGAACGCTTTTTAGGTGGCGCGGCTTGTTCCAGATCGGCTCGAATTCGGGCAGCACGGACTCGTGGATGATCGCCACCTTAGCGCGGCTGTCGGTGAGAAGATATTCGTAATCCTTCGCCTTCATCCACGGATTGGTCGGAATGGGCACGGCGCCGATCTTGATTGCGCCGAAAAAGGCGAAGGCGAATTCCGGCGAATCGGGCAGCGCGAGGATTACGCGCTGCTCGATATCGACGCCTAATTCTTTGAGGGCGTTTCCGGTCTGATTGACTCTCTCAAAGACATCCTC
>JBGPTS010000035.1:0-25256 GCA_041490745.1 Binatia bacterium | reverse complement strand
GTAAATTCCTTCGAGCACCGAGCGCGGCGCTTTGCCGGGACGAAATCCCTTGATTTTCGCGCGCTGGCCCAAGCTTTCATAGACGCGCACAAACTCTTTCGCTACCGCGTCACCGGGAAGCTCGACCCGGATTTTTCTCTCGGTCGGACTGACAACATCGACATCGATTTTCATGAATGAAAATACCCTGCTCTTGTGGGTTGGTGCGAGAGGGGGGATTCGAACCCCCACGGTTGCCCGCTAGATCCTAAGTCTAGTGCGTCTACCAGTTCCGCCACTCTCGCGTTTCTGAAACGGATGGTCATCGCAGAAAATTTGAACCGGGCGCATGCCAAGTCTGCCAGCAACCGAATCGAAAGAAAAGACTAGGAAACATGCGGAAGCAAGTCAAGGCCGGAAGTTTCAAAGCCGCGCCGGCCTAAACTCGATTCGGCGCGCCGCCGCCGACTGCGCTCTTGTCGGCTTCATAGCGGGAGACCATTTCCCGGAACTCTCGATTGCTTTGCAGCAGTTCGCCGAAAGTCCCCTCGCCCTCGATACGGCCGCCGCGAAGAAAAATCAGCCGGCCGCATTGCCGAACAGTGCTCAGGCGGTGCGCGATCAGGATGAGCGTTTTCTCACCTTGCAGCGATTCGATCGCGCGCGAGAGAGCGCGCTCGGTCTGATTGTCCAAGGCGGAAGTCGCCTCGTCGAAGATCAGCACCTCGGGATCGCGATAGAGCGCCCGCGCGATCGCGACGCGCTGCTTTTCCCCGCCCGACAAACGGACGCCGCGCTCGCCGACCACCGTGTCGAGGCCGAGGGCGAGCGACTGCACAAACTCCTCAAGCTGCGCCATGACGACGGCGGCGCGGACTCTTTCTTCGTCGATGCTCTCGTCTTCCACGCCGAACGCGATGTTGCGCCTGAGGCTGTCGTCGATGAGATAAATTTCCTGCGGCACGTAGCCGATCTTTTGTTGCCACAACCTGAGCTCGGCGAAAATATCCCGGCCATCGACCGTGACCCGGCCCGCCGAAGGCGTCAACAGGCCGAGCATAATGTTGATCAACGTGCTTTTCCCGGACCCGGTCGGGCCGACGATGCCGATCGATTCGCCGCGACGAATGGAGAAACGGATATCTTCGAGCGCCGGGCCATCGCCGCCGTCGTATATATAGTTAACGCGGTCGAGCGCGAGGCTGCCGGTGAAGGGATGAGCCGCGTTCTGGAACGACGTTTTTTGATCCATGCGATGGCGCTCGAACAACAGCATATCGTCGTAAAGATGATCGACCGCCGCCGCGCCGAAACGGATGCCGTTCAAGTGCAACAAAATGCGATTGATCGACGGCAGAACCCGAAACCCGCCGTAGGCGCACAAACCCAGCAGCGCAACGGCGTCTTCGCCCGCGCCGCCGCGCGCCGTAATCAAGAGGACCAGCAACATGCCGAAGACGAAGATCGTCTCCATCAAAAGGCGCGGCAACACGGCGAACGTGTCGTGCAGGCAGGCAATGCGCGCGAGCGCCTCCTGTTGAGCCGCAAAGCGCCGGTAAAAAAATCCCTCCCGGCCCATGACGCGGATTTCCTTCAGCCCGCCGAGGCTCTGCTGCACGCTCTGAAGCGTTTCCCGATTCAGCCTGTGTTCCTGTAGGCCCCAACGGGCGACGTAGCGACGGGTCACTCGCAGCAAAGCGGCCAACAGGAGAAACAAAAAACCGCCGGCCAAGAGCGTCGGCCAGGGCGCGGACGCGATCAAGACCGCCACGATGCCGACAATGATCAGCCCTTCGGTGAAAATTCCAAGCGCCGACAACAGGACCCGCTCGAATACCCTGTGCACCGCATCCATGATGTTGCGGACCATGTCCGCCGAATTGCGCCGCAAATGGAGCGCGTAAGGAAGCGCCAGATATCCCGCCAGCATGCGGCGGGCGAGCGCCGTCTCGGATTCGCTCACCAGCTTTCTCTCAGCGTAGGCGACATAGGCCAGCAGGCCGTTCTTCAGCAAATAAAAGATCGCCAGTGCGGCGGTGAGAAATTCCACGACCGCTTTTTCACCCTGCCAGGGAAGCCGGCTCGTCAGCGCGGACGCGAACGGCCATTCGGCAAGGCGCGCCGGATCGCTGACGATCTTGATGAGAAAAAAAACCCCCGCCGCGCCCAAGGCCTCCAGTCCGGCGGCGGCGACCGACAGCGGAATCATCACCGCCCAACGCCAGCGCATGCGCGGCGACAGAAACGCGCGACACTTTCTGACCGAATGGATCATCGGCCGGCGGCCGCCCTTTCTTCCCGGCGCTCGCCGGCGCTCCGCCCGACGACTTCGTTCCTCACGGCTTCCAGCTGTCGGCCGAACCGCGCGAGTGAAAAACGCTCGCGGACGCGCCGCGAACCGGCCCGGCCCATGCGATCGGCTTCGGCGGGATGCGTGATCAACCGGACAATCGCGTGCGCGAACGCTTGTGGCGTCGGCTCGCGCAAAAACCCGGTCTCGCCGTCGAGCACCGTTTCTATCGGACCGCCGCTTCTGACCGCGATGACCGGGCGGCCGGCCGCCATCGCTTCCAAGGGGCCGATGCCGAAGTGCTCTTGATCCGGCGTATAGATTGAACAGAAGCACTCGGACAGCAGTTCCAAACGCTTCGCGTCACTCAACGACGGCATGAATACGACGCGATCGGTCAATCCCAATTGCGCCGCGCCGTGCTTGAGCTCGTCGAGCACTTCCCGGCTTTCCCGGAACCGCACGTCGGACGCCCCGGCGAAAACCAGCTTCACTTGCGCGAACGTCTCGCGCGGCAGAGCGTCGCGCGCGAGCGCCAACGCCACCAGCGCCAGCCCCAAGTTTTTATATCGAACGAATCGATTGATCGACAACAGCATCAGCCCCGGCTCGCAGCCGATCTTATGCTCTCGAAGGTCGCGCTCCCCGAACGGCTCGAAGACGACGGGATCGACGCCGGGATAAAGCACTTCGAGCGGCGGCGATTCGAAGCCCGGATACGCCCTGCGAAACCGCGCGGCGGTGAACCGGCTGTTGACCAAAATGCGGTCCGCGCGCATGATGCCGGCCGCTTCCAGCCGATCGATCGGCTGGCGGTAAAGCGAGTAGAAAAAGTTGGGAGATTCTTTCGGCGGGCGCTCCGGGTCGCGGTCGAGATGGTGACAGTAATAGACGATCTTGGCTCGCGTTGAACGGCGCAAGAGTGGGATCACGTGCGGAATCAGGTCGCAGAAGATCACATCGTAAGAGCCGTCGAGCGCCAGGCGGCCGGCGAGATGCGGCGCGCGGAGAAGCGCGCAAACCGCGCGCAGTCGCTGGGCGATATGGGTCGGAATCATAGAACGGCAGGCGCGCACGTCGAGCGTGCCGTCGCGCGTCGCCTCGAAACAGTAGTTGGGATCGTGATGCCCGGCAAAGATCGTGATTTTATGGCCCGCCCTCTGCAGGTAAAGCGCCGCATCGACGACGACGCGCTCCGCGCCGCCAATTCCGAGGTCGGGATGGACAAAGCCGACTCTGAGAGGCGCGTTATTCATGGTCGGCGGAAATGCCCGTTATCGCCGAACGCGCCCGCTCGTTCCATTCTTCCGACCAAGTGCGTTGGGGCGCGGCTTCGATGTTCCGCCGCAGCCGGTCGAGCAACGGGCTCGGCTCCGGCAACTGCGAAAATAGATCGAGCAACTGCTGCGCGAGCTCCGTACCGTTGGAAAAAAGCAGCGCGTTTTCGCCGTGCTTGAGTTCCTCGGCGAGACAAGGTCCGTAGTCAAGCGCGCAGACCGGCAGACCGGCGCCGAGCATATCCGCGACCTTCATAGGCAGATCGAGCCCGGAAGACGAACGGTGCAGGCAGAGGCCGAGATCCGCGGCTCTGAGCAATAGAGGATAATCTTCGGGCGCAAGCCAGAGTGCGCGGATGCGAATGTTTTTTAACTCCATCGACCGGACGCGCGCTTCGAATGACCGCCTGAGCTGCCCCTCGCCGCTAATAAAAACCGCGAGACCGGGAAAGCCGCGCGCGCCGTCGCCGCGCGCGCGGAGCGTCCGGTCGCAGCGCGAGAGCGCGTCAAGGAGCAGATCGAAATCTTCGTCCGCCGTCCAGCTCGTCGAGCTTACGAGAACGGCCGGGCGCAGCGGCCCGGCGAGAGACAATTCCGGCGCCGCGACGATCTCGGCCAGCCGGCGGCCGAGCGCGCCCCGGTCGCGCGAGCGCGTGCGCACGAACTCCTCGGCCGGACGATCGTAGATCACGTCCACGGGCGCCAGGCCCCAATGGGTTTTCAATTCGGCCTGCATCGCGCGCGAGACCGCGAGATGGCCGTCGGCCAGCCGACCGAGCGCACGCTCGTAGCGGCGCATCGCGCCGACCAGCCGGCTCGACGCTCCCAGCTTTAACGCCAGCACCGAGTAGCCGAAATTGTGCCAGTCGATGACGAGCCGCGCGGAGCGCAATCGGGCGGCCACCAGCGCGACCGCGAGCGCCGGAACCGCCGGAGGATTTTGCACCAGAACGACTTGTGGTTTGCGCACGACAAACAGCAAAAGGCCGAGCAGCCTGAGTCCCTGAATGGCGATTCGCGCCAGAGAGACGGCGGGAAACAGACGCTCTTTGAAGCGATCGAGGAATGGAACTGGCGTAGGCGTCATCAGATGACAGCGAATCCGCGGATGCGCGCTGAGAATTTGCGGCAGAGCGCTGCCCGCATAGCCGATCAGATCCACCTCGGCGCCGTTGTCCGCCAGAGCCAACGCGTGGTAGCGCATGCGCGGGCTGCGGCCTAGATCACCGAGCACGATGACGGTGACGTGGATTGCCTGTTTGGATGAAGCCATAGCAGCGCGCGTAACTATATCATAATAACTCAGCCTAGGAGCCGGAGAAAGCGGTGGGGCGGCGGGGGTCGGAAGCGAATTTAAGGTCTCGCGCGCTAACCCTCAAAAGGAACCTCCTATCACTTCACATTAAATTTGGCCTGGATATAAGCCGTATCGGTGCGCTTCTTGAGGGGAAGTCCACGTTAAGAGGTTCACCTGCCCTTGCTGCAGAAAATAATCAATATAAAGGGTGGCGCGCATTTCGGAGCCGTAAGCGAAACGGTTTGGACAATATATGCGGACGAACAGGATTTTCAACTGCGTCTCCTCTTAAACAAGGCTCTTTTTTGCGATTTGTGCCATTTGCGTCAGGTTAGAAAGCACCCGGCAGCGGTAATATATTTTATCTTGTATCGATTGCGCGGCCAGTGACCTGATAAAACATATGCACGTCTTCAAGATCAATTCGGCTAGAACTCCGAAGGGACGAGAAAATTTCCTTCGAGTGAACCCGTCTATCTCAAGATATTTGCCTCTCTTAAAATACCATTGGCGATAGTATTCCCGAGTCAACCTTTCGGCTGGAACTCTGTGAGAGACTTTTACATGCGGGGCATACAAACCTTTCATCCCCGATTTCACTAAACGGAGGCACATTTCCGTATCCTGGGTAAGCACTCTATCCGCGGCAAACCCGCCGATCTTATCAAGCGCGCTTTTTTTAATAGCCATATTCGCCCCGTAAAAAAGAAACGATTGATACAGCTTCTGGGCGCTGTCAACTCGAAACGATTTCTCACCGTAGTCAAGGATTCCCAGCGGCCCCCGGAAAAACATCCTTCTCCAGTAACGTTCATTGTTAAGCTCATATTCCGTGTTATCCAAGAGCACCTCTGCCAGCCACGACGGGCACTCTTCCGGTTCCCAATGCGGCAGAATCTTACCGCCCATAAAATCGACTTCACCGTATTCCTGGAAGACCTGGTTAACCCGGGCCATGTAATCGTCGGGAACCAGGCAATCGTCATCGGTAAACGCCAAGATTTCACCTCGAGATTCTCCGATGCCAAGATTGAGTGCAAACGATTTCCCCTCCCGCGGCTCAAAAAAACAACGAAGCCTTCCCTGAAATTTCGAAATATAAGATTCAATCGTTTCTTTGGTATTATCTTTGGAATTATTATCAACCACGACGATCTCGAAAGGACAGTCTTGCGCCGTCTCTTGCACTAAAAAACATTCCAAAAGATCCGCAACGTGTTGGGCGCGGTTATAGGTGCATATAATAACACTCATTTTGATCGCAGGCATAGTTTAAGACCGAAACTTAGAGGGCCGATTAAAGCAATGCATGTTATTTTTGAAATTCGAAAACGACGTATTTGGCCGGGATATTCCCGGGATTCGACATTCCGTGGCGTTTGCCCGCCGGATAGAAAATGACGCTGTGAGGCGCAAACCGTTTTCCCAGCGTCTCGACTTCCCCCTCAAGAACAACGATGGCGACATCATAAGCGTCAACGTGGGAATTGTAACCGGCGCCGGGCGAGAGTATCGATGTGCGGCACTGAAGCCTGGTCAAACATGTGGAGGGGCCTTCGAACAGCGTGCGGGTAGAAAATCCTTCTTCGGTTTCATGGCGGGCGAACGAATCGTATATTTTATATTTTCCAAAAGAAAGGCTGTTGGAACCTTGTTTCGGGTTTGGCGTATACCATCTAAACATCAGATAATTCGCCGACGCCTTACCGATGGCCTGCAACGTGTGCGGATATTCCGGCGGATAATACACAACTTCGCCGGGTTTCAGGGGCAGGCGCCCATGTCCGTTTTCGCCTGGGTAAAGCGGCAAAAGCAAATCCGCTTCGCCGGAGAGCATTATTAAAATTTCTTCTTCCTTGTGCGTGTGCGGCGGATGCGGGGAGTACCCGTTGACTAAAACAGAAACATGGCAGGAAAAGTCCCGGATACCTTTAGTGGGTCCTCGAAAGAGAGGATGCGGTTTCCATTTGTTATCTTCATCATCTAAAGGCAGCGGGATTGAGAGCGGATAGCCTTGATTTGGTAAAGCGCGAGCCTCGGTTTGAAGGCGAATATCAAATCGTCCCTGCTTTAGAGCCTTCCGAATCTGCCGGAAAAATTCTCTCAGCCGGCTAACAAACGTGACCAGGCGAACAGTGCCCCTTTCTCCCAAAATCTTATTTTCAAACATGATATACCGTCGCCCGGAACGGTATACTGTTTCTACATCCGTTTCGGTAACCCAGGCCTGATCTTTTTTAATCCGGCGGTATACTTTACAGGTGGTGCAAGGGATTCCCTCTTTGGCCTCGCGTTTGCCCATAAGCATATCGCGCGCATACTGCATCTTTTCGCCGTTTAAGCACGCATCCAGCCCTTCCTCAAACACGTTTCCATAGTCCCCCCAATAATTGATAGGACAACCCAGCATCCGCCCGTCATAATTGATCTGCGGGCCATTCCACAGATCCCAGCAGCAGGTATGTTCCACATAATCCTGGCCGTATTTTGCCAGATATTCTTTCCGGCTCGCCACTCCCAGGCCGGTTTCTTTTCCAACAAGCTCCTTGTTTTGCACGGGGGAAAATTCCGGTAGATCATAAAGATCTTCCCAGGATAATTTGAGAAGAAAACTCATGCCAAGCGCCTTGGCCATTTCCTGCGCCTTGGCGATCTCGTGCTCATTGTGGCCAAAAGCGACGAATTGCCATGTGAGCTGCGGATACGAAGAGCGGTATTTTGCCTTCCAGCGGTTAATCGCCTTGATGTTTTCCATGACCCGGTTAAAATCGCCTTTGATGCGGTACTGGACATACGTTTCCTGGCTGGCACCGTCGATGGAGCAGGTGATCCGGCGCAGTTTATATTTAACCAAAGCCTCCAGAACGTCCCCCCGGATATCGTTCATGTTGGCTCCGTTGGCGATGTAAAGGGAAACGTTGCGCCGATAAGCATAAGCGAGGATTTTGACGAGGTCTTTGTTGAGAAAAACCTCCCCCCAGTTGGAAAGCTCGATGTGGGAGACATGCGGATTGCGGCGGATAAATTTATCGAAATCTTCGAATTTAAGAGAGCCCACTCCCAGTTTCTGTCCGGTCGCTCCGGTTGCAGTGGGACACGACGGGCATTTCAGCTGGCAAACCGTGGAGGCATCCAGCCGCACAAATCTGGGGTCAAGCGCCTGTTCTTTGGCCGCCATCATTGTATTTTTCTCTTTTCAGACGGAGAGTAAACGTATACCTGAAAAATAGAGAGCCGTTAAATTGCCCTGAAAATGGACGGTAATCCACTTCCCCATAACATGGCGACACACAGAAAAATAGCCATCGCCGCCGGCGGCACGGCGGGCCATGTCTATCCCGCGCTCGCCGTGGCCGACGCCTATCGGGAGATTTTTCCCGACGCGGAGATTTTTTTTATCGGCGGCTCGGAAGGTCTTGAATCCCGTCTCGTGGCGGCGCGCGGCTATCGCTTGGAAGTCATTCGCAGCGCGCCGTTCGCGGGCCAGAGCGCGCGCCGCAAGTTCCGCGCGATCGCCGGCCTCGTCATCGGAGCGGTTCAGGCAAGGCGGCTCCTCAAGACGCGGCAGGTGAAGCTCGTCATCGGCTTCGGCGGCTACGCCTCGGCGGGCGCGCTCATCGCCGCGCGGACGCTCCGGCGCGCGACCGCAATCCACGAGGCCAACGTCGCGCCCGGTCTCGCCAATCGCTGGCTCGGCCGCTCGGTCGATCGCGTTTATCTCGCCTTCGCTGAGACCCAATCGGCGTTTCCCCGATCCCGCGCCCTCCTCACCGGCAATCCCGTGCGCCGCGAGATCGTTTCGACGCGCGACCGGCGGCGGAAAAATTCCGCTCGCGACGTTCTAAACCCGCGCATCCTGGTGACCGGGGGCTCCGGCGGCGCCGACTTTTTAAATCGCCGCGTGCCCGAGTTGCTCGCGAAGGTCGCCGCCCGCGGCTTCGCGCTCGACGTGCTGCACCAGGCAGGCCGATTTGCGCCGGAATCCATTCGCGCCGGCTACGCCGGCACGGGCATCGCCGCGTCGGTTGTCGCTTACATCGATGACATGGCCGAGGCCTACGCCTGGGCCGACTTTGCGATCGCCTGCGCGGGAGCGCAAACCCTCTCCGAGTTACGCGTCTGCGGCCTGCCCTGTTTGCTTGTGCCGCTCTCGAGCGCCGCACGCGATAATCAGATCGACAACGCCGCAGCCTTTGCCGAGGCGGGAAATGGCTGGTGGGTGAAACCGACGGATTGGCAAGCCGATGCCCTCGCCGATCGCATCGCCGCGTCGCTCCGCGGGCGCGAGAGCGGCGGCGCGCCGCTTGATCGAGGCGCGTCGCCGCGCGAACTCGACGCCGCGGAAAAAATCATCGCCGACTTGGAAGCACTGATGCAGGGCCGGTGGTAGCGGCCCTCAATCGTTCCAGTCGATTTTCCAGGCGACCACTTCCTCGCCCGAAGCGGTGCTCTTCCGCACGAACAACTGGAAGCGCTCGCTATAGTTCGGGTCGAGATAGACGAGCCGCAAAAGCGTCGAGCGGATCAAGAGCGGCGTGCCGACGAGAATCCGTTCGCCCGCCGGGTCGATCAACACGCCGACCTCGGCGAACGCCGGCGACGGATCGGCGATCTCCTCCAACCGCTCGGCGCCCGCGACGATGACGACCGCGGGCGGCCCTTCGCGGCCGCCGCTTTTTAACCGGCCGCCTTTCGGCGCGGACGGTTGATACACAAAATACATGTGGCGCGTCGCGCCCGCGTGGGCGACCGTGATGCGGCAACTCATTTCGGGCCCGGCGCGGCGGCAAGGAATCCACTCGGTCGGGATCAACCGTTGCGACGGCGCGATGAAAGCTTCCACTTCGGCGGCGGATTTGAAAGCGACGATTTTCCGATAAAGGGCGCGCGCGTCCTCGGCGCGGTAACCGAATCGCGCGACCCAATCAGCGACCGCCTCGCCCTCGGAGCCGCCGCGCGCTCGAAAGACCAGGTAAGCTTTCTTCACGTCCCATGAGCCGAGGCCCATCCACCATTCGCCCTTCAAAATCATTTCTTTGCTGACGACAAGAAACGATTCGGGAGGCGTGCAATGCGTCGCGGCGAGCAAGTTATTTTGCTCGGGTGCGGTAAAACCTCGCTGGGCGAGATATTGTCCGGCCCGCGTTCTATCGAGCTTGACAACCTCCATCAAAATCGAATTGGCGGTCACGTCGTCCGCGCCCATCGCCTTGAGCCGGCCGAACGCGCCGTAGGCCCCTTCGGGCAGCGGTGTCGCATCGGAGCCGCAATTGAGCATGCGAAGAATGCCGCGGCTCTCCGCCTCGGTCGGCGCGACCAGCGCCTTCGCAAGCCAGTAAGGCACGTGGGTCTGCAGCGAGCCGCCGTCGCTGCTCACCCGTCGCTCGGCCGCGTACTTGGCCCAGTAGCCGTAGTCCCACCAGCTGTTGACGATGGCGGCGGGCTGCGATTCGTTTTTGATTTTTGCCAGCGTGTCCCACCACGCACGGTTCATCGCCGGATAATAATTTTTCACCGTCGCGTAACCGCGCCAAACGGGATAGACGACGACGGCGAGGACGAGCACAAAGCTCGCCGCGCGGGCCCCGGCGCGCGAAATGTAGCGCGGTGGCGCGCGTTGCAGCCACTTTTCCAACCACTCGCTCGCGCGCCCGGCCGCTGCGCCGAACGCCAGCCCGAACGGCACGGCAAATAGAATCAGGAAGCGAATGCCGCCCGTAACCATATACAGAGCGAGGAAAAACCAGACGAGGACGAGCGCGGCCGAGCCGTTTCCAGGCGAGGCGGAATCTTTCTTAAGCCACGAGGCCAGGAGCTCGGCGGCGAGCGGCAGGGCGAATAATAAAACCATCGCGCTTCTCGGAACCGCCGTCCAGGCGAACGCGTAGTAACACGCGACGTAGAGGGCGGCGGTCCAGACGAGGAGCAGGAAATGACGCGGCCGCCAAGCGGCCTTCGGCAAGACCAGCGCCAGCAGGCCGAGCCACGCGCCGAAAAAATAAATCGTCCCGCCCATATATTGCACGATGTCGCCCGGCTTCGGCAGGCTGAGCTCCGACACCGTGCCGAGCGCCTGCGGCCAGAGAACTTCCGCCCGGCCTGCAGCGGGATTTCCGGCCACCAGGCTGCCGGCGGAGGCGATCATCTTGAACGGGACCGAAAACGCCGACTCGTCCGCCGGCCAGGTGAAAACACCGGCAGCGATGTAGTAGACCAAAATCACAAAGGCGAGCCGGCGGATTTCTTCGTCGCGCCAAAATCGCTTCAGCCCGCGCGCCGCCACCTCTCTCGCGGCCACGAGAAGCGCATAGCCGAACGCCGCCGAGAGCAGCAGGCCGTAGGTAAACAGCCAGCCGCGCCACACCGCGGCGTGCATGCCGGTCAGCGCACCGGCCGTGATCGCCCAAATCGCCGCGCGAAAGATTTTGCCGCCATCGAGCGCCGCCGCCATCGCCCAGGCGGCGAATAACGGCAGAACGACGTTCCACACGTCGTTGTCGCTGCCGACGCTGCGCAGAAGAAACGGCGGATCGAGAGAAATGATGACGGCGGCAAAGACACCGCCCAAATCGCCGCCCACGCGGCGGCCAAGAAAAAACGCCGGCAAGACGCCCAACGCGCCGAGGAGGACCGGAATCCAAAACGAGCTGGCCGAGAGCGGATATCCCGGATTGAAAAACGTGATCGCCCGATGCACGGCGACGATCGCGGCGATGTGCAGCGACCGGTTGTACTGCATCCGATAGCCCACGGGCGCGTTGCCGTATGCGTCGCGGCATTCGCCGTTTTGAACCGCGTCGCAAGTCGTGCCGTGGTCGAGATAATTGCGCGCGTTTCTCAGCCAGACGTAGCTGTCGTAGTCGCCGAGGTAGGTATAAGTTCGCCCGTCTTTGGCTTCGAAGCTTAAATCGGCCTTGACTTCGGCCCTGAGCGCCGCCTTGGCGGAATCGTACTCCGCACGGTGGCGCTTGAGCCATTCGCTCGCCGCGCCTTCAACGTAATCCTTCCAATCTTCACCGGGCACCTGCTGCATCACTTGCGGCGCGATTTGCTCGCGGACCTTGAGCCCGAGAATTTTTTCCGCCAGAACGTCCGCCGCCGGGATCGCGAGCGGCAGAGTCCGAATCCAAAGCACGATGAGCATCGCCGCCGCGACGAGCGCCCAACGGGTTGACTTCTCCGTCCCGAGATTGATGCGAAGAGAAAATTTACGAATCGGCGGCACCATTGGAGAACCGGCATTCCGGAGCGGCGAATCCGCCAACTATAACCGCAAGCCTGAAGTCCTTCAACATCGTCATCGATCGCGCTTCTGCCGCCGCAAATTTTTTTCTTGCCATTCGGGTCTAACTCTTTTAGGCTTTCAGCCCGGCCGTTTTCCCCAAGGGCCGGCGGCCGCAGATTCTCCGCCCGGGCCGAAAAAATTTTCATGACAAGTTATTCTTTGCTGGCATGCGCGCTTGCGGCTCTCACGGCCGCCGCGCTGAGTCTCGTCTTGACGCCGCTCGTCCGCGCCGCGGCGCGTCGTTTCGGCGTGGTGGACAAAGGCGGTGCCCTGCGGCCCAGCGGAGGTCCCGTGCCTTCTCTCGGCGGCCTCGCCGTCATGCTCGCGCTCGCCGGCGCGATCGGGCTTGCGCTCGCCGTCGATCCGGGGCTACATTTCGCGCTCGCGCCGGCGCTGTCGGCCTGGCGCTGGTCGGTCGGCGGAGCGATGGTGATCGCGGCGCTCGGCGTTGTGGACGATATTTACAAGGTCAGGCCCGCGACGAAGATCGTGTTTCAAACGATCGCGGCGCTCATGGTTGTCGCCGACGGCCACGGCATCGGGCGCATCATCGACCCGTTCAGCGGCGACACCGTGCCGCTCGGCTGGCTGGCCGCGCCGATCACGCTGTTGTGGATGATCGGGATCACCAACGCGTTCAATTTGATCGACGGTCTGGACGGCCTCGCGGCCGGCGTCGGCCTGATCGCCGCCGTCACGCTGTCGGTAATCGCGCTGACCGCGGACCGGCTTGACGTCGCCCTGCCGACGATCGCGCTGGCCGGCGCCCTCGCCGGATTTCTTTTTTATAATTTTTCGCCCGCTTCTATTTTCATGGGCGATTCGGGCAGCATGTTCGTGGGCTATCTGCTCGCCGCTCTCTACGTGCGCGGCTCGCAGCATGCCGCCGGCGTGCCGCTGTTGACGCCCGTGCTGGCGCTTTCGCTGCCGATCGCGGATACGTTGCTCGCGGTGATCCGGCGCGGCCTGTGGCCCAATGCCGACAGCCGTGCCGGCGATAACGGCGCGCGCTTTTTTTTCGGCCGCTTCCTGGCGATTTTTCGCCGCGACCGCGAGCACATTCACCACCGACTCATCGCGGCGGGATGGAAAGAAGCGCACGCCGTGCTCGTTCTTTACGGAGTGGCCTTCGCATCGGGGATCATGGCCATCCTGTCGTTTTATTCCAAAACGGCGAGCCTGGTTGCCGTAGCGATCATGGGAGGCGCGGCGATTTATTTCGCCGCGCGCCGGCGGCGCTAGCAGGCTCTCAGACAAAACTGAGTCGCCGCAACGACAACGGATAAGAGAGGTCGGGCGTGGATCGATCCTTCACGGGAAGGAATCGTTGATGCTTTGAGGAAAAAAATGGTGGGCCGCCGGAGACTCGAACTCCGGACCCGCTGATTAAGAGTCAGCTGCTCTACCAACTGAGCTAGCGGCCCATCGCAAAAGCAAGGATGAAGTCGGAAGGCGAAAGGATGAACCCGTCATCCTTCATCCCTTAAAATTGGGGTGAGTGAAGGGATTTGAACCCTCAACCCCTGGAGCCACAGTCCAGTGCTCTAACCTAATTGAGCTACACTCACCACAATGTCTCTACGTCCCGTGAGCGGCGAGCGGTTTCTCATCTGACAATCTCTTCCCTGCTCGCTGCCGTCTGCTCTCCACTCCCTTCTGATAATGGCGCGCCAGAAGGGAATCGAACCCCTGACCTACGGCTTAGAAGGCCGTTGCTCTATCCAACTGAGCTACTGGCGCCGAGTTCAGTATGCAGAAAGCAGTAGGCAGTCGGCACAAAACAAAAACCGGAATTGGACTGCCTACTGCCTACTGGTTTTTGGTCGGGGCGAGACGATTTGAACGTCCGACCCCCTGCGCCCAAGGCAGGTGCGCTACCAGGCTGCGCTACGCCCCGTCAAGCAAAACCATTTCATTCTACACAGGCAAGGTGTGAAATCAACCCCGAAGATTTTCCGCAAAGAACGGCAGCAAAGGAAACGCCTCGATAAATTTTTTCAGCGCCTGTCCTCTGTGGCTGACGCGGCCTTTGGCAGCGCGATCCAGCTCGCCGAAGGTGCAATCGAGCGGCGGATAGAAAAACAGCGGATCGTAGCCGAAACCGTTGCCGCCGCGCGGAGCGAAGGCGATTCGTCCCCGGCACTCGGCGCGGAAAAGCCATTCACCTCCACCAAGCGCCGGCGGCGCGCACAACGCCAGCACGCAGACGAAGCATGCGCTGCGTTTGTTGTCGGCGACGTTAGACAACTCGCGCAATAATTTTTCGTTGTTGCGCGCGTCGTCGGAATCTTCACCGCCATACCGCGCCGAATGAACGCCGGGCGCGCCGCCGAGCGCGTCGACTTCCAGGCCGGAATCGTCGGCCAGAGTCGCGCGGCCGGAGAACGCCGCCAGCACGCGGGCTTTTTTGAGCGCGTTTTCTTCGAAAGTTTTTCCGTCTTCGACGACGCCGGGCGCGCCGTCGAGAGCGTCGAGGGAACGTATCCGGACAGGCAGGGATTTGAGAACTTCCTCGATATCGGCGAGTTTGCCCCGATTCGTGGTCGCGACCAAAAGCTCCATGTCATCGAAGCCGGCTTCAGGATTGCCGGGCGGTCTATCTTGTTTCCGAACCGCTCTCGGCTGCGGTCGCGGTAGGTTCGGACGCATGCTCGGTTCGCAATTCGGGCAACTGAAACAGTTTCTTGACCGCGTGATCGAGTTCCCTGTAGGTGAACGGCTTGGGCAGGTATCCGTCGCAGCCCGCGGCGCGGCACTTTTCCCGATCGCCGGCCGCCGTCATGGCGGTAACGGCGAGAATGGGAATGGAGGCGGTCTTGGGATTCTCGCGGATGCGTCGGGTCGCCTCGAATCCATTCAGCTTGGGGAGTCTCATGTCCATAATAATAATGTCGGGCAACAGGTGGGCAGCGAACGCCACGGCCTGCTGACCGTCTTCCGCAATCAGGACATCGTAGCCTACGAAGGTCAATTCTTTCCGCATAATCTCGCTCGTATCGGGATGATCTTCCACCAGAAGAACGCGTTTCCTCACAGCCGGCCTCCTATAGTTTTTAATATCTATCGGCGGGAAACCGGCAAACTTAAGGATTTTTTAAATTTTTCCATTCGCCTGGCTGAGGAGTTTGTTTTGCAGCTTGATGAGTTCTCGAATGCCCACCGCCGCCACGTCGGTCAGCCGGTCGAGCTTCTTCTTGGTAAAGGGCTCGTGCTCGGCGGTGCCCTGGACTTCGATGAATTTTCCCGCGCCGGTCATGACGACGTTCATGTCCACTTCGGCGCGGCTGTCTTCGGCATAATTGAGATCGAGCAAAACTTTTCCATCGACGACGCCGACGCTGACCGCGGCGACGGCATCGCGCACCGGCGTTTTCTTGATCGCGCCCTGCTTAAGCCAGCGTTGCGCCGCCAGGGTGAGCGCGACGTAGGCGCCGGTGATCGAGGCCGTGCGCGTGCCGCCGTCGGCTTGAATCACGTCGCAGTCGATCCAGACGGTTCTTTCGCCGAGCACCGTAAGGTCCGCGATCGCCCGCAGGCTGCGGCCGATCAGCCTCTGGATCTCGTGCGTGCGGCCGCCGATCTTTCCGCGCGACGCCTCGCGCGTGATGCGCTCCTGCGAAGACCCCGGCAGCATGCCGTACTCGGCCGTGATCCAGCCTTTGCCGCTGTTCCTGAGAAACGGAGGTACGCGATCTTCGAGCTTGGCGGTGCAGATCACGCGCGTGTCGCCGACTTCGATCAAGACCGAGCCATCGGCGTGCTTCAAATAGCCCGGCGTGATGACGATGGGCCTGAGTTGTTTTTCTTTGCGGCCGTCGGAGCGCATTTAACTATTCAGGTGGAATACCACCATTTTTAATTCCGTCATTTCTTCGACCGCGTAGCGCGGCCCTTCCTTGCCGAAGCCGGAATCTTTCAAGCCGCCGTAAGGCATCAGATCAACGCGCCACTGCGAGCCCCAGTTGACGTGGAGGTTGCCCGCTTCGGCTTCGCGCGCGAACTTCATCGCCCATTCGACATTCTCGGTGAAAATCCCAGCAGCCAGGCCGTAAACGCTGTCGTTGGCGAGCGCGATCGCTTCTTCGATCGTGTCGAACGGCGTCACCGCGACGGCCGGCCCGAATAATTCGTCGCGAGAAATGCGCATATCCGGGTGCACGTCGGCGACCACCGCGGGCATATAGATCGCGCCGCGCCGGCCGCCGCCGGCGACCAGGCGCGCGCCGCCCGCGACCGCTTCGCTAATCCAACTGTCAACGCGTACCGCCTCGCTCTCCTTCACCATTGGTCCGACTTTTGATTTCTCGTCGAGCTGATTGCCCGTGGTCAGCGCCTCCACTTTGGGCTTGAGTGATCCCAGTAAGTCACCGTAGATCTTTTTTGCCGCCAGTACTCTCTGCGTAGAAATACAGGTTTGACCGGCATTGCCGTACCCCGTCATCGCCAAGACCGTCGCGACCTTGTCCAGATCGGCGTCGGGCATGACGATGACCGGGCTGTTCGAGCCGAGTTCCATCGTGACTTTTTTGATGCCCGCCGTGCGGCAAATCCGGTCGCCGATCTCGCGGCTGCCGGTGAAAGTCACCTTGCGCACGCGCCGGTCGGCGACCAGCGTGTCGCCGATCTCGCCGCCGGGTCCGGCGACGCATTGGATCCCTTCCGGCGGCAGACCGGCTTCGAGCAAAATTTCCGTGAGCTTCAGAGCGGAGAGCGGCGTGTCCGAAGCCGGCTTGACGATGACCGTGTTGCCCGCGGCGAGCGCCGGGCCGACTTTATGGGTCACCAGGTTCAACGGAAAATTGAACGGCGCGATGGCCGCCACCACGCCGCAAGGGACGCGCAAAGTGAAGCCGAGCTTTTTACTGCCGGTCGGGTCGGCGTCGAGCGGCACCGTCTCGCCGTGAATCCGCTTGGCCTCCTCCGCCGACCCCATCATGGTTTCGACCGCGCGGGCGGCTTCGCCGCGACCTTCGGCGATGACCTTTCCCTCTTCCTGGGAGATGATCCGGCCGAGCTCTTCGTTCCGCGCGGCCATCAAGTCGGCGGCCTTGCGAAGAATTTTCCAGCGCTCGTAGCCGGTAAGCTTGGCCATGATTTTGGCGCCTCGTTCGGCAAAGGCGAGCGCGCGCTCGACGTCGCCGGCATCGCCCCTGGGCACTGCGTCGATGACCGAGTTGTCGTAGGGATTATGAACTTCGATTTTTTTCGGTTTGTCGGTCCATGCTCCGGCCAAAAACATTTTCATTTGAGCCAACTCCTCGGTCGCCGCCTAAATGACAGCGACTATTCTTTTTTTTCGCCGTCGCCGCGGAAAAAACTCCGGCCGTAGGCGCGGTGAAACGAAGTCCAGCGCGAGCCGGCCTCTTTCGCCATGAGATTCTGGATGCTCTGGATTTTGCCGTCGAGGTCGTCGAGGTAGTGAAGTATCATCGCTTCCACCGTCTGCGGCAGCTTGGGTGAGCCGAACTCGTACGCGCCGTGATGGCTCACGAGCATGTGCTTGACGAGCACCGCGAGCCCCTCGGGAAAATTCGGGATCGACTTGATCTTCTCGCTCACCTTCTCGACTTCCATCACGAGGTGTCCGAGGAGTTGCCCTTTGTCGGTGTAGTCCACCGCGCGGTCGAACGAGAACTCGTAGATCTTTCCCATGTCGTGGAGAAAGCCGCCGATCAGAAGCAGGTCCACGTCGATGTCGCGGTAGTTATCGACGACTCTGAGGATCAGCTTGAGGAGCGACAGCGTGTGCTCCAGCAAGCCGCCGAGATAGGAATGGTGAATGCTTTTTCCCGCCGGCGCGCGCTTGAAGTGGTCCATAAATTCTTCGTCGGCAAAAAACGACTCCGCCAGAGCCAGTAGATGGGGATTTTTGACGCCGCGAAGAATCGCCGTCAGCTCCGCCGCCATGATCTCGGGATCGTGGAAACTCTTCGGTAGAAAATCGTCGGCCGAGACTTCGCGCTCCTCAACCCGCGCGACGTCGTGCACGCGGATCTGCATTTTCCCCTGGTAGAGCGTCGCCTGGCCGCGCACGCGCACGTAGTCGTTTTTGTCGAAAACTTTCGCCAGGTCGAGCGCGCGGTCCCAGACTCTCCCCTCGATCTCGCCGCTGCGGTCGAGGAGCTTGAGAGTGAGATAGCCGCTGCCGCTCTTCGTCACGCCTTGGTTCTTGGACGCGCACATGAAGACGGTATCGACCGGCTGATTTTCCCGGATGTCGGCGACGAAAATTTGTTTCATGCGTCAGCTCGCATAGCGGAGCGTTTGCGCCAGATCGTAGAGCGACTGCACCAGGAAGCGCTGCAAGAACAAAATGGCGACGAAGACGAGAATGGGCGAGAAGTCGATGCCGCCGGCGTAGAGCGGAAAGGCGCGCCGCAGCCGGAACAGCACCGGCTCCGTAGCGCTGTAGAGAAACCGCACGATCGGGTTATAAGGATCCGGACTCACCCAAGAGATTACCGCACGCGCGATCATGATCCACATATAGAGCCAGAGCAGCGTGTTGACCACGGCGGCCAAGGCGTCGATCAGATTGGCTAAGAGAAACATGAATGTCCTTTATGCGCCGCGCGGGCCGAAGATCGCCGTGCCGATCCTGACCAGCGTCGCGCCCTCTTCGATCGCCACCGAAAAGTCGTTCGTCATGCCCATCGAAAGCTCCGCGAGATGGATGTTCGTCGCTTCGAGCGGCTTAAGCTCGGCGCGCAACTCCGCGAGCGCGCGAAAATACGGCCGCGCCTTCTCCGCGTCGTCCGCGAGCGGCGGCACCGCCATCAGCCCCTCTATCCTTATATATGGGAGCTTGGCGATCTCTTCCAAGAGCGGCGCCACGCGATTGCTCGGGATGCCGCTCTTCGTCTGTTCCGCCGCAAGATTGACCTCGACGTACGCGCGTGCCGCGCGGCCCCGCGCCTTCGCTTCCTTATCGAGCGCGCGCGCCAGCTCGACGCTATCGAGCGATTGAATCAAATCGAAGATTCCCAGCGCTGTTTTCACCTTGTTGCGCTGGAGATGGCCGATCATGTGCCATTCGATGGTTGCGTCCAAGGCGGATTTTTTGGCCTCGGCCTCCTGAACATAATTTTCGCCGAAGAGCCGTATCCCCGCTGCGGCCGCCGCCCGAATCTTTTCGACGCTCTGCGACTTGCAGGCGGCCAGTAATTTGATTTCTTTCGGGTCTCTGCTCGATCGAACCGCCGCTTCGCCCATGCGTTCGAGAACCTCGCGGTAATTGGCGGCGATATCGACCATGAACGTTTTTGGATATCATATTCAATGGCATAAATCACGGGAATGTTCGTCTTCTCTAATGATGTGAGCCATGACTCACTCTCACTTTGAGGCGAGGGGGCGCGAGCGGGTTCAGGGGCCAGGGTCTTTGACCCCGCTGCCCTCATCCTTGATCCCTCATCCTAGTTAGTACCCGCATCAGTAAGGCGCCGCGAGAATTTCCTCATAGATGTCCAGCAGCTCCTCCTTCTCCAGATGGAGAAAGTGTCCCACGCCTTTTATGACTTTCATTTCCGAATGTGGAATCCGGCTCGCGAGGGACCTGACGTCATCCGCGTCAATGATCGTATCGTTTTCGCCGTGGAGGAGGATGGTTTTGCATTTGATCTCGCTCACATCTACCACTTTGGATAAATCGCCGATTGAAAGGACCGAGATCCCATGGCGGCAAAATGCCTCCAAGGCTTCTTCGCTCATGCGCCGGAATTGCGCTGTGATCCGGTTTTTCAGCGCCGGCGGCAGGTCCTGGCCGAAGCTCCGAAGCAAGGCCTGCGCCACCCCGGCGCTGTCTCGTGGAAAATTTTCCGTGCCGTCGGTAATCAGATCGGTCATCTTTTTGTTGGCTCGGGTCCCCATGCTCGCCATGATCAAGCGTTGCACTCTGTCCGGATGTTGCACGGCATAACCGGAGGCGATCACGCCTCCCCACGAAGCGGAGCAGACGGTAAGTCGCTCGCGGATGCCCACTGCGTTGACGACCGCATCCAAAACACCGATCTGTTCGTCGAGCGACAGATCGAGGCCGCCGCTTACAATCCGGCCCTTGCCCTGGTACGGAAAATCGAAGATGACGATGCGATAATTCCGGCTGAACCGGCGCACGAAGCTGTGCCACATCGCCATCGACTGCTGGATGCCGTTAATGAAAACGAGGCTATGAAGCCCGTCGCCGTAGAGTCGATACGGGATAACGAATCGACCCGTGTTTAGAGCGATTTTGATTCGCGGCATGACCGAACCGACCATGACGGCCTCCCCGACGTTCGAGTCTCTCCTGATCCTGCTTTCCTTCTGAAATATTCGCCGGTATGTCAAGGGTTGTTTCCATGAGACTATACTCCCATATTTGCGGCTGAGTTCAACCTGTCGTTTTCCGATGGCGGTTTTCCCGGATTTTAATCGATTTGCGGAGAACCTGGCAAGCACAAATAAAAACGATGAGGGATGAGTTAGCTGTCGTCTCAGCCCATCCCTCGTTCGAAAGGCGCAATTCTCTTTGGTAGCGCCCTGATTCATCGCTTGCGCGGAATTCAACTTGACTTTCCAGAGGTCAAAACTTACCCTGATCGAGCGAAACGATGCCTAATTCATCTCTGGTTCATACGCCGGGCGACCTCCTTCGGCTGAGGGACCTACTGGAGAGAAAAACGGGGCTTTACATCACCGACGACAAGCTCGATCGCCTGGAGGAGCCTTTCAAAGATCTCTACGCGGCTCTTTCTCCGTCGTCGCCGGGAGATATCCTTCGCGCCATCGACGCCGGCGGCGCCGACGGCATCCGCTTCCTCGATCAACTGGTGGCGGCGGTCGCTACCAACGAGACCTATTTTTTTCGCATCCCCGCCCATTTCGAGACGCTGAAGGATTATCTCCTGCCGGAGATCGTCGCGAAGAAAAAATCCCGCGGCGAGAAGACGCTGAGAATCTGGAGCGCCGGCTGTTCCACCGGCGAAGAACCTTACTCGATCGCCATTTTGCTGCTCGACCATTTTCCCGAGCTGCTCTCATGGGAGATCAAAATCCTCGCCACCGACATCGACCTCGACGCGTTGGCGCGGGCCGGCGAGGGAATTTATCGGCCCTGGTCGTTCAGAGGCGTCAAGCCGGAAATGATCCGCAAGTACTGGCAGCCGGTTGCGGGAGATTTCTACCGCGTGGACGACCGCGTCCGCGCGCCGGTCACTTTCGGCGCGCTCAATCTCGAAAGCGACGTTTATCCTGCCCCCGATAGCGGAACGAACGATCTCGACATCGTCTTCTGCCGCAACGTGACGATCTATTTTCGCCCGCATACGATCCGAAAAATCTTGCGGCGCTTTCACGACTGCCTCGTCGAAGGCGGATTTCTCCTCACCGGCGCGGCGGAATATTCGCGGGAAAACTATCAAGACTTCGAGGCGCGGGTCTTTCCCGAAACCGTGATCTATCAAAGGCCCGCCGTCAAGCCGGTCGTGGCCGCGCCGAGTCCGATGACCTGGACGTGGCACGCGCCGCTGCCTCGGCCGAAGCCGCGCGCCGCCGCGCCCGCGATCGAGAAAGTTCCGGCGGCGGAAAAATCCGCTCCCGAAGACCTGCTGGCCAAAACCGTCGAGTTGATTGCCAAGGGCGAGTTGGATACGGCGCTGGTGCAACTTGCGGGTCTGGCGGAAAAAATTCCCAAAGATGCGCGCGTCTCTTTTTTGCTCGGCCAACTCGCCGCCGACCGGCAACATCTCGCGGAGGCTGCCTATTGGCTGCATCGGACCATTGTTTTGGACCCGCTGAATCTCTGGGCGCACTATTCTCTGGCGCTCCTGTGGATGGAAGAAGGCAAGATGGACGAGGCGCTCGGCGCGTTCAAGAAAACGATTTACATCGATCAAAACTTCGCCCTCGGCCATTTTTACTTGGGCAAGATTCACAAAGCCCAGGGTCGGACCGGGCCGGCGCGACGAAGCTTCGCCGCGGCGAAAAGCCTGCTCGCCTCCGCTTCCCTTTCGGAAAATCTCCGCGGCGCCGACGGCATCACCGGCCGGCAACTGCTCACGCTGGTAGAAGGAGAGTTGGCCGATGAAGGATAATATCATGCTGCTCACGTTCGCTCTCGAACCGAACCCGTACGCCATCTCGATTCACGACGCCGAGGAGGTGGTGCCGTTGCCGGAGCTGACGCCGCTGGCCGACGCGCCGCCGTTTATCTCCGGCATTTTCAACCTGCGCGGCAAAGTCGTCACCGCCCTCGACCTCCGGCGGCGCCTGGGCCTCGCGCGCCGGCCGTGGGACACGAAGACCGCGGTCCTTATCACGCCGTTTCAAGAGAAACTCTTCGGCCTGATCGTCGATCGGGCGCTCTCGCTCATCGAAATTTCGCGCCGCGAGATGGAGCCGGCGCCGAACTTTTCTTCTTTTTTGGGCAGCCGGCATAGTCAATTTCTCTTGGGCGTCGCCAAATCGGAAGGGCGGCTGATTCCGATCGTGAACCCGCAGCGAATTTTTTCCGTGTTGGAGGCGTACGAGCTCGGCGATTGGCAAACCCAAAATGAATGAGCAAGATGAATGAGAAAGAATTAGACGGCGAGTTCGCGCCGAGCGACCGGGAAGATTTCCGCGCGCTGCTCAAAGAGCGGGCGCGGATCTTGAGCGAGGTCCCGGCGGCGGAGGACAGCGGGGAAAAAATCGCCGCGCTCTCATTTCAATTGGCCGGCGAGACGTACGGCATCGAGCTTAAATATCTCGCCGAAACGCGCCGCTCGACGCCGCTCCGGCGGCTGCCCGGCGTCTTGCCTCATCTCGCCGGCGCAATGAATTTGCGCGGCGAACTCATTCCGGTGGTCGATCTTGGGCCGATTCTCGGTCTCGGTCGAAGAGAGATTCCGGCGACGGTCGCCGCCGTCCTGGTCCTTTCCGTCGATGGCAGCAAGCTCGCCCTCGCCGTGGATCAATTCAAAGATATTCTGACCTTCGCCGCCAAAGAGCTCCAGCCGCCGCCGGTGTCGCTCGAACCCGAGCGGGCGATTTTCATTCGCGGCGAGTACTTGATCGACGGCGGTCTCCTCAACTTATTGGCGGTCGAAAAAATCCTCGCCGACCCCCGCTTGTCGGGACAAAACCGCGACGAGGCGGAGCCTCTCTAGGAGAAAAAAATGAAGTGGAAATTGCCGCTCGGCGGGTTCCGTAAAATCGCTCCCGCCACGATCAAAGGGAAGCTGACGTTATGGTTTCTCTGCCTCTCGCTCGTTTCGACGGTGGCGATCGGCGCCATTGCGTACACCAGTAGCCGCGAGAGCCTGCAACAGGAGATCCTCAACAAGCTCGATGCCGTGGCGGAGAACAAAGTTTTTTTTCTCCGCGAGCGCGTCGGCAAACAACTGGCGGACGCGAAGCGGCTCGCCAGCAATCCGGCGGTGAAGGGCCTGCTCTCTCCCTCCTTCGCCGCCAAGTTCCCCAATCTCACGGCCAAGACTCCCGAAGAGAGATTGGAGCGCGCGACGACTCTTCTGGCGCAACTCCGCGAAGGCAACCCGGCTTACTCCGACATCCTGCTCGCCGACAAAGAGGGCAAGGTCGCGCTGGCGGCGTTTAAGGATTGGAATCAAGTAGGCAAGAATCTCACCGAAATCGGCGTCGCCCAGCCGGAGCTGAAACAGGCCGCGGTCGGTTCGGTGTTCTTGTCGCCGACGGCACGCACGCACGTGTTTATCGTCAGCAGCCCGATCATCGACCACGAGGGCGAGGTCGTGGGTCTCGCCGCGCTGGAGATCGAGTTGAAAACACTTCATCAATTGCTCGTCGAGCGCTCCGGCCTCGGACAGACGGGCGAGGTCGTTATCGTTGACGGCGCGCGCCGCATGTTGACGCAGTCGCGCTTCGACGACGCCTCGACAATTTTCAAAACCGTTGCCGAAAGCGAGCCGGTCCGCGCCGGCTTGCAGGGCGGGGAGGGGCACGGCTTTCATCGAGACTACCGCGGTGTCGCAGGGATCGTGTCGTTCCGCCCGCTGGCGGAGCTCGGCGCCGTTCTGATTGCGAAAATAGATTACTCCGAAGGCTTCGCGCCGATCACGCGACTGCGTAACGCCGTGATTACGATTATCGCCCTGGCGCTGCTCTTGGCCGCGGTGGCGTCGCTGTTGCTGGCGCGGACGATTTCGCGGCCGATCCGCGAAGGGGTTCTGTTCGCGCATCGGGTGGCGCAGGGGGATTTGACGGCGACGCTGCCGGCGCGCGATTCCTCGGAGGTGGGTTCGCTGGCGCTGTCGCTGAACCAGATGGCGGAGGATTTGAGCCAGATCGTGATGCGCATCATCGAGGTGGTGCAGAACACGAGCTCGGCGGCGAGCGAAATTTCGGCAGCGGCCGAGCAGCAGGAGCGCACGGTGGCCTCGCAGGCGGCCTCGATCAACGAGGTGACGACGACGATCCAAGAATTGGCGCAGTCGTCGAATCAGGTGGGCAAGACGGCCGACGAGATGGCGACGGAGTGGAAGGAAGTGAGCCGGATGACGGAGGAAGGGAATCGGGCGGTGAAGCAGGGGATCGAGGAGATGAACCGGATCAAAAAGCAGGCGGAAGGGATCGCGGGGAATATATTGAACTTGAGCGAGCAGATTCAGCGAATCAGCTCGATCGTGCACACGGTGTCGAGCATCGCGGAGCAGACGAACATGCTGGCGCTGAACGCGGCGATCGAGGCGGCGCGTGCGGGCGAGCACGGCAAGGGGTTTGCGGTGGTGGCGACGGAGGTGAGGAAGTTGGCCGACCAGAGCCAGAAGGCGGCGGCGCAGATCGGGGCGATTATTCAGGAGATCCAGTCGGCGACGCAGAACACGATATTGGCGGTGGAGGAAGGGAACAAGGGAGTGGAGGAGGGAGTGAAGCAGATCTTTTCGGCGGGCGAGACATTGGAAGGCGTGACGGCGACGATCAAGCAGACGATGGGGTCGGTGCAGGAGATTACCTTGGCGACGCGCCAGCAGGCGATCGGCGCGGAGCAGGTGTCGGAGGCGATGCGGGCGATCGATCAGGGGATGCGGGAGACGGTCGTGGGGACGAAGGAGACCAATCGGGCGGCGTCGCAGTTGATGAGCTTAGGACAGTCGCTCGAAATGTTGGTGAAGCGGTTCAGAATCGCCGACG